>JANQKT010000043.1 GCA_028280965.1 Phycisphaeraceae bacterium
CGAGAGGAAAGCGCAGATCGTGATGTGCCCGGCGTCGTTAAAGAGGCGGGCGGCCTCGGCGGCGCGGCGGAGGTTTTCTTTGCGGTCGTCGATGGTGTAGTCCAGGTCCGCGGACAGGCCAAGCCTTGCGTTTCGACCGTCGAGCACCGTCGCACTTTTGCCCTCGTCGAACAGCCGGCGTTCCAAGGCGTAGGCCACCGCCGACTTGCCGCTGCCCGTCAGCCCGGTCAGCCAGACCGTCGCGGGCTGCTGGCCCAGGCGGGCCGCGCGTTCCTCGGCACCGACCAGCGATTCGTGCACCTTGATCTCGGTGCCGCGCTTCTCGGCGATCTCCCGGCGGCGCGAGGCGGCGCTGTCCGGGTCCCGGTCCAGGATCATCCCGGCGCCGACGGTGTTGTTCGTGATCTTATCGACGACAATGAACGCCCCGGTCGCGCGGTTGCGTGAGTAGGCGTCAAACGCCAGCGGGCGCGACAGGTCGATGACGACCCGGCCGATCTCGTTGAGCTCGAGCGTGCCTGAGTCCTGGCTGTGCATCGTGTTGACGTCGATCTGGTAGCGCAGGTCGCTGACGACGCCGGTCGCCGTGGTCCCGCCTGACTTGATCGTGTACTGCTTGCCGGGCACGAGCGCGTCTTCGGCCATCCAGACGAGCATGGCCTCGAAGGCCTGGTCGACCTTGGGGACGTTGCCCGGGTGCACGAGCATGTCGCCGCGTGAGACGTCGATCTCGCGGTCCAGAACGATCGTCGGCGCGAGGGGCGCAAAGGCCTCGTCGAGGTCGCCGTCCATCGTGACGATGCGCTTGACGACCGCGGTCTTGCGCGAGGGCAGCGCCATGACCTCGTCGCCCGGCCGGACGGTACCGGAGGCGATGGTGCCGCAGAACCCGCGGAAGTCGAGGTCCGGGCGGCTGACGTACTGCACGGGGAAGCGGAAGTCGATCAGATTGCGGTCACTGGCAATATGCACGTTCTCGAGCATGTGCATCAGCGTCCCGCCGTTGTACCAGGGCGTTTGCTCGGAAGGATTGACGACGTTGTCGCCCTCGAGCGCGGACATCGGCACGAACCGGATATCGGGCAGCTCGAGCTTGCCGGCGAACTCGGTATAGTCGGCTTTGATCTGTTCGTAGACCTCTTCGCTGAAGTCAACCAGGTCCATCTTGTTGACCGCGACGACGATGTGCTTGATGCCCAGCAGCGACGCGATAAACGAGTGCCGGCGGGTCTGGGTCTGCACGCCATGCCGCGCGTCGATGAGGATGATCGCGAGGTCGCAGGTCGAGGCGCCCGTCGCCATGTTGCGGGTGTACTGCTCGTGGCCGGGCGTGTCGGCGATGATGAACTTGCGCTTGGCGGTGGAGAAGTAGCGGTAGGCGACATCGATCGTGATGCCCTGCTCGCGTTCGGCCTTGAGCCCGTCGGTCAGCAGCGCCGGGTCGAACGTCCCGCCGGTCGTGCCGAACTGCTTGGAGTCGGTCGTGACCGCGGCGAGCTGGTCTTCGTAAACCATCTTCGAGTCGTAGAGCAGCCGGCCGATCAGCGTTGACTTGCCGTCGTCCACCGACCCGCAGGTCAGGAAACGCAGCAGCTCCTTGTCCTCGTGCTGCTTGAGGTAGGAGTGGATGTCGGTGGCGATGAGTTCGTCGGTGTTCATCTGTTTTCTCGGTAGGACAGGCATTCCTGCCTGTCGTCAGGCCGAAGGCCTGAGCCGTCTTCGTCGCATTGGAATGATCACGGCTTCGCCGTGCTGACAGGCAGGAATGCCTGTCCTCCTCAAACGGTTTATCAGTAGTACCCCTGCCGCTTTTTCTCTTCCATCGAGGCGCCGGGGTCGGCGTCGATGACCCGGCCCTCGCGTTCGGAGCGCGTGGCCAGCAGCATCTCCTGGATGATGTCGGTCAGCTCGGTCGCCTGGCTCTCGGTCGCGCCGGTCAGCGGGTAGTCGCCGAGCGTGCGGAAGCGGACCCACTTCTCCTCGGCGGTCGCGGCGAGCTCGGGCGGCGTGCGGTCGTCGTCCACCAGGATGAGCTGGCCCTCGTGCTCGACGACCGGGCGTTTGTCGGCGTAGTAGACATCGACCAGCGGGATCTTCTCGAGGTAGATGTACTGCCAGATGTCCAGCTCGGTCCAGTTGGAGATCGGGAAGACGCGGATCTGCTGCTGCTTCTCGACGTGGGTGTTGTAGAGGTTCCACAGCTCGGGCCGCTGGTTCTTGGGGTCCCACTGGTGGTGCTGGTCGCGGAAGGAGAAGATGCGTTCCTTGGCGCGGGATTTTTCTTCGTCGCGCCGCCCGCCGCCGAACGCCGCGTCGAAGCGGAACTTGTCCAGCGCCTGCCGCAGCGCGCCGAGGTTCATCACCTCGGTGAACTTGCGTGAGCCGTGCTTGAACGGGTCGATGCCCTGCGCCAGGCCTTCTTCGTTGATGTGCACCAGGCACTCCAGCCCGAGCTCCTTGACGATGTACTCGTCGCGGAAGGTGTACATCGATTGGAAGTTCCAGGTCGTGTCCACGTGCAGCAGCGGGAACGGCGGCTTGCCGGGGTAGAAGGCCTTGCGCGCCAGGTGCAGCATGACGCACGAGTCCTTGCCCACGGAGAACAGCATCACCGGGTTCTTAAACTCCGAGGCGACCTCGCGGATGATGTGGATGCTCTCGGCCTCGAGCTGCTTGAGGTGGGTCAGTCGGTGCGAAGTCACGTCGGCGTCCTCGTGTCGTTGCGTTGGTTCAGCGGTCGTCGGCATCGGCGGTCCGGTCGTTGCGGGGCGGGTTGCGCAGCCCGGTCCGATATCGTTCCGTCGGCGCGGGCTGGGTCTATATCAAGAGGCGTTGTCGGTTGTATCGGCTGATCGTATCGCCCGGTTGGGGCCAACCCGCATGTTAGAGCGGATCGATGCGGCTTGCGAGCAAGCCAGCGCCCCGCGGCATTGTCGCCCCGCCGCCGAGGCTTTATCATTGATCTTTTGAGCCAAGGAGCCCCGCCATGCCCGCCCCCGACGACCGACACTACCTGGCCAGCCACGAGTGGCACAAGCCCGAGGGCGACCTGGTCGTGATCGGCGTGAGCCAGCCTGCGGTCGATGAGCTGACCGATATTACCTACCTCGAGATCACCAAAGACGCGGGCTCGATCAGGCCGGGCGAGGCGTTCGGCGAGATCGAATCGGTCAAGGCGACCAGCGAGCTCTACTGCGGCGTCGCCGGCGAGGTCGTCGAAGTCAATACCGCGGTGCTGGACAACCCCGCGCTGATCAATAACGACTGCTACGGCGAGGGCTGGATCATCAAGGTCCGCCCGGCCGACCCCGACGCGGCGAGCGCCCTGCTCAGCGCCGCGGATTATCAGGCCACCGCCGCCGACTAAAACCGATAACCCGGTACGACCCGGCACGACGTATGACCACCGACCTGCACACCCGGATCTGGACCTCGACCCGCCAGTTCGGCGAGCCCGTCGCCGAGCAGATGCGCCGCCGACGGATCGACCCTTGGGACGACCACAGCGCGGATGCCGACGACCACGCCGAGGCGATGACCCCGGTCGGTACGGCCGTGGTGCTTGGCTTCGAGAGCAAGCTGCTGGGCGGGTCGATCCCGCACGAGCAGGTCGCCGGCTATGTCGGCCGCGCGCCGGACAAGCTGATGGGCTTCGCGGGGATCGACCCCACCGCCGACACCCCGCCGGTCGAGTCGCTCGAGCGCGCGCTGGATCTCGGGCTGGTCGGCGTAACCGTCAACCCCGCGGCCGCCGGCTTCCACCCGACCCACACCGGCGCGATGGCGCTTTTCGAGGCATGCCAGGAGCGCGGCGTGCCTGTGCTGATCGAGTCGGGCACGATCATGGCCCGCGAAGCGCGCATGGAGTTCGCACGGCCGGTCCTGCTGGACGAGGTTCTCCGCGAGCTGCCCGATCTCAAGCTCGTGCTCGGCGCGTTCGGCGACCCGTGGCTGGTCGAGGGCGTCGCCCTGCTCGCCAAGCACCCCAACGTCTACGCCGACCTCGCCGGCCTGACCGCCCGGCCGTGGCAACTATTCAACGCCCTGCTCATGTCGCACCAGCTCCACGCCATCGACCAGGTGCTCTTCGGCAGCAACTTCCCCTTTGTTACGCCCGAGCAGGCGATCAAGACCATCTACTCGGTCAACACGCTGACGCAGGGCACGCAGCTGCCCTCGGTCCCGCGCGAACAGCTGCGTTCGATTGTCGAGCGTGACACGGTTGAATTGCTTGGGCTGAATCGAAAAACCAATAACGATCCGCCGGCACCCCAACCGCTGGAGCACAGAGCACAAGGCCAACCGGCAGGAAAGGTGGCGTCTTGATGAACCGCATCACGCTGTTGGGCCTGCTGTTCGCCCCGCTGCTGCTTTCCGGCTGCGGATCGTCCCTGTGGACCAGCCAATCCGCGCTCGCAATCGTCAGCCAGGAAGACAACGCGCTGCGCCTGCGTGGCGACTTCAACGCGGCCTACTACGTCTACGACAGCGACGACGCGATCACGATCGTCCTGATCGAGGGACCCGAGGACGCCCCGACCCAGGCCGCGGCCATCCGCCTGCTCTGGCAGCCCAAGGCCGGGCTCACCCAGATCAACCCCGACGCCACGAACGCGACGATCCAATACATCGTCTTCGCCAACCGACGGACGGATGAGGGCTACTTCCGCGAGGTCGGCGTGTACAGCGGCGCGGGCTTCCTCTACATCAACTCCGAGCCGGGCGACTCGAGCCTCACCGCCAGCCTCTGGCAGGCCGACCTGCTGCTCGCCGACCGCAGCGACCGGTTCAAAGATCTGCTCGGACAATCAACACTCAAGGGCACTTTCACCGCCGAGCGCAACAGTTCGAAGGTGCAAGAGCTCCTGCAGCGGCTGAACCTCCGTGTGTCCGAGCGGCTGGGGTACCCGCGGCTGGTGGGTGAAGATACCGGCCCGAGCCGTGTTATCGCAATCGAACAGTAATCCACAGACTTGACAGCCTGCACACTTGTTTCCCTGACATCATCACGCCTCTGCGAGACATCCTTGATGCAATACCGCTCCCGATCGGCCGTTCTCGCCAATACTAAACACAAAGCTGCCTGGCCGATCGCATTGCTCCTGGTGATGCTGTTGGCCGGCCCCGCTACGGCTGATGAGCCGCTTACTGACCAAGCCCATCTGCCGGTCGACCTGCCGATGGTCACCAACATCGTGGAGCCGGGCGGCGACCCCTCGCTCGGCGACCGGTTCGACAGCGCGCTGAGCAGCGTCAACGCCAAGCTGTTCGGGGCGCTGCTCTTTGATGTCAGCTTCGGCGCGTTCAAATCCGTCGAGACCGACGACCAGGGCAACACGGTCTACGAGATCAAACCGGTTGAGGAAGAAGCGGACACGGAATTCAAGGCGGT
This sequence comes from Phycisphaeraceae bacterium, assembly GCA_028280965.1. Lineage (GTDB taxonomy): Bacteria > Planctomycetota > Phycisphaerae > Phycisphaerales > Phycisphaeraceae > JAHQVV01. The sequence goes on from JANQKT010000043.1 coordinate 5,393, forward strand.
GCTGACCACGCCGGGCGGGCTGCCGATCCGCGACGCCGAGGGCGAGCTGCGCGTCGTCACGGTCAAGAAGGGCACGAAGTACCAGCCCGTTTCCGAATCGGGCAAGCCCGACACCAAGCAAGGCGACCCGAAGGTCAGCGGACCGGAGGCGAGCTTCCTGGTGGTCTTCCTCGCGATCGGCGCCGTCTTTTTTACTTTCTGGCACGGCTTCATCAACCTGCGCGGCTTCAAGCACGCAATCGATATCGTCCGTGGCAAGTTCAGCAAGAAAGACGATGAAGGCGAGATCCCGCCGTTCCGCGCGCTGACCTCGGCGCTGTCGGCCACCGTCGGGCTGGGCAACATCGCCGGCGTCGCGATCGCGGTCAAGCTCGGCGGGCCGGGCGCGATCTTCTGGATGATGTTCCTCGGCCTGTTCGGCATGGCGGCCAAGTTCCACGAGTCCACCCTCGCCCAGATGTTCCGCATCAAGAACCCCGACGGCACCATCTCAGGCGGGCCGATGTACGTGCTCGACCACGGGTTGAAGAAGATGGGCGCCGGTGTCGGCGCGCTCGGCAAGGTCCTCGCGGTCATCTTCGCGGTGTTCTGCATCGGCGCGGCGATCGGCGGGGGCAACATGTTCCAGTCCAATCAGGCCTTCGAGGGCTTCTACTCGCAGTTTGTCGAGACACCCTCTCTCGCCGAGCAGCAGCGCGACGAGCTGCCGATCGAGGTGCTGCGCCCGCTGCTCAACAACAAGCAGCTGGCGGCGGCGGCCACCGGCGACCTGGCCGGTAAGAAACCCGCCGAGGTCCGCGCCGGGCTCGCCGAAGAACGTGTCCGCGCGATCCTACTGCCCTCGCAGATCGCAAAGGTGCTGCCGCAGGATGACGTCAAGGCCGACAACGAACGCCGCGGGGCGCTCAAGGCACGCGTGAGCATCGGCTTCGGCCTCATATTCGCCACGCTTGTCGGCATCGTCGTCATCGGCGGGATCACCCGCATCGGCGCCGCGACCAGCAAGATCGTCCCTGCGATGTGCCTGCTCTACGTCCTCGGCTGCCTGACCGTGATCCTCTCGAACTTAAGCCAGGTCCCCGGCCATGTCGGGCTGATCTTCACCGAAGCATTCGCGATGGACTCGGCCTGGGGCGGTCTGATCGGCGTGCTCATCATCGGCTTCCAGCGCGCCGCGTTCTCCAGCGAGGCCGGCCTCGGCTCGTCCGCGATCGCGCACTCCGCGGCGCGGCAGAAAGAGCCGGTCCGCGAGGGCTTTGTCGCCTCGCTCGAGCCGTTTATCGACACGATCGTGATCTGCTTCATGACCGCGATGGTCGTGCTGATCACCGATGCGTACGTCGCGCCCGAGCTGGTCGAGGAATCGAACGGCTCAGCGGTCACGCTCTTCGCGTTTAAGCAGACCGCGCTGGGCTCGTGGTTCCCCTACGTCCTGTCGGTCAGCATCGTGCTCTTCGCGTTCTCGACCATGATCTCCTGGTGCTACTACGGCGAGCGGGCTTGGGGCTACCTGGTCGGGCTCAAGACGGTCGTTGTGTTCCGCCTGCTGTTCGTCGCCTGCGTGTTCGTCGGCGCGGTCGCGAGCCTCGGGCCCGTGCTCGACTTCGCCGACGTCATGCTCCTGACCATGGCCCTGCCCAACATCCTCGGCGGGGTGATCCTGGCCAAGCTGGTCAAGCGCGAGCTGAAGGCGTACTGGGCGCGGCACAAAGCCGGTGAGTTCACCGCCTCCGGGTCCGCGGAGTAGGCCCGGGCATGATCCCGGCCGATCCGGCCTGACAGCCCGCGCAGATGCTGCCTGCCAACCTGACACGTCAGTGGCTGCTGCTCGCGGTCTCGAGAGCGATCGATATGTGCGTAATTATTTGAAAAATATAGGCTTGAGCATTTTTTCCGGCACCAGTCATACTCGACCGATCTGGCCCGCCGCTTGTACCACTCACGCCAACCCGCGGCGATCGCTGCGGGCCGACCACGAACCCTCCCGCTTCCTATAGGAGCTACGCCTAATGTCTGCCAAGCAACTTGTTTTTGAAGCCGACGCCCGCGCCAGCCTGCTGGCCGGGGTCGAGAAGCTCGCCACCGCCGTCAAGAGTACCCTGGGCCCGCGTGGCCGAAACGCCGTGCTCGACAAGTCCTGGGGCGGGCCGACGGTGACCAAGGACGGCGTGTCCGTCGCCGAGGAGATCGAGCTCCTAGACAAGAACGAGAACATGGGCGCCCAGCTCGTGAAGGAGGCCGCGAGCCAGACGTCGGACAAGGCCGGCGACGGCACGACGACCTCGACCGTGCTCGCCGAGGCCATCTTCAAGGAAGGCCTGCGTCAGGTCGCCGCCGGGCATGATGCGAACGCCCTGGTCCGCGGGATCAAGCAGGCCGTCGAGGCCGCGGTGACGGAGATCGATAAGCAGGCCAAGAAGATCGACGGCAAGAAGGACATCCAGAACGTCGCGACGATCTCGGCGAACAACGACGCGTCGATCGGCAAGATCATGGCCGACGCGATGGAGACCGTCGGCAAGGACGGCGTCATCACCGTCGAGGAGGGCAAGGGCCTGGAGACCGACATCGACGTCGTCGAGGGCATGCAGTTCGACCGCGGCTACCTCTCGCCGAACTTCATCACCAACCCCGATGCGATGACCGTCGAGCTGGACAAGGCGCTCGTACTGGTCTACGAAGACAAGATCGGCAGCATCCAGAAACTGGTGCCGCTGCTCGAAAAGGTGCAGGACACCAAGAAGCCGCTGCTGATCATCGCTGAAGACGTCGAGGGCGAGGCGCTCGCAACGCTGGTGATGAATAAGCTGCGCGGCGTCCTGAACATCTGCGCGGTCAAGGCCCCGGGCTACGGCGACCGCCGCAAGGCCATGCTCGGCGATATCGCGACGCTCACCGGCGGGACCGCGATCATGAAGGACCTCGGCGTCGAGCTCGCCGCGGTCGAACTCGGTCACCTCGGCATGGCCAAGAAGATCACGATCGACGGCGACAACACGACCATCATCGAGGGGGCCGGCTCGACCAAGGACATCCAGGGCCGGATCGCCCAGATCCGCAACAAGATTGAATCGACCTCGTCCGACTACG
>JANQKT010000076.1 GCA_028280965.1 Phycisphaeraceae bacterium
TGCTCGAGCGCCACGGGCAAACCCGCGAGCACTGGCAGTCGCCGTTCCAGTTCGCCCGCGCCCTCGCGGACGAGCAGCCGCTGCGGTTCGAGCCGGTGATCCCGTTGACCGAGCTGTTCTACGAGGTCCGTTTCGGTTATCGCCGGCTCGACGGCGACCGCCTGGCCCGGATCCGCCTGCACCTTCGGCGGCTGGAGCAGAACCTCGCTGCAGGTGGCGTAGCGTGATAAAGGGGACAGTCCCACTGAGTTACGGGGACTGTCCCCTTTATCACGCTACGCCGCCCGCCCTCAACCACGCGACACTACAATCTCCTCTTGCCTCACCGCCCACGATCACGATGGCGACCCACACCCGACCAGCCACCAAGCCCCACGCTGCGGGCCCGCCCGACGCCCCGGCGGCACCGCCCGCCGAGCGCGTCAGCACCACCGCGCCCAAGCCGCGCCGGGATGTCGGCCTGGCCTGGCTTGTGCTGCTGGGGCTGGCCGTGCTCGCCGCGGTGCCGCTGGTGATTGACCTGGGGTCGGCCGCGGCCTGGACCCGGGCCGAGTCGTTGTCGATCGCGATCTCGACCGAGACACACCAGCGCAAGACGCCAGTGACCGACCCGCAGACCTCACTGGAGGAATGGACACCGGTCTACGAGGGCGCGAGCCGCTGGGACCTGCCGCCGGGCGGGGTCTGGCTGCACCAATTCATGTTTACCGGTATCCAGCCAACCGCGGGCACTTCGGATGCGCCGCCTCAGGACCGTGCGTACCTGGCGCGGGCCCGAGCCGGCTCGGTGCTGATGGCGCTCTTGTTCGTCGCCGCGGTCTACTGGTCCGGGCACAGCATTGGCGGGGTCACGACCGGTGCGCTCAGCGCGATGGTCGCGATGACGATGCCGCTGGTGATCGGCTTCGGCCGACACGCCACAACCGACATGGCCGCGATCGCGTGGTCAACGCTGTCGATCGCCGGCGCGCTCTGGGCGATGCGCCCGCTGCGCGCCGCGCCGTCGCTGCCGCGGCAGCTCGTCGGCTGGCTGGTGTGCGGGGCCGGGCTCGGGCTGGCGGCGCTGACCGCCGGGCCGCGCGCCGTGCCGACGACGATCCTCTGTACGGTGCTGCTGGCGATGCTCTGCCCGCGCCGCATCGGGCACATCATGGGCCTGCTCGCCTCGACCGCCGTCGCGGCGCTGCTCGTCACGCCATGGGCCCTGCACGTCCACGACCACAACGCCGACGTCTGGCAGATGTGGATCAATCAGCTCACACCCGAGTTGATGGACCAAAGCGCCATCGATACGCTCCGCCGCGCCGGCTGGCGCCTGTCGCTGGCCGGGACCATCGGCGGGCTCTGGCTGGTCTGGCTGATCCCCGCGCTCACCCAGCCTTTCAGCACCTCCACCGGCAAGGCCAGGCGGAAAATGATGCTCGGCTGGGCGTGGCTGGCCGCGGCGCTGCTGCTCATCGCGTTCGCGCCCGGGCGGACAAAGCTGGCGACGCTGCTGATCGCCGTCGCACCCGCATCAGTCGCAACCGGGCTGGTCATCCAGCAGTTCCACGACCTATCGTCCGAAGGCAGACACGCGAGGCTCTGGCTGGTCTGCCGGTGGATCGCCGCGGGTCTGATGCTGCTCCTGGCCGTCGCGCTGCCGCTTGTCGGTTACCTGCTCAACCACCGGCCGGACGCGGTGGCCTGGCTGCCGATGCCCGAGCGCCCGCTGCTGGCGACGATGCACTGGAGCTACTACGCCGCCGCCGGGCTCGCGCTGCTGCTCGCAGCAGTGCTCTCGATCCGCTTCGCGATCGGCCACCACCCCGGCCGGACCGCCGCCTGCCTCGCGCTGTGGATGCTCGCCGCCTACACCCTGGCCGCGGTCCCGCTGTCGCGTGGCCCGGCGATGAACGCACCGGCCGAGCCGCCACAGCTGTCGCGCCCCCACGCGCTCCGCTAGCCGTTGTCGGTCAATAATGTGGGGGGCAGGCATTCCCGCCCGTCAACATGCCGGAGGCTTGAATCGAATCGATTTTCGGCTTCGCCGAACGACAGGCAGCAATGCCTGTCCCCCCGCCTACCGATTGACCACAAATCCCCCGCCATGCACACGCCGACCCGCATCATCGACGCCAACGCCAACCGCGCCCGCGAGGCGCTGCGCGTGCTCGAAGAGACCGCGCGTTTCGTCCTCGACGACCCCGCCGTGTCGCTGCGCCTCAAGCAGATGCGGCATGATCTGGCTCAGGCGCTCACCCCGCTCACCGACGAGCTGGCCTACCACCGCGACACGCCCGGCGATGTCGGCACCGGCCTGAGCACGCCCGCCGAATCCAAACGAAGCGGCCTCCGCGATGTGCTGGGCGCCGCCAGCGCGCGGCTGTCCGAGGCCTTGCGGGTGATCGAGGAGTACGCCAAGCTCGACGCCGACCGGCCCGAGTGGGCGGACCTGGCCACGACCGCCGAGCGCCTGCGATACACCGGCTACGACGTATCGCAGCAGCTGCTCACCGCGTTGGGTTCGGGGCGGGGCACACAATGGCGATTATGCCTGCTGCTGACCGAGCCGCTGTGCACCCACCACGACTGGCGCAGCGTGCTTCAGCACGCGGTTCAGAACGGCGCCGACTGCATCCAGGTCCGTGAGAAAAACATGAACAGCGCCGACCTGCTCCAGCGCGTGCGCGAGGTGATCGAGATCGTGAACAACCGTGCCGCGGTCATCGTCAACGACCGCCCCGACATCGCGCTGCTCGCGGGCGCCGACGGCGTGCACTTGGGCCAGACCGACCTCGACCCGCGCGAGGTCCGCAAGCTCGCCGGCAAACAGCCCATCATCGGCGTCAGCACCGCCGACCTCGAACATGCCAAGCGCGCCCGCGCCTGCGGTGCCGACTACTGCGGCGTCGGCCCGATGTTCCCGACGACCACCAAGCACAAGCCCGTGCTCGCCGGCCCGGCATACCTGCGCGATTACCTCGCCTGGAACGCCCTGCCCCACCTCGCGATCGGCGGCATCACACCCGACAACATCGGCGAACTCACGTCGCACGGGTGCAAGGGCGTCGCCGTCAGTTCGGCGATCTGCTCGGCCAAGGACCCGGGCGCAGCGGCCGCATCACTGCACAGCGCCCTCATCGAAACCGCCGAGTCACCACGCGGGGGCGCGTAGACGCGCACACGTCATGTCCCCTTGCCGATGCGACACCCGATTTTCCCAGGCCTGCAAAGCCCCGCCTGATACGATCGGGTCATGGCAAACGACTCCGCCCTGTGCCAGAACTGCGAGAACACCACGCTCGTACCCGGGCATCTGTCCGATGCGCTCAAGGCGCTGACCTGCCCGGCCTGCACCGGCAGCTGGGTCAACGGCGTCGAGTACTTCGACTGGCTCAACGCGCGCATCGCCAGGCAGGACGCCGGGCCGCACGGCGAAGAACCCACATTGATTCAACCCGACAGCGATAGCCCGGCGGGCAAGCTCTGCCTGGACTGCGGGCGTTACATGCGCCGCGTCGCGGTCGGCTTCGGGCAGGCGTTTCACCTGGACCGCTGCTCGTCGTGCGGCGGGTTCTGGTTCGACGCCGAAGAGTGGGCCGCGCTGCGCCAAGCCGGCCTGCACCGCGAAGCGCACCAGGTCTTCACCGACGCCTGGCAGGCCGAGGTCCGGCGGCAGGCCCGCGAGCAGGCGGACCAGCAGCGTCTGACCGAGCGGCTTGGGCAGGACGGTGTCGCGCGGCTCGAAGAGATCCAGCGCTGGGTCGCCGAGCACCCGCGCGGCGCGGAGATCATCGCTGCGTTGACGGAATCAGCGCATTCATAACCATCGACGGATCGTTACAACCCGCACAGGTTCACAGCGGTTTGTCTATCCTTCCACCCCGCCGCAGCCGGTGCATGCACGCGCACCAGCCACGGAATGCCCGGCGATCCGGGGGTTGGCATGATGGTGGGTTACCCCGAATCCGATACTTGCTCTAACGCCGGCCGACCGGCCGGGCGTACGAGACGGGCCATGCGACACCACGCCGTCATCTTCGATCTTCGCGGGACCCTGCTGGTCGAGCCGCCACCGAGCTTCACGCTCAACGCCGCCGTGCTCCAGGCCAAGAGCCTGCACGTGGACCCGATCCGCTTCGCGTCCTGCTGGTTCGAGCACGCGCACCAGACGCCGTACGACATCGAGATGCCGTGGATCGAGTCGAACCTCCAGGCGGTGTGCGACGACCTGGGCATCCGGCTCAGCCCGCTGCTGCGCCGCCGCCTGGCCGAGCAGCGCGAGCGCGTCATCCGGCGGACGCTCAAGCCCCGCCGGGGCGCGGTGCGGGCGCTGACCCGCCTGCGCGCCGCGCGCGTGCTCACCGCGGCGGTGGGTGACGTCCCGCCTGACGTGCGGATCATGCTCCAGCGGACCGAGCTCGCCAAGCACTTAGACCTCGAGTTGCTCTCCACCAGCGGCGGCTGCCGGCACGACGACCCGCGTGTCATGCGGCGGGCGCTCCACGAGCTCGGCCTGCCCGGTGACAAGTGCCTGTACGTCTCCTGCGGGTCGCTGAACGAGCTGGACGCCGCGGACCGGCTGGGCATGCACCCCGTCGCCTTCCGGCCGATCGATGACGACGCCGATGCGGCATCTATCCCCGCGACCTTCGGCGGGTACCCGGTCGTCAGCACAATGATCGAGGTGTACTGGCTGGCGACGGAAGCGGCGATGGTGGTGTGAGCATTCGCCGCACGGCTCCCGTCCGCAGCTGTGGAACATTTACAAACCTATTCATCTTTTAGATCAACCGGCCTCTGATCACCCGGCTCGACCTGCTCGGGCGCAACGTGCGCCGGCTGGACCGTGCCGCGCCGCTGGAACGTCGTCACCGTGTCCGCGGGCGCGGCGATGCCCGCCACCGCCTCGTACAACGGGACCCACCGCCCGGCGTCGCGCGTAGAGGCGAAAACCGAAGCGACCGACAACTCATCCCTCGGCACGCGGTACCGCAGCTCGCGCCCGGCCGGTTCGCCTGTCTCATCCCAAGTCAGCTCGCGGAAGACCAGCAGGTGCCACCGGTCGCTCGAGCCCGCGTACCACCAGTTCACCACGACCGGCGGGTCGGCGGGGTCCACCCGGAGCGGCAACGCGGAGAGCACGCCCTCCGCCAGCGCGGTCTGCTCGTAACGCTCATCGAGCTGCGCACGGTCGATCACCGGCGCGCCTTGGCAGCCGGCGAGCATGAACAGGATGAGGAACATGCAGGAGCGCATCGCGTACCCCGAATGATAATCGGCTCACTGAGATACCGCGCGACGTATCGGAAGACGGGCGTGACACGACGCGTCGCCGGCAAAGCATGATCAACGTGTCAATGCGCGCCGGCGACGCGTCGCGTCGCGGCTGTCAATCGAGCGAGACAGACAATAAAAAGGTTTGCTTAGAACCGCGTCCGGTTCCCGCCCGTGCCGCCGCGGCGCTGCTGCGGGGCCTCCTCGTTGGTCTGCGGGCTGCCGACCAGGTCGGCGTTGGTCTCGAACCGCTGCAGCGCCTTGAGCAGCTGCTCGACCTGCATCACCGGGTTCATGTTCAACAGTCGCCGGCGCAGCGCGTTGACGGTCGTCAGCTCTTCCTTGGGGATCAGCCGGTCCTCGTTGCGCGTGCCCGACGCGGCGAGGTCGATCGCGGGGAAGATGCGCTGCTCGGCGATCTTGCGGTCCAGGATCAGCTCCATGTTGCCCGTGCCCTTGAACTCCTCGAAGATGACCTGGTCCCCGCGGCTGCCGGTATCGACCAGCGCGGTGGCGATGATGGTCAGGGAGCCGCCCTCCTCGAACTTGCGCGCGGCGCCGAAGATCTGCTTGGGGATCGTCATCGCGCCGGCGTCGAGGCCGCCCGACAGCGTGCGACCGGTCTGCGCCATATTCGGCGCGGTGTTGAACGCCCGGCCAAGTCGTGTCAGCGAGTCCATCAGCACGACGACGTCCTTGCCCATCTCCGCCAGGCGCCGGCAGCGCTCGATCGCCGCGATCGCCAGCCCGCGGTGCCGCTCGGGCGTGTGGTCGTTGCTCGACGCCCACACCGTACACGGCACGTTCCGGCGGAACTCGGTGACCTCCTCCGGCCGTTCATCGATGAGCAGCGCGAAGACCTCGCAGTCCGGGTGGTTGTGCTGCACGCCCAGCGCGATGTTCTGCAAGAGCGTCGTCTTGCCGGCCTTCGGCGGGGAGACGATCATCCCGCGCGTGCCGTAGCCGATCGGGCAGAACAGGTCGATCAGACGGCAGGCGTCCGGGCAGCCGGGGTACTCCAGCGTCAGCCGCGGCTCGGGCATGATGATGGTCATCTCGCCGAACTCGCGCAGGTTGGCAAACTCGGCGGGGTCCTGGTCCTCGATCTTGAGGATGTCCTTGACGCGCTTGGCCTGCGGGTCGATGGCGTTGTATTTGACCTTCTTCTGCTTGCCGCCGCGCTGCTGGCTCTGCTGCGGCCCGCCGCCGAACGGCTTGCCCAGCGAGCACTCGAGCATCATGCCCGGGCGCAGGCCGTACTTCTCGACCAGGTGGCTGGCGACGACCGGGTCCTTGGGATAGGCGAGGAAGGTGTCGCCGAGCTGGCGGAGCCGGCCGTCGGACTTCGGGCCCTGCTCGTAGATGCCGGTGACGACCTCTTCGGTTTCCGGCTCGCCGTTGGAGGCGCCCTCGCCCTGCTCGCCGTTGCTGCCGGACTTGCGCCGCCGGCGCGACCGCCGGCGTTTGCGCGGCTTGCCCTCGCCCTCGGCCTGCTCGCCGTTGCCGTCGGCCTGGCCGTTGGCCTCGTCGGCGGGCGCCTGGTCCTCGGTCGCGGTGGAAGTCGGCGCAGCGCCGCTGTCCTCGGGTTCGACCGCGGTGTCCTTGTCTTGATCCGTGTTGTCCTGGCTCATGCCTGCGTCACTCGCGGCCGTGTCCCGTGACGGGCGCGGCCTGGTGAAAGAAGAGTGTGCCCGGGCGGGTCAACGCCTTGAGCACCGCCACACGTCCCGGGGCGAAGGCGGTCTCCGCCAGGCACCGGCCCGTCGTGGCATAAAAAGAAGACTGGAGTCAAGCTCCGGCTCCCCGATCCCGCACACCCCGCCGGGACCGCCCGGTCAATACCGGAGGACGGACGCTCGGCCGGGATACCCGGTGGCAACAGGACAGTCCTGCTATTTCCCGGTCGACTCGCGCCAAAGCGCTCTGCGTCGGCCGGCCATCGGATGGAAGGGGCTGTTGACACGCCCGAACACGGGCCGCTCAACACCTATGTTTTACCCGCATCGGCAGGCGGGATCAAGTCCTGAAGCGAAGCCCGGCAGGTCGATCGGAAACCGCAGGATCGGCCGATAATCGCAGACCCCGCCGCCGTTGCTTGCCCGGCCCGGTGCCGTGAGCCATAATCCAGCACTAAAGCTGAAAACCGCCTCTCATGACGCCCGCCGCCTACCTCGCCCTCTACTGCGTGCTGATCATCGCCGCCTCCCTGCTGGGCGGGTGGATCCCCCTGCACATCACACTGACCCACAAACGCCTGCAGATCGCCAACTCGCTCATCGGCGGGTTCATGCTCGGCGTCGCGCTGCTGCACATGATCCCCCACGCCATGATGTCGCCCAACAGCGACATGAACCTCATGCTCTGGGCCGTCGCCGGCGTGCTCACCATGTTCCTGCTCGAACGCTTCTTCCACTTCCACCAGCACGACCTGCCCAGCCACCCCCCGCCCCCGGAAGCCCCGGAAGTTTCCGAGAGCGGGACGGCAGCCCAACACCATCACCACGGCGACCAGCCCTGCGAGCACGACTCGACCGAGTCGCCGCACTACGACCACAAGCCCGCGCTGTCTTGGTCCGGCGCCGCGGTCGGCCTGGTGCTGCACTCGCTGATCGCGGGCGTCGCGCTCGGCGCCTCGATCACCGCGGACAAAGATGTCGCCCTGCCCGGGCTCGCGCTGTTCCTGGTTATCGTCTTCCACAAGCCGTTCGACTCGATGACCCTGCTCGCGCTCGTCGCGACCAGCGGCTGGTCCCGCCGGACCGGGCACCTGATCAACGCGCTGTTCGCCCTGGCCGTGCCGATCGGCGCGGGCATCTTCATGTTCAACTTCGCCAACGAGCACGATGCCCACTCGCAGGTGGTCGGCAACGCCCTGGCCTTCACCGCCGGGATCTTCCTATGCATCGCGCTGTCGGATGTCCTGCCCGAGCTGCACTTCCACCAGCACGACAAGGCCACGCTCAGCGCCGCCCTGATCATCGGCCTGGCCATCGCCTGGGCGATCGCGCACTTCGAGATGAAGCACCACGATCATGGGCACGGGGCGGCACCTTTAATTGAAGAGACCAACGGCTCCGAGCATGCCAGCGCCGCCGGATTCAAACCCCGGTAAAATACCGGGCTATGCCATCCGCCCCCACACAACCCGACATCGCTTCGGTCGCCTTTGTCTCGCTGGGCTGCCCGAAGAACCTGGTGGACTCGGAGAAGATGCTGGGGCTGCTCGCCGAGGACGGGATCACGCCCGTGCCGGCGGACCTGATGGACGAGGGCGCCGCCGACGCGGTGGTCATCAACACCTGCGGGTTCCTCGAGGCGTCCAAGATCGAGTCGATCGACGAGATCAACCAGGCCGCCGAGCTGAAGAAACAGGGCAAGGTCAAGCGTGTCGTCGTCGCGGGGTGTTTGGTCCAGCGGCACAAGGCGAAGATGCTCGAGTGGTGCCCGGACATCGACGCGATGGTCGGCGTGTTCGACCGCGACCGCATCGTCACCGCCGTGCGCGGCCCCCGGAATTCGGCCGCGGCGAATGAGGCGTTGAAAGAGACCTCGATCGAGCTGCCCGTCTACAGTTCCATCGCCACTAACGCCACGATCGCCAAACAAAACCGCGACATCGCCGGCGGCACCGAACTCGGCTACTTCGAGTCCGACAACGCCCGCCTGCGGCTGACCCCCCGCCACTACGCCTACCTGCGCATCTCCGAGGGCTGCAACCAGGGCTGCGCCTTCTGCACAATCCCCTCGATCCGCGGACGCATGCGCTCCAAACCCGTCGAGCGCATCCTCGCCGAGGCGGCCGAGCTGTTTAACGACGGCTCGTTCGAGCTGTCGCTCATCGGTCAGGACACCACCTCGTTTGGCGAAGACATCGGCTACGGCGCAGGCCTGTCGGGCATGCTCACCGAGCTCGACCAACTCGCCTCCCAATTCGGCGGGGCGTGGCTGCGCCTGATGTACGCCTACCCATCCTGCTTCACCGACGGGATGATCGGCACGATCGCACAGCTACAACACGTGCTGCCCTACATCGACATGCCGCTGCAGCACATCAACGACGAGGTGCTCGACAACATGCGCCGCAAGACCAGCCGTAAGCTGATCGAGACGCTGCTCGGCAAGCTGCGTGACCGGATCCCTGGTATGACGATCCGCACGACCTTTATCTCCGGCTACCCCGGCGAGACCGACGTGCAGCACCAGGAACTTGTCGATTTCGTCAGGGACTTCGGCTTCGACAACATGGGCGTGTTCCCCTACTCGCCCGAGCCGGGCACCAAGGCCGGCGCCGCTCATGCGAAGCACGCGATCCCGGACAATGTGATCCAGGCGCGCATCGACGAGCTGATGGGCACGCAGCAAGAGGTCGTGTTTGCCCGCAACGAGGCGCTCGCCGAGGAAGGCCGGGCGTTTGAGGTGCTGATCGACGACGAATTCGCCGAGGTCGAGTACGAGGGCATCAAGGCCCCGATGACGCGCTACGCCGGGCGGACCTACCAGCAGGCACCCGACATCGACACGACGACCTACGTGGACACGAAACAGACGCTCGCGCCCGGCGAGCTGGTCCGCTGCCAGATCGTGGACAGCGGAGACTACGACCTGATCGCCCGGCCGGTAGACGAGCTCGAGGGCACGGTGTCGCTGCCGGTGCTTTGATAGAGCAATCAGGGGGACAGGCGTTCCTGCCTGTCGTTCGGCACAGCCGGCAAAATATTCGGGTCAGGCCTTCGGCCTTTTGACAGGCAGGAATGCCTGTCCCCCTCAGTATCCTCCGTGCAGTCCCCTTCCACCCCTGCGAAACCGCATGACCTGAACCGCCGGGTTGGTGAATCCGTTGCGCCCGCTCTTGGCGCACGCGTTTTCTGTGATAGCTTTACAGGGCTGGAACCAAACGATGCCTAACGACACACCTACGCCCGCACAATCGCTGCAACCGGCACGACCGGGAGGCGGTCGCGTGGCCGGGCGGATCCGGCGTCGGGTCCGCCGACGTCCGATAACTCAAAGCCGATCTGACCGCCCCGTCGAATCTCCCAGGCTGCGACTGGTCGGCAGCGCGGCACCGGACATGAAGCCGCCCAGCGAGAACCCCACGCCGATCCACGGCGCGACCGACCCGCGCTGGGTGCTGGCGATCCGCACGGCCGAGTCGCTGGAGGGCGATGTCCTCCCGCCTGCCAAACGCGAGGTCCTCATGGCCACCGGCAAGCGCATGGGGCTGACGGCGTTCGACTGCTCGCTGATCCTCGCGATCGTGCAGGACCGCGCCCGCCGAGGCATCGCGCCCGAGCAGTGCCCGGCGGCGAGCGAGTCGCAGCTCGCGCTGGTCCCGCTCCCGCAGCAGCGCCCGCTGTTCGGCACGCTCACCGAGAAGCCCGGGCAGGCCATCCTGCTCGCCGCGGGGATGCTGGCGCTCCAAGCGCTGTTGATGTGGGTGTGGCTGGGCTAGATCGGGCCCGCACAGGCCGCTCTATCACGGAGGGTTGATTCAATACCCGCCCGGCCGACGGCGCTGCCGCGTCGCGCGCTCGGCGGGCTTGTCATCCAGCACCGCCAGCACCTCCGCAGGCGTCGCGCGGCCGGCGGGGCTGTTGCTGACCTTGGCGAAGCGCACCTCGCGGTCGCCCTGACCGATCACGAAAGTCGCGGGGTAGGCGGTGTTCGTGCCCTTGTCCCAGCGGATCCCGTAGCGGTTGGTGAGCTCGAAGTCGGGATCGACCAGCAGCGAATAGTGGCCGGGCAGATTACTGCCGGCGATGAACGCTCTGGCGTAGTTGTTCAGGTCCTCGGCCGGGCCGGGGTAGATGAAGACCACCCGCGCGCCGCGCTGCTCGAACGCCTCGGCCTCGCTGAGCAGCCCGCCGACCTGCCGCGTGCAAAGCGGGCACTGCTTGCCGATGTACCCGCGCAGCACGACCAGCACGACAGGCCCGTCGGCGGACAGGCGCCGCAGCGAGTGCGTCTTGCCGTCCAGGTCCTTGAGCGCGAAGCTCGGCGCGGTTTCACCAACGGCCGGCCGGGCCGGGCCGGCCTGCTCGGTGCCATGGGTCACGCAGCCGGCCGCCAGCAGCAGCAAGGCGATGAACGGGACGGCAAGAAACGACAGGCGCGGCGTAGTCATCGTACGGCTCCATGAGAAAAGAACGGTCAGCCTAGGCATAAGCAACCCCGACGGGCCACGGGATATTCCAATGCGCGGCGGGAATAGCGCGTGATCAACGGATACTCATGATTGACACGGGAGGGCGAGGCCCCCGCCGAGCCGCGAATCACAGGAAGCGCGGCTCGGCGGAGGCTCGCCCTCCCAGCCGTTGCCGCTCAGACCTTCATGCCCGCCATCATCTTAAACGTGCCCCAGAGGATGTAGCAGTCCATCTTCCACGAGGCGTTCTCGACGTAGTGGATGTCGTAGCGGATCCACTCCTGGAAGTCCATGCCCGGCTCGCGCGAACGTTTGACCTGCCAGAGGCCCGTGATGCCCGGGCGGACCGAGAGCCGCGCCTCGCGCCAGGCGGGGCTGTACTGGTTTTCCTTGTACGGGCTCGGGCGCGGGCCGACCACCGACATCTGCCCGAGCAGGACGTTGAAGAACTGCGGCAGCTCGTCGATATTGGTCTTGCGCATGAACCGGCCCATACGCGTGATGCGCGGGTCGTTCTCGATAAAGAACTGCGGGCCGTCGGCCTGGTTCTCTTCTTCAAGCTGCTGCTTGATCTCGTCGGCGTTGTTGAACATCGTGCGGAACTTGAGGCAGGGGAACTCCTTGCCGCCCATCGACTCGCGGTGGTGGGCGAAGAAGAACGGCCGGCCGTCCTCGAGGTAGATCAGCAGCATCAGCAGCGGGTAGAACGGCAGCGTGCACGCGAGCATGACCAGCGCGAAGGCGAAATCGAACAGGCGCTTGGAGACGCGGTAGAAAGACCGGCGGGTCGAGCGCCGCTGGGTGTCGGCGAAGTGCTCGGTCGGCTCGATCGCGTTCCACTCCAGCCGGTCCACCGCGGGGCGCAGCTCGGGCTTGTCCCAGAGCACGGCCGGGCCGACGACCGACGCGATGCCTTCCAGTTCCCGGCCCGTGCCGACCCAGACCGGGCCGACGAAGCGCGTGTCGTGGCGGGCCGAGGCGGAGCGGTCGCTCCAGACCTCGCCGGCCAGGCGGTGGGCGCGGGGGATCGTGGCGTCGGGGCGTTGCCAGATATGCACCAGCTCGTGGACGAACTCGCTGACGTGCCGGTCGTCGCGGCGGTTGAATACACAGCCGTCCACCGAGATCGTTGTGCGCTGGTGCGCGGGGATGGATCGGCGGAGGCTGCGCCAGGCCTCGCGCGGCTGCCCGCCGACCTGCCACTGCCGGGCGATCTCCTCGTGCGCGGTCACGGCGACGCGCCCGAGGCGGAAGTCGATCTGCCGGTACATGCGCTCGAAGCGGACGAAGTTGTCCTGGTCGTCGGTGATGACGCGCTCGCGGTAGCCGGGGTCGTGCGTGTCGTGGATGCGCGCGAACAGGACCTGCGGCCTCAGCCAGCTCAGCGTGTCGATCAGCCGGCCCATGCGGAAGATAGACAGCGAGTCGGGGTCGGTCAGCAGATAGAGCTCGGCGTGCTTGACGATCTCCGAGGCCTCGCCCTGCCGGACCACCTGCACGCCGCGGGCGGCCCAGAACCGGTCGTGCAGCATGATCGGGTCCAGGCCCCAGACGGTAGGCAGCTCGCCGTCGCGCGGCGGCGTGGCGGGTTGGGTGTCGGCGGGGGTGATCATCTCACGATCAAAGGCGTCTTCGGTGGGGCGGGCTTCCGGCCTGCCGTTGCGGTGGAATCGCAAAACGAGCGGTTTCGGGCTGGTTCCCGATCGGCAGGCAGGATGCCCGCCCCACTCGATCAATCGATTCGTTTCAATCCGTGTCTTCGCGGTCGGTGCCGTTGCGCGAGCCGTTGGGGTGCACGGCCGCGCCGTTGCTGCTGCCGGCGGGGTTCTCGTCCTCGTCGCTGAAGCTCGCCACCGCCGTGCCCAGGGGGCCGAGGCGCGCGGTCCGGGTCTGGTCCAGGCGCGCCTTGCGCACGCCGCGGCTGGCCCGGCGGTCCTGGCTGACCGCCGAGGCGTAGGAGGTGTGCGCGAGGTCGCGGTCCAGCGCGTGGTTGAACACGACGCCCGCGACGTTGGCGCGCACCGAGCGGAGCTGCGCGAGCGTGCGCGCCGCCAGCGACTTGTTGTCCCCACGCGAGACGATCAGGATCGTCGCGTCGGCCTCGGCGGCGGCGATGGACGCCTCGAGCGAGCCGAGCACCGGGCCGGTGTCGATCAGCACGATATCGAACGCCTCGCGCGCCTGGCGGACCAGCTCGCGGATCGCGGCGGGCGAGAGCTTGCTCGCGTCCGAGGGCCTGGCCCGGCCGACCGGCAGGATGAAGAAGTTGTCCACGTCCGTCGCCGCCACGCACGAACGCAGGCGCGAGGGCGAGCACGCATCGAGCACGCCCAGCGCGGTGTCGCGCTGCAAGCGGACCGCGGTGTCCAGCTGGTCCTGGTCCATCAGGCCCTGCTCGAGCAGCAGCTGATCCAGCGGCCGGGCGCCCGCGGTCGCCTGGGTCAGCGCGCCGGCGAGGTCGGCCTGGTCGATCAGGTTTTGCCGGCGGATCACCGCGTCCAGCGGCTCGTGCACGACCGTGCCCATGCGGCGCGACAGGCCGGCGCCGACCAGGTCGCAGTCGATCACGAGCGTGCGCACGCCCGAGGCGGCGAACGACATGCCCAGCGCCGTCGCCAACGAGCTCTTGCCCGAGCCGGCGGCGGGGCTGGTGATCGAGAACACGCGGTTGGACCCGCCGATCTGCAGGAGCGTGCGGATGTGGTGCACGCAGTGGGCGGCGGTCTCCGCGTCCTCGGGGTCTTTCAGGCTCGCCGGCAGCGTCGGCAGGATGCCCAGCACGTTGGTGTCCGGCAGGCCCGCGGTGGTGTCCTCGACGTGGCGCAGCCGGCGGTCCATCAGGCCCACGGCCATCACCAGGCCGAAGCCGATGAAGAACCCGGCGATCGCGCCGACCCCGGCCATCTGCTTGCGCTTGTCCGCGTTCCACGGCTCGGTCGGCGTCGCGGCGGGCGGGCCGATCTCGATCCGCGAGATGTTCTCCTGGGCGAGCAGCTCCTGCGAGGCCTTGAAGTTCCTGATCTTGTCTTCGGTCGAGGTGATGCTTTCCTTGTTGTCGGCACGCCGACGCTCGAGCGCCGCTACCGAGTTGAGCTTGGTCGTCAGGTCGGCGACCTGGGCGTTCAGCTCTTCTACCTTCTCGAGGATGACCTGCCGCTTGGCCATCAACTCCTCGATCCGCGCGGGCAGCCGCTCCTCGACCAGCTGGGCCGCGTCACGGGACCACTCGTCTTCGAGCTCGGCGATGTCACGGTCAACCAGCGCGAGCCGGCGGCGTTCCTGCTGGACCGCCCGGTTCTGCTCCCCCCAGCCGTAGACCTCACGCATCGTCACCAGCCGCTGCTCGATCGCCTGCTTGTTCTCGAGCAATTCCACCATCTCCGGGTCCTGGAGCATCAGCTCCTGGATCGTGGCCGGGTCCGCGTTCTCGCGCAGGTTTCTGAAGGGCTTGAGGATGAGGTCGATCTCGTTGAGCTCGAACTCGAAGTTGGTCAGCAGCGTCTCGAAGATCTGCCGCCGGGTACGCAGGCCGTCGGCGCTCTCGTCGGGCAGCGCCTGCTTGATCTGCGCGTCGATCCCGGCACGCTCTTTTTCCAGCTCGGCCTTGCGGTCGGTCAGCATCCGCAGGCTTTCGCCGTACTGGTCGGTCGTCTCCTGCCGCTGAAGCTCGCGGTAGGCTTCGAGCAGGGAGTTGAGACCCGCGCGCGCCGTCGCCGGGTGCTCGTTGTCGACCGACACGAAGACAATCGTCTCGTTCTTGTCAGGGCTGGAGACCTCGATGCTGCCGGCGAAGTCGGAGATCGTCACCTCGTCCAGGTGGTCGGGACGCGAGCTGAGGTGCTCCTGCCACTCGGGCTGGCTGAACGCGTTCTCGATGACCTCGAGTGACTTGAGCTTGCGGCGCTCGCCGTTGACGAAGTTGACGTAGGGCTCGTAGAGCGACAGGTCGGTGATGTTGATCGGGATGTTGCTGTAGTCGTACTTGAAGTCGATGTACGAGCGCGCGTTGTAGACGTCTTCCTGGCTGTTGTAGCCGAGGTAGCCGCCGACGGTCGCGAGCACGACGGCGAGCAGGACCGCCCAGTGCCAGCGGCCGCGCAGGAGGTTGAGCAGCACCATGCGGCGCTGGTTGGCCTCCATCTGCTCCTGGTCATAGGGGTCGGTACTACCGTTGTATGGATCGTTCGGCATCGGGGTCTCGCTCCCACCTCTTTCCCGGATGGGCGGGTCCTGTTGGATCATGATTGTACCCGCAAAGAGGGGTTTTCCTGAATCCCAACCGCGCACCGCTCAACACGCGCGGCCAGAGGGATCATCGGCAGGTCTGCGTGAGCGGTTAATGCCCCCGCCGCGGTCTGGCCACCCCGGGCGACCCGGGTTATCGGCCCCGGCACACCCGCTACCGCGACGCGGACGCCAGGTGGTACTGGTGCACCGGCACCGACGCCCACACCATCACGCGCAGCGCCCCGGCGATCAGCAGGAACGCGAGCAGCAGCGTCGCCCACTCGGACAACGCCCGGATCAGGTCCGCGGTCATCAACGCCGACCGACCGTCGTACAGCCAGAGCGTCCCGCCCAAGGCCAAAGCGCTGCACAGCAGCGCCACCACCGGGCTGATGAGCAGCAGCGACGCGCGCACCAGCGGGCGCATCGGCGAGCCGAACACGAACCCGTAACTGATCAACAGCAGCGACAGCATCGTCGGCAGGCCTTTGCAAGCGGTATCCAGCGGCAGCGACGTGCTGCCAACGACCAGGCGCCTCGCGCCGCCGGGGTTGTGACAGAAGACCTCGACCCCCACGCCGAACACGCCGTACAGCGACGCGATGACGTAGGCCTCGAACAGCTGGAACGGGGTGGCGATCAGCGCGGCGAGGGTGTAGGGCACAGGCACGAGCAGCGGCATCAACAGCCAGGCGGGCAGGAACTGCCTGACAACCGAGTTGCCGGTGCAGGCGAAGATCGTGCCGGCGACGATGAGGACCGCGCCCAGGTGCCAGGCCGACCGCAGGCCGTAGAGGTGGTGAGCCATGAAGAAGAACTGCAGGCCGGCGAAGAGCACGACCCAGCCGATGCTCGAGCTGCCGGGCCGGATGAAGCGGAAGCGCGCCCGCCGGACCCAGATCAGCCAGCACATGATCGGGATGACCAGGACGATCGGGCGGGCGTAGTCGTTGAGGATGGCGGCGGTGGCCATGTCGTTCCACGCCGGCCAGGTCAGCGCGATCGCCGCTGCAAGCGTCAACGCAAGCCGCACCCCGTCGGAGGACCGCCAACCGTTGCGGGCGAGCATCTGGATGGCCTTGGGTTTGTGCTTCATGCTCCGGCCGTGTTTCAGCGGTGGGGCCCGATCGCGCCGGGCACGACCTGATCAACGACGTGGGCGTGAGCGGGCACGACGGCGCCCGGGCAGACCACGCTGCGCACCAGCACCGCCCCGCTCTCGATCCTGGCGCCTTTGAGCACGACCGAGTCATGGACAACGACATCCGAACCGACGGTCGCGCCCGGCTCGACAATACCGAACGTCGGACGCCACTGCTCATCGAACGGCTGTCCCACGTCGCAACGGCCCGACGCGCGGTGGTGATAAGACCGAAGCGCACCGACATAGCCGGGCAGGGTCCGCACGGACATCGCGACCGGCGACGCGAGCCGCGCGACACGCACGTCGTGCGTCTGCGTCAGCTCGGGCAGCGCCTGCTCGTTGAGGTCGCAGAATCCTATCGGGTTGACCGAACGCATGCACCCGGCACGGAACAGCATCAGCCCGCAGGGCACGCCGTTGGGGTCGGTGCCGAGGGTGAAGTCCCCGCCGGCGTGGTGCAGGTCCATCGCGATGCGGATCAAAGGCTCGAACAGGATCTGGCCGGCGCTGGTGACCAGCAGCCGGTCGTCATCGTCATACGCGCGGGCGATGTCGCTCAACAGCCCCGCGGTGCCGCGCAGCGACGAGGGGTCGTACTCGATGCTGAGTTGGACCGGGCCGAAGCGCTCGGTCCGTTCCTCGAGCCCGCTGCCGCGGCTGATCAGGACGCGGACCGGCAGCTGCTCGATCCCCAGCGTCTCAGCCAGCGTGATCAGCTGCTCGCGCCAGCAGTCCAGCACGGTCCGGCTCGCGCCCACCGGCAGGCTCGGCGAGGCCCGGCCCGTCAGTTTCCGCAAGGTGTTCGCCCGGACCTCGCCGGCGAGCAGAACCACCGCGCGCAGGTCCGACAACGGTCGGCGGGCCGGCGACTGGGCCTGCCTCTGATCGACTTCATGCTCAACGTACCGCAAGGTCATCATGTGCCCCTGGCTTTTCTCCCCGGCACCGCCTATCGGCGACGCCGTCCTTTCTCCCGGGGCACCCGCGTGCCCCACCCTTGCCCGCCGAGTCCGTGGACGGACAGGCGATGCGCGACCCAGACATGCATAGGCCCAAAGGCCTGTATAAGCATGCCTTACAATCAGCGATCCGGCCACCTCGAACCGCCACCCCTGACCCGCCTAAGCAGGCCGCTGAGCAGTAAAACCACTGCAAACGGCAGGCCATTCACCAGGTAGCGCTTGGCCAGCCGTCTGGGCTCCTGCACTAACCTGTGTAGCCATTCTAACCCAAGCCGCTGCATCCATAAAGGGGCACGTTGCACCTCGCCGGTTAAAAAGCTGAGGCTGATCCCGATGCCCAGCCACCACGCCTTGGGCGCCGCGTGCCTCAGCCGATGGATCAGCAGCTCCTGCTTGGGTGACCCCAACGCGACGTAAACCAAGTCTGAATTTGCATTAACAACTTTTTCTTCGAGCCCGGCCATATACCGATCGTCGGCCTCAAAGCCCATCGGCGGGCACTCGGTCCCGGCGATCACCAGGCCCGGGCAGCGCTGCTCCAGCAGCCCCGCTGCCCGCTCCGCGACGCCCGGGTTGCCTCCCAGGAGGAAGACCCGGGCCCCCTTTTCGCCCGCGGACTTGGCCAGGGGCTCAATCATCGACGAGCCGGCGACCCGCTCGGGCAGCGCGCAGCCCCCCAGCCGGCTTGCCCAAATGATGGGCATCCCGTCGGCAACGACCAGGTCCGCGGCATTGATCTTGTCCCGCCAGGCCGCGTCCTTCGATGCCCGGCGGAGGATCTCCAGGTTCGGCGTCACGACCCAGCCGCCCTCGCCCAGGGCCATGGCAGAAAGGACCCGGTCGACCGCCTGGGCCATCGTGACCCGGTCGAACCCAACGCCGTGGATGCCGACGCGCTCGCGCTCGGCGGGCGGCTCGGCCGACGTTGATTCATGGGTTGCCGGTGTCGCGGTCATGGTTGGCCCCCCGCGTTCGCTTGGTCGGCCGATCCAACCCCCGGCGGCGACAGACGGTAGACCGACACCTCCCGGCGGGGCAGCCAGACCGCGCCCGATGCTCGGTAGAACAACTGCATGCGCGGGTCCTCGGCCGGCTCCCATTGCCGAGGGCCCCGCGAGTTCCCGGACAGGCGTATGATCCACGCCTCGCGCCCGCCGGCCTGCTCGTCCATCGCACTGATCCGCCCCGGCAGCGAGTACACATCGTCACGCCCGAG
Organism: Phycisphaeraceae bacterium; assembly: GCA_028280965.1. GTDB lineage: Bacteria > Planctomycetota > Phycisphaerae > Phycisphaerales > Phycisphaeraceae > JAHQVV01. The sequence goes on from JANQKT010000076.1 coordinate 18,954, forward strand.
GTAGTACTCGGCGACCTCATAACGCTCGGCGAAAACAACATCGCCCGGCTCGACCTGATCCGCAACCGCCTGCCAGCCGAGGTGGAACGGCTCGATGAAGCGGTGACCGGTCGTGAGGTAGCTGCCCAGCGTCGGCAGCATCGCAACGACGAGCAGCACCGCGGGCGACCACGCGAGGACCGGCCCGAGCCTGGGGCGCATCACTTGGGCGAGGATCGACAAGCCGACCGCGCCCAGGCCCAGCCAGCCGGCCATCGCGACGTAGGCGTAGCGCGCGTGCGCATACCCGCCGGACGCAGAGATCGCGGTGATCGCCAACAGCGGCACGATGGCCGCGAAGGCGAGCACCCAGACACCGCGCAGCCGGCGGCCGGCGTAGAGCCCGACCATGGCGGCGGCCACCAGCACCGGCGTGAGCATGATCGCGAAGTAGACCAGCACCATCATCGGGCTCTGCGCCAGCGGCCCGCCCTCGCCCGCGCTGCCGACCGACCCGCCTGCAGTGAAGTCGTACCGCCGATGCCACCGGCGTTCGTAGGTAAACACCGTGAGGCAGACCGCGATCGAGCCGACGGCCCAGGACCAGCCCCAGACGCCGTAGTTCAACGGCTGGCGTCGGGCCAAACGAACGATTGCATCAAGCATCAACGCCCCGCCGATCGTCAGCGCCGGCGGGTGGGTCAGGTACGCCAGCACGACCATGACCGTCGCCCCGGCGAAGCGCCACCTGCTGCCGGTCGTGACCGCGTCGATGTACCACAAGACCGCCAGCCCACCGAGCAGTCCGACCTGTGTGTAGAAGCGCGTCGCCTGCGACCAGCCGACATTCCAGACACACAGCGCGATCAGCACCGCGAGCACCGCTGCGACGCCCGGCCCGAACGGCCGCCACGCCGACCAGGCCAGGAGCGGGATCGTGAAGATACCGAGCAGGCACGCCGCGAGCCTTGCCTGCGCAAGCGTGAAGCCCGCATCCTTGTATTCGTAGTACCGCTCGCCCGGGATCGTGTCAGGCGAGACACCCTGCGCCTGCATCACCCACCTGGTCGGCTGGTAGCCGAGCCAGCGCGTCGGCGACTTGCCCTTGTGGTCATCGGTCAGGTCGCGGAGTGTGTAGAGCTCATCGAACCAGACCCCGCCGCCGCCCAGGTCGTGCAGCCGCACGCCACCGCCGATGAGCGTGGCCAGCACGATCACCGTGATCGCGATCCACCGCCCACGCGCGGTCGTCTGCGCGGTGTAAGGCAGGCCGGGTTGTGCCGGGCTGATCATCGCGCCTCGTCTCCGTCTGCATCCAACTCGGCCGAGCGGATCGCCTCGGCCAGGCGCGTGGTCCACACCTCGGCGCCCTCACGCGTCACATGGTCCTCGTCAAACATCAGCTCGTCCGCAAAGGTCTGCGGCTCGGGCAGGATCACCGTCAGCCGGTTGCTCTGCGCTGCCCACGCGCGGTACTGCTCGATCATCGCGTCGAAGTTGCGCCGATACCCCGGCGACTTAGCCAGCTCGCGTGAGGCCGAGCCGGTCGTCAGGTACACCTCAATGCCGTGCTGCTCGGCGAGCGCGATGATGCGCTGCACCGCCTGCTCGTTGACCTCTGAGACCTTGAAGGGTTTTTTCTTGTGCTCGGCGATGGCGTGTTGGATCGCTTCTTCCCGCCCCGCTTCCTGCTCGGCGATCGGCATGAACCCGTCGTCCTGAAACATCCCGCGCAGGTCCTCGATCTTCCACGGCTTGATCGTCATCCGGCTGAGGCTGTCGTTCTTGCTGTACAGCGGCAGGTAGCGCGTCTTGAAGATCTGCAGCTGATCGCCACGGCTCAGCTCCAAAGACGGGTCGAGCTCGCCAAAGCCGAGGATCGGGACGTCGGCCTCGGACAACACCAGCGGGTCTACCCCGCGCGGCCACATGTCCGGCACGTGGCAGATCAAGACGCGCTTAGGCGGGCCGTGCCGTTCGATGAAATCCTGCAAGAGCCAGGCGTCGCTGACCGCGAGCATGTTCGCGACGGTGGCGAGGTTCAGCCAGGACCCGCCGACCTGCTCATTGAGCACCGCGGGCATGACGCCCTGGTTGGGGGTCGAGTCGCCGAGGATGAGGCTGTCGTATTGCCCGCCCTGCTCCTGCAGCAGCTCGTACTTGAGCGCGACCTGCACGCGGAAGCGGTTGGGGTCGTAGCGCTCGAGCGCGGCAAACGCAGCGGCGTTGACCGCGAGCAGGACCACCCCGGCGATCAGCCACTCGGCCACCACGCGCTTGACGCCGACCGCGCGCAGCCGCTCGCGCGGCAGGCGGTCGTGCGCCTGCGTCTCCTGCGGGTTGTAGCCTCCGGGCGAGCTTGCCATGGTCCTCTTAATCCCGAAACGTGTTGAACACTGACCTGGGAGGGCGGGGGCCTCGCCCTCCCCAATCCATGAACCCTACCGTTATTGGGCACATTCCTTTCATCAATCGGTCAGAACTGGAAGTAGATGAACTCGACCGCCTCGCGCGCCCCCAGCACCATCAGGCCCGCGAGCAGCAGACCGTACCACACGCCGCGCAGCACGACCGGCAGCCGCGTCATCACCATCATGTCCCGGCTGCGGTGCTGGGCGATCTGCACCAGGATCAGCGGCGCCGCGTAGAAGCAGACCTCGTAGCCGATCATCCGCGCGTAGCCGAGGTCCGCGGAGACGGCCCACTGCGTCAGGATGTGCCCGATCTGCTCCATCGAGCCGCGCACGACCTCGCCGGTGCTGTCGTCAACAACGCCGGTCGCGCGGAACAGCACCCAGCCGATCAGCGTGAGCACCGTCATGATCCCGATGCGCGTGAAGTAGCCCAGCCGGTCGCCCAGCGTCACCACCGGCGCGTCGATCGGCCGCTTGTCCGCGACCCTGTAGACCGCGAGGATCAGGCCGTGGAACAGGCCCCACAGGACGAAGTTCCACGATGCGCCGTGCCACAGCCCGCCTAGCAGCATCGTGATCATCAGGTTGCGCTGGGTGTTGAAAGCCCCGCCGCGGTTGCCGCCCAGCGGGATGTACAGGTAGTCGCGCAGCCAGGTGGACAGCGAGATGTGCCACCGCCGCCAGAAGTCGCTCGGGCTGACCGCGAAGTACGGCAGGCGGAAGTTGACCATCAGGTCGAAGCCCAGCAGCTTGCCGCAGCCGCGGGCGATGTCCGAGTACGCCGAGAAATCACAGTAGATCTGCAGCGCGAACGCGACAGTCGCGATGATCAGCGACGGCCCCTGGAACTCCCAGTAGTTCTGGTACACGTCGTTGCAGATCGGCGCCATGTTGTCCGCGATGACGACCTTCTTAAACAACCCCCAGAGGATCAGGTACAGCCCCGCGTGAAACTCCGGCAGCTGGATCTTCCGGGGGCGGAGCATCTGCGGCAGCAGGTGCGAGGCGCGCTCGATCGGCCCGGCGACCAGCTGCGGGAAGAACGCGACAAACAACGCGAACGCGAAGAAGTCGCGCGTCGGCTCGATCTTCCTTCGATAAATATCAATCGTATAGCTGAGCGTCTGGAAGGTGTAGAACGAGATCCCGACCGGGAGGACGACATCCAGCAGCAGCGGGTTGACCTCCCAGCCCAGCGTCTGGAAACCCGACTCGACCGACTTGGCGAAGAAGTCAAAGTACTTGAAGAAGCCGAGCATGCCGAGGTTGGCGCACAGCGACACCCAGAGCAGACGCTTGCGGAGCCTGTCATCGTTGCCCGCGTGCATCGCTCGGCCGACGCAGTAATCAATCACCGTCGACGCCGCGAGCAGGCCGCAGAACCGCCAGTCCCACCAGCCATAAAACACGTAGCTGCCGACCAAGAGCAGGATGTTCTGCCAGCGCGCACTTCGACCCAGCGCGAGGTAGCCCGCGTAGACCAGCACGAAGAAGATCGCAAAGGTTGTGCTGTTAAAGGACATCTCGGAGAACCATCACGCCGCTTGCGTCTTGCCGCCGACGCTACCAACCGTTCAGACCCGCTCGGGCAGGTCCCAGCGGTTCACATCAAAATCAAACGCCTCACTAAACCGTTTCACATCGTCGCGGATCTGCCGCCAGACGTAGTCCCTCACGTGCTCGGGCAGCTTCGCGGTGTTGGGCAGCGGCTTGCTGAGCTTGTTGCGGATGCCCTCGCGTATCCAGAGCGGGATCAGGTTCCGCACGCCCTTCGAAACCGGCAGCTTCTCCAGCACCTTGTACGCCACCCCATCGGCCTTGCTCTTGTTGTGCACCTGGCCCAGGCCCTTGAACGCGTAACCCGAATCGATCTCCAGCCAGCCGCACAAGCGCTCAAGCACCTCGGCCGGGCGCTTTGTCACGTCCTCAAAATCCAGCAGCAACAACTGCTCGGGCGCAAACCGCTCAGCGTAGCGCGACCACTGCATCTGATAACAGCTCTGATCGATCACCGTCTGCACGACCGCTTCTTCGACCGGCGTGTCGGCCGTGATCTTGCCGTGCATCAGCCGGTGCCGCAGGTGCGACTCGACACGCTTGAGCGGGTTGCGCACGACGTAAACAATCCGGTACTCCCCGCCGAACTCGAGCATGCGCTCGGGCGCGCCGGTGAAGTCCGGGTGCTTGGTGTAATACGTCGATCCGTCGAGCGCCCAGGCGTGCTGCACGGGGTCAAACTCGAACAACGATTCGTACCACGCCCGGCCCCTGGCCCAGTTCTCGTCGGAGGCGAAGAAGTTGGGCTCCTTGGGCTGCGACGGCGCGACCGCTGGGTGCTGGGCCAGGTACTGGAACAGCGACGACGTGCCGCACTTGGCGGCGCCCGCGATGATCACGAATCGTTCTAGGCCCATGGATCGATGGTTCCGGTAATCCCTGCAAAGCGTGCGGCCAGGCGTCCAGGCGCAGGCTCACCCCAGCGGAGTCATCGGCAGTTTAACGGGCGTCGGCCAGCGGTTTGAGCGGACGCGCAGCGGCGGACACGCTCCCAAACAAGGCCCGATAGGATCGCGTTTTCTAGCCGCGCACGGAGCGCAGGTTGTCGAGGATCCTGCGGGCCTGGCTGACCCCGCCGGGTGTCAGGCAGAACGCCGCGAGGTAGGCCGGGCAGAACACGGCCCAGACCGCGGGGGCGCGGAAGTAGTACGCGGCCTCAGCCATCGGCACCTCCTGGAGCCACAGCGCGAGCGCGCCCGCCACCAGGCCGGCGATCAGCGGACGCCAGGCGCTCAGCCAGTAGTCGCTTTGCTTGAGCATCGATCCGCGCACCGCGTAGGCGACGCGCGGGACGGCGAGCAGCGCGGTCGTAATCGTAAAGCCGCACGCGACACCGAACGCGCCCCACGGCACCCCCGCCGACACCCCGACCGCCAGCACCGGCATCGACAGCATCGACCAGCGGAGCTGTTCCTTGGTCCGTCCCTCGGCGAGGTAGAGCCAGCGCGTGATCAGCACCGTCGTCCCCGCCAGCCCGCCGAGCACGAGCACGCGGAAGATCGGCACGGCGTCGCCCCACTTCGGGCCCAGCAGGATGCGGATGAAGTCGTCTGCGGCGACAAACAACCAGAGCATCACCGGCATGACGATCGCGTGGGTCATCGTCAGGCCGTGGCGGAAGAAGTTGCGGAACCTGTCCGGCTCGTCCTGCAGCTTGCTCGATCCGGAGACCATGACCTGCTGCAAGGGCGTGAGCAGCTGGCGCAGCGGCATGACCGACCACTTGAACGCGCGGTTATAGAGGCCCAGCGCCGCCTGCGTCGAGAAGTAGCCGATCAGGACCTGGTCGAGCTTGCCGACGAACTGCTCGATCAGCCTCGAGTACGTCACCCGGCGGCTGAAGCTGCGCATCGAATCGATGTCGTGGCCGTTGCCCCGGCCGGGTCGGCCCGGCAGCCAGCGGCTCACGACCCAGTAGGCGAACGTGCGGTAGTACTGCGCCGCGATCTGCAGGAAGACCAGCGACCAGTAGCCCGCGCCCAGCGCCGCGCTGATACAGGCGACCGCGACGCCGGTGAACTCGGCGCCGAACTCGATCTTCGCGACCGCGCCGAAGCGCATCTGTCGGCGGAGCAGGCTGCGGTGCAAGAGCGTCAGCCCGCTGCAGAAGATCGTGAACGCGAACAGCAGCATGATGAGCGTCAGCCGCTCGTCGCCGTAGAACCGCGCCATCGGCCAGGCGAGCAGCGCAACAGTGATGCTCACCATCAGCTGGACCCTGCAGTTGCGCCAGAACAGCGCCGCGGCCTGTCCCCGGGTGAGCTCGCGCTGCTGGATCATCGCCGAGGGCATGCCCGCGTCGCGGACCTCGAGGACCGGCAGCAGCAGGCTGTAGGCCATCGCGATCAGGCCGAAGTCCGCCGGCTCGAGCACCCGGCCGAGGTACATCATCGAGCCGATGCCGAGCAGGAAGACCGCGCCCTGGCCGAACACGGCGGCGAGCCCGCCCTTGGCCGAGCGCGCCTTGAGGTCGCCGCGGTCGGTGTCGAACAGCGCGTCTTGCCGTGCGTCGTGGGCCTGGGTCATCGCGTCGGCCGATCGTTCCGATGAGCGCGGGAACCTGCCCGATACCTTACAGCGGGACCGGCTGGTACGACGCGTCGCTTTCCAGTTCCGGGCAGTGGTCCAAGACAACGTTGCGCCCGCGTTCGTTGGGGAGCATGTGCTGGTCGCGGTGGAACTCGCTCCAGTACAGCTTCATCTCCGCGCCCTCCCCGCCGTTCCAGAAGCCGATGAACATGCCCAGCGCGTGCATCGATGAGGCGACGAACCCACCAACCAGGATCTTCGGTGTGAGCTTGTAGCCGCGCTGCGTCAGCCGCTTGACGATCTTGACCATGCGGAACGCGCCGTCAACCGGCGTGAACAGCGAGCGGATGGCCCGCATGCCCATGCCCATGTTCTTCTGCTTGATCTTCGCGTTTGCGAGGTTTGCGCCGACGCAGTACCGCAGCTCCCAGGTCGAGGACCAGAGCGCCAGGTTCTTGTGGAACACCTTCGCGTCGGGGTACTGGATAAACTTCGCGCCGTTCGCCGCCATCTTTTCCTGCAGCCCGCCCTCTCGGCCGAACATATCCAGAAGCTCGTCGCCGAACACGTCCAGCGCCGCCTTGCGGAACACCGCGTTGGAGCCGGGGATCATCTGCACCTCGCAGCGCTTGACCGGCGCCATCCAGTTGAGGTAGCCGAACGCGAGGTTGGCCCAGCTCAGCATCGACTTGGGGTTGGCGTTGTGCACCGCGACGGCGACGCCGGCGTACTGCTCGGGCAGCTCGAAGGCCTCGACGATCTTCTCCGCCCATGTCGGGTGCGGGGCGCAGTGGTCTTCGCCGATCGCGATGTAGGGCGCGGTGGCGGCGCGGATGCCCAGCCCGCGCATAATGCTCATCCCCGCCTCGGCCGGGCAGGTCACCAGCTTGTAGCCCTGGAACGCGTCCAGCAGCTCTTTGACCTTCTCCAGATCGTCGGTCGATGGCGTGACGATCACGATCTCCAGCTTCTCGGCGATCGTCTGGTTGCGCAGGTGCCCGAGCGTGGTCCGCTGGGTGTAGAGGCTGTCACAGCTCTGCAGCGCAACCGACAGCACCGGCGGCTGGTCCGGCGTGTTGACGTGGCTCTGGGTCGGTGGGTTCTTGATGTCTTCGGTGATTTCCATGGTGTTGCCTTTATCGGCTTAAGCGTGCCGCTCCTTTGCGGCGGGTGCGGGCCCCGGTTTCGGATCGGTTGTGATTTCCCGGTACAGCTCCAGAAAACGGTCGGCCATGGTATCGAGCGTGAACTCGTGCAGTGCGCGCTTCCGCCCGTGCTGGCCCAATAACTCGGCGAGCGCGCGGTCGGAGAGGATCGTCGCCAGGCGGTCGGCCATCGCGTGCGCGTCGCCGGCGGGGACGACGTAGCCGGTGCTGCCGTCCTCGACGATCTCCGCCAACCCCCCACCGGTCACGACCGCCGCGGTCCCGCGGAAGGCCGCCTCGACCGCGACGATGCCGAACGGCTCGCGCCACAGCGACGGCGCGACCTGCACCCACGCCTTGGCGAACAACTCGGCCTGCTGGTCGCGCTCGACCCGGCCGAGGAACGTGACGCGATCCGATAAGCCGTGGTTGGCGGCTTGTTGTTCCAGCTCGGCACGCATCGACCCGTCGCCAGCGATCGTCAGCTTCGCCTCGGGCACGCGCTCGGCGGCGAGCGCGAACGCATCGATCAGGATGTGCACACCTTTTTCCTTCTCCAGCCGCGAGACGCAGACCGCCAGCGGCTCGCCGTTCAAGGGCGGGCGGGCCTCGGCCGGCACGCAACCGTTCCAGATCACGCGCGCCGGGCCGACGCCGTCACGCTCGAGCAGCGCCTTGGTGTTGTGGCTGTTGGCGACGATCGCGCTGGCGTGCTTCAAACCCTTGCGCAGCAGGCTTGTTTGCAAGCGGATCGGCAGATACATCCCGCTGCTGACGCAGCCTTCCTTCCGGCACACCGCGCCGGCGGGGACATCGCAGGCACGCCCGTCCGGCAGCATCTTGTGGCCGACCGGGCAGACCATCATGTAGTCCGTCGCGTGGTACAGGTGCGGCCGGCCGCGCAGCACGGGCATGATGCTCGGCGAGAGCTGGGTCAGGAACATGCGCACGTGCACGACGTCCGGATCAAACTCCTTGATCGCGCGCTTCAGTGCCGCGGCTGACCAGGGGTTGTAGCACCGCATCAGCCCCTGTGCCGGGCCGGTGAACGCGCGGCAGGTCGCGTCGGCCCGGCATTCGCCGGCGTGCTCGCCATAGGTTGACGCGAAGATGTGCGCGTCGTGCCCGCGTTGGCGGTAGACCTCGCGCAGCGACAGGGTCAGGTGCTCGGCCCCGCCCAGCGGCGTCGCCGCGTCGTTGACCAGCAGGACCTTCATCAGGCCGCCCCGGCGGGCGTCGGCGCGCCACCGGCGACGCTGCTCATCAGCCCACGCAGGTCGACCGACGCCCCGCCCTGCTCGGCGGACTGCTCGGCGGCGCAGATCACCGACAGGCTGCGCGCGCCATCGATCAGCGGTGCGGGCATGTCCGAAGATTTAGACAACGCATCGGCCCACGCCGTGAGCGCGCCCTTGAACGACGGCTCGCCTGGGTCGCTGACCGTGCGTTTGATCAGGCCCTGCGCATCGGTCAGCGCTCGCTTGCCGCGCTTGACCAGGCCGGCGCCGGGTTTGGATTCGTTGCGCTCCAATGAACCGGCGTAGCGGTCCAGCCGGAGCATGCCCCGGTCGCCGAGCACCTCGATCGTGTCGGTGTCCGAGGCCTGCGAGCTGAACGTGCCGTCCCAGACCAGGCCGCTGCCCAGCTGCATGCGCATCGAGCCGAAGTCGCCCTCGTAGTTCATCTGCCGCACCGCGGCGCTGACGCTGACGACATCATCATCAAGGAGGAAGCGCGCGAGGTCCGCGTGGTGCGTGCCCAGGTCCAGCAGCACGCCCCCGCCGGTTGCACGCCTCTGTTTCCAGCCGGGCAGCTCGCGCTTGGCGGCGCAGAACGCCGAGCGGACCGCGACGACGTTGCCGATCTCGCCGGACTGGATGCGTGATTTCAGTTGTTGGTGAAGCGGGTGGAAGCGGTAGTTGAAGCCGATCATGCCGGACTTGCCAGACGTGCGCTCGGCTTCGATGACCTGCGCCGCTTCCTCGAGCGTCAGCCCGATCGGCTTCTCGAGATAGATGTGCTTACCGGCCTCGAACGCATCGACCGCGGCGCGGGCGTGCATCCCCGTCGGCAGGCAGACCACCGCGGCATCGACGTTGTCGTCCGCGAGCAGGTCCTTGTAATCGCTGTAGGCCTTTGCGCCTGGCGCAGCGGCCTGCGCCTGGGCGCGCAGCGTGTCGTCCATCTCCGCGACCGCGGTCAGCTCGACACCCGGCGTACTGCCCAAGATTGAAAGGTGGAAGAACTGCGCGATCCGGCCGCAGCCCATCAGCCCCACACGTACGTTGCCTGCCATTGCTCACCCGCCCTGATCGGTATCGTTATTGTCTGTTCAGGCCCTTGAACGGCCATCCTATACCAAGGTTGGCCGGGCTTAGCCAGCCCCGCCCGCCTCCGGCGCCAGCGCATCGGTGCCCACGTCCTGTATCGGCTGGTGGCAGCCGGCCCGAAAGCCCCAGGCCCAGGCGAGCAGCGCCGCCAGCGTTATCGGGGTCAGCAGCAGTGCACGCCCGGCGCGCGGCGGCGCCCACTTCAGCGTCCGCCGCATCAGGTAGATGTACCGCCACACGGCGATCGCGGGCACGGCGAAGACGGACCGGCCGACGCGGCGCTGCCAGGGCTTGACCTCGATGCCAAGCACCGCGCGGCCGTAGCCGAACGTGCGGTGGTGCTGGAGCATGGCTTTCAATTCGGCGCGGCCGCGGTGGCGCACGCGCTGGTCGGCGGTGAAGCGCACCCCGCCGGGCGTCCGCCGGCCGACCTCGAAGCAGAGGATCGGGTCCTCGCCCAGCGGCATGCCGGTATCGACGAACCCGCCGACCGCGACGAAGTCTTGCTTGTGGATCGCGAAGTTGCAGGTCGGCAGCCAGGCGACCTCGCCATCGGCCCGGCCGGGCGGGAAGTCGGCGAACTGGACGTAGTTGTCCGCCATCGCGACGGGGCTGCGCAGGGCGTCCATGATCGGCCCGCCGGTGATGCGTGCGCCGCTGGTCAGTGCGCGGTGTGCCGCGGACAGGTACGTCGGCTCGGCGACGCAGTCGGCGTCGAGGAAGACGATCAGGCCGGTCCGCGCGTGCTCGACGCCGAGGTTCCGCGCCGGGCCGGGCACGAGGTTGCCGCGTGAGCGCACGAGGCTGACCCACTCAAGCGGTTCGCACATCTCCGCGACCGCGTCGTCGTGCCAGCCGTCGACGACGACGACCTCGTACGGCCGGCCGAAGTCCTGCGTGTCCGGCGACAGCGAGTCGAGACACGCCCCAAGCGTCGCGGCGCCCTTGCACGGCACGACAACGCTGAGGACGGGTTGTTGATGCGTGTCATCCATCGGTTGCCTCAGCCGATCAATCCGCGGACCAGCTTCCAGTAGCTGTTGAAGACGGCGTTGAGCACTTTGACAGAGACGCCTATCAGCCCGCTCGTGACAAAGCCCGGCGCGAGCGGGACCGGCCCGCCGGTGTAAATGTCGCGGTCCGGTGTTACACGGTTGCGCTGGATGTGGCGCCGGCGCTCAAGGATCTCGCGGCGCATCTTGAATACGCCCAGCCAGGCCTGGAACCACGCGCCGCCCGCGCCTTTCGCGAATGCCGCGGCAAGGCTGACACACTCATACAGCAGCAGCGCCGGTGACAGAAACAAAAGCGTCCGCAAACGGAAGTAGATCAAGACGAGCGCAGGCCGGTTGCGCAGCTGCAAAAACATCCTCCGGCGCGGGTAGCCGCCCTTGCCGCGATAGCTCAGCCCGGCGGTGCCGGCGCCGCGGTCGTGCAGCACGACGGCGGCGGGCTCGCAGACGATCTTGCGCCCCAGCGCGCGGGTGCGCAGGCTGAACTCCAGGTCCTCGTAGTAGAAGTAGAGGAACGCGTCGAATCCGCCGACCTCCTGGTAGAACGCGCGCTCGACCAGCAGCGCCGCGGAGATCGCGCCGTCTACGAACGCGCGCTCCGGCTCGACCTGATCGATCGGCGTCCAGCCGTGCCGCATGCCGGAGGTGCCCAGGAAGTGGTTGGTCGCGCCCTCGCACTGGATGTCGCCCTCGGGCAACAGCACGATGCGCGGGCAGACGACCGCGGCCTTGGTTTGTTCATATGCCGCGAACATCTGGGCGATCGTCTCGGCCTGCACGTAGACATCGCTGTCCAGGAGCAGCACGCACGGGGCGTTGCATCGGTCAACACCGGTGTTGCGCGTCACGCACGGGCCGACGTTGTCTTGGAGCTTGATCACGGCGGCCTGCGGGTAAGCTTCTGCAGCGCGGTCCGGGCTGCCGTCATCCGAGGCGCTGTCCACGACGATGACCTGTTCCACCGTGTAAGGCTGGTCGGCGATCGCGGCGATCGTCTTGAGCAGCTTGTCCCCGCCGTTGTGGTTCACGATGACGACCGCGACCGCGGCGGCCGCGTCCAGCGGCAGCTTCGGCGCATCAGTGGCGGTCACTTCAGGTGTCGTAGGCGTCGGGGTGGTCATGGTTGAAACGGGCAGGCGTCAGGCCGGCTCGCTTTGCGGGGTCGCGGCGGCGGGCATGCCCGTCTTCAGCACCACGTCATAAGCGTGTTCGATCTTCTGCGCCGCAGCGGTCCAGGTACGCTCGGTGCGCACCTCCTCGCGCGCCGCAGTGCCCATCGCCTGGGCCCGCGCGGGGTCGGTGATCAACTCGTGGATCGCGCGGGCGAAGGCATCCGTGTCGCCGTTGGGCACGCGCACACCCGTGACGCCGTCGCGCAGGATCTTCGCCGAACCTTCGAACGAGACGGTCGGCTTGCCCGCGGCCATGTAGTTCAAGAGCTTCTGCGGGATGCCATCGCAATCAATGCGCGGGTTGACCGCGACCTGCGCACCGGCCAGCCGCGCGGGCACGCCGGCGAAATCGACAGCCTCCAGGTCGATGCGGTCGAGGATGTCCAGCCGCTTGGCCAGCGCTTCGAGCTCGCCCATCGGCGAACGCGTGACAAGCATCAGCCGCGCGTCGCTGCCCAGCGCTTTCAGCTTGGCGAAGGCCTCGAACAGGTGCTCGACGCCCTGGTAGGCCGCGAAGTTGCCGGTGAACACCGCGGTCGGCTTGCCGTGCGCCGGGCGGTAGACGTCTTGGTCGGCGATGGTGAACGTGTCGATCTCCACGCCGTTGACCACCGCCGCGACGCGGTCCGCCGGCACGCCGCATCGCTCGACGCACTGGCGGGCGATGTCCTCGGTGACCGCCGTGATGAAGTCGGCCCGGCGGGGCAGCTTCGCGTCGAACCACCGGCCGATGCCGACCTTCGCACGCTTCACCAGCCCCATGCCGTAGTACCGCAGCTCCGACATCAGCAGCGTGTGGCAGTCGAACACGACCGGCACATCCATCCCGCGCGTCGCCCACAGCGCGGTGAGCAGCCCCTCGAAGTGGTGGGCGTGCACGACCTCGCAGCCCTGCTCGCGGATCACCCGACGCAGCAGCCGCGCGAGCAGCGGGTCGCAGACCGCCAGCTTCTGGTAGCTCGGGCCGGCGTCGGTCTTCGTGTAGGTCTTCACATCGCGGATGCGGTGGACGTTGAACGGCAGGTCCACCGACCGGTCGCCGAGGTGGTAGGTCACCAGCTCGACCTGATGCCCGCGCGCCGTGAGCGCTTCGGACATGCGGTGGATGCGCACCGGCGTGCCGCGCTCGAAGGGGAACGGGCAGGCCGCCACCATCGCCACCCGGCGGGGGCGCGGGGCCGTGTCGTTAGTGGCCGCAGGTGTTCCGCTCGGCATGCTTATACGGACGCAGGTACATGTACTTCATCATGAACAGCGGGATCGGCTCGTTGAGCTCGGGGTCCTCGCCGGCGTTTTCTACCCTGACTAATCGACCGGTCTTGCGGTCCGCTTCAATCACGCCCAGCATATCGGCGCCCCGCAGGTACGACAGCGAGAAGCCGCCCTCGCCCGCCGCGGCCTTCCGCTGGACGTAGCGCTTGAGCTCGAACCAGTGCAGCGCGTGGCCGTCACCGATGAACTCGATCAGCTCGGGGTCGCTGCTGGTTAAGAGCGTCACCCGGTCCGCCTGGATGTCGGAAAAGTGCGGCGTCCAGGCCATGAGCGTGTGGTTGGCGTGGCCCGGCTCGGTCTGGAGGTTGCTGAACATCGAGAACGCCGAGTCGGTCCGCCCGCCGAAGTACGGGCCCATCCCGTGGGCGAACATGAGCACGGGGAAGATATAGACCCAGGCCTGGCGGAAGCGGAAAAACGGCCTGGGCCAGGTCCGCGTGGTGCCCCACAGGCCGACGGCGTAGACGCCGAAGAACACCAGCGTGCCGTAGACCTGGAAGAAGTTTTTCAGGTTGCGTTGCAGGAAGTTGCGCTCGTCTTCCCAGGGCTCGCGCAGCAGCGTGATCGGCAGGTCGCGCGCCGGGAGGATCACCGCCGCCGCGTAGAGCATCCAGGCGAAGACCGCGACGGTCGCGACCGTGCCGACGAGTCTGAGCCGCCCGAGCAGCTTGTCGCCGCTGACCGCCCAGTCGAAGCCGAGGCGGTTCTTGAAGAACGCCTGCCACCGCCTGGCCATCACGCCCGAGCCCTCGACCGGGAAGAACAGGATCAGGTAGCCGTAGGCGATCGCCGAGAAGTTGGGGTGGTTCATCGAGCCGACCACGCCGTGGAACATCAGCACGAACAGCAGGCCGAAGACGCGCACGCGTTTGATCAGGAGCAGCGCGAACAGCCCGAGCTCGGTCACAAGCGTCCCGATGATCGACGGCCAGACCGTCCACTCCCCATCGGGCAGGAACGGCAGGTGCGCGCGCAGGCCGGCGTAGTACTGGACACCGCAGGAGATCTCTGGGTCGAGGAAGCCCCAGTTGAACTTGTGCCAGAACGTGAAGAAGTAGAGCACCAGGATCATCACGCGCCCAACGGGCGCGATGGTCTTAAAGATCTCGCCCCGGCTCAACGGCTTGAACCCGCCGGCGACGAAGCGCCCTGCGACGGCGGCGAGCAGCGACGCGCTCAGGAACGCGTGGAAGACCGTGTGGTTCGAGCTGAACGGGCCCTTCTCGACGACCTCGATGATGATGCCCAAGTGCATCAGCGCCCAGCGCCAGACCGACGTCGGCCGGCACAGGATCAAGAGCGCCCCGCCGGTCGCGATCATCGGACCATAGTGCGTCGTGAAGGTGTACCACTGCGCTTCGTGAAACAACACCCCGAAGGCGCCGAGGAAGGCGAGCAGGACAAAATGCCGGTCGGCCCAGCCAGGGGGCTTAGCGGGCAGATCGGCGCGCGGGGCGTCCGGTAACGCAGGCCCCCCATCGGCCTGTGCCTCGGCGGGCCGGTCGTCAGGTTCGGTGCTCGGATCGGTCATGGCGATACCCCCTAACACCGCTGTTCATCGGAAAGACACACCGCCCGGCTCAACCTTTGCGGGCTGGGACGGGCGGATGCGCGATTAGGACGGGTTTCAGTCCGGCTGACGTCAGTCCGGACGACGCCGGCGGAACAGCAGAACACCGGCACCGGCGAGCAGCAGGGCCGAGCCGGGCTCGGGGACCGCGGTCGTCTCGGCGATCACGTCGGCCAGGAACTCGCCGACGTGGTCGAACGCCGGGTCGGTCCAGTGCAGCTGGTCATCGGCGATGGCCTGGCTGTAGTCGGGGGTGCCCCCGCCGTTGAGGCCGATCAGCTCGTCGATCTGGTAGTGGACGTTGACCAGGAAGACGTTGTCCAGCAGGCCGCCGGGGTCGGCGGTGCCCGAGGCGGTGGCGAGCGCGTCGGTGTAGCCGGCGACGTCCTGGTAGTCGTTGCCGAAGTACGTGTCGCGGAACGACTCGTTGAACGCCTCGATCGCTTCCTGCGCGTCCGCGGTCGTGTCCCAGCGGAAGTCGTCGTTGACCGTCGCGATGTTGGCGACGTAGATCTCGGTGTTGCTCGAGACGCGCGACTTGATGTCCAGGATCAGGTCGTAGAGGCGCTGCTGGGCGTTGCCGTTCTCGATCTTCTCGGTCACGCTCGAGCCCGAGCCCTCGACGTCTTCGCGGTTCTTCAGGTCGTTCACACCGACCTGCAGCACCACGACGTCCGCAGCGGTCAGCGACGGCTGCATCTCGGGCAGGTGGTCCTTGATCCCGCGGCCAAAGACGTTGGCGCTGTCCGGGGTCAGGCCGTTGCCGCCGGTGTCGATCACATCGACGCCGTCAACGGGGCTGTCCACGCCGGGGACGATATCGATCGGCCCCGAGTCGAAGGTGCCGAACGGGAGCTGGCCGGGGGTATAGACGAAGGTGCCGTTGCCGGTCGTCGCCCCGCCGTTGGCATCGAAGAGGGTGGACCCGCCGTTGTTGTTGTCCAGGACGTAGGTCCCGCCGATGCGCCAGCCGCCGTGCGCGTCGTTGTCCGGGTCGTAGGTGTAGGTGCGGTTGTCGGAGGTCGTGAACGTCGCGGGCAGCAGCGTGTTCGGGTCGATGACCGTGTCCGGCAGGTCCGACACCGACGAGACGGTGCCGAGCATGTCAACCTCGAAGCCCGCGTCAGCGAGGTGGAACTGGAACGGTGCCCGCCAGCTGGCGAACGGCACGGGGTTGTAGGCCGCGTCGCCGGGGTCGCTGGCGTTGCCCGGCAGCGTGCCGTAGCCATAGAAATCGCGGACATACTCGCGGTTGTCGGCGTTGGAGCCGGACACCAGCGAGTCGCCGATCGTGTGCACGCCGATCATCGGCACGGCGTGTGCAGAAATCGGCAGTGCCATCGCCGCGGCAAACAGCGCGGCGCGTGAAGGTTCAGAAACAACCCGGTTCATTTACCTTTCTCCTAATCGCTTCTAACGACAACAAGCCATGCCGTTAAAAAATTAATGCGCGTCCAACGCCAACCGCGGCCTTGAACTAAGGCCAATAATAATCCAGCCCACGCAAAAAGAAGGGGAATTGGGTTAATACAAGAAAAGAAGTGAAGAATAGCGAGCAGCAGTTATTCCCAATTCGCTATTAATTAATTAGTAGCGAATTAAAGCTAGTTCGGCCATAAACCACGGTATTGCTAACGCTAATTAAGTGCTAAGCCTCAAACGCTAATCAAAAAGAAGGTGTGATTGTAAAGCCGTATTTGTTGATAACTTGCCGGCTTCGATGACCTCGCACATCAAACATTCTTCACGTTATGCTAACACGCCGAGCCGGATACACAAAGTCGTTAACGCGATCATGTTCCGGACTCGGCGGGATAAACGAAGAGCCCCTCAAAACCCGCAAAAAAAGCGCCGAGCCGAGCCAAGACGGCACAGACCACCGCGGGCAAGATCAGGCATCGCCGCCACGGAAGACCGAGCGGATCTTGTAAGGCCGGCGGTCCTGGCTCTCGTGATAGACCCGGGCCATCAGCTCCGAGAGCACGCCCATCATCAGCACCATCACGCTGATCAGCCCGGTCATCATCGCGAAAAGCACGAAGATGTTGTTGTTGAGCTTGACCGGCTCGCCGTCAAACGTCAGCACGCCGAACTTCTGGAACAGCGCCAGGCCGATCGACAGCACCATCAGAACCATGAAAGCCATCGAGAACTTGCCGAAGAAGTAGATCGGCTTGGCCAGGTAGTCGCCGAGGAACTTGACGGTGATCAGGTCCAGCAGCACCTTGATCGTCCGCTTCAGGCCGTACTTCGAATAGCCGGCGACGCGGGCGCGGTGGTTGACGACCTCCTCGGTCACGCGCGCCCCCCGCCACTTGCAGATCGCCGGGATGAACCGGTGCATCTCGCCGTACAGCCGGACATCCTCCAGGACCTCCTTGCGGTAAGCCTTCAGCGAGCAGCCGAAATCGTGGATCTCGTCGGTCCAGGTCAGCTTCTTCACGATCTTGTTCGCGATGATCGACGGCAGCCGGCGGGACATCATCTTGTCCTGACGGTCCCTGCGCCAGCCCGAGACGATGTCCCAGGTGTTGCCCAGGTCGTCGGCGGGCTCGTCGAGCTTGGCGACCAGGCGCGGGACGTCCGCCGGGTCGTTCTGCCGGTCGCCATCCATCGGGCAGATGACCTCGCCGCGCGCCGCTTCGAAGCCGGCGGCCATCGCGGCGGTCTGGCCGAAGTTCTTCTTGAAGCTGATGATCGAGATCCGCGCGTCGTCCGCCGCTGCTTCCTTCAGCCGCGGCACCGTCTGGTCCCACGACCCGTCGTCCACGAAGATGACCTCGTAACCGTCCGACTGCTGGTCCATCATCGCGACCAACTCGCGGTACAGCTCGACGATGTTGTCCTGCTCGTTCATGACCGGGATCACGATCGAGACGCGGATGTTGTGGCTTGTGTTCTCGGACACGGTCGGGTCCCCTTGACCTTGTTGCAGGCGGAACTGCCCCCATAGGATCGGCGATCGGGCGGGCCATCGCCACCCCGCCGGGCCCAAATCACGCGCGGCCCGGCGGGCGCCAGCGGCCCGCGACCGCGTCGTTGAGCCGGCGTGTCGCCTCGGCCTTGCCGTACCACAGGCACGACCACTGGTACGCGCGCAGAAACTTCCTGAACGCGAGGTCCGGATAACGGTCGGCCCCGCTCAGCATGCTCTTCACGTACCCCCACCACATCGCCAGCCCGCCGATCACAACAGGCGGCCGCGTCAGCCGGAACAGCGCGCTCGCGGTCATGTACACCAGGCCCGTGCCCATGAACCACTGGCCGAAGCCGTGCCGCTGCCGCCCGGTCAGGATGCCCTTGTGGCTCGAGCCCATCGCGCGCAGATGGATAAACCGCAGCTCCGGATCGTCCCACGAGCACGCCAGCCAGCCCATCATCCGGCTGCGGTGGCAGTCGATGCCGTCCCACATGACCTCGCGCACGAACCCGCCGACCTGTTTGAAGCACGCCGTGCGGTAGAACTTGATCATCCCCACCGACATCTCGTCGCCGCACGCCTCGCTGATCAGGTCGCTTGCATCGATCGTGCCGTCGTCGTTGCGCCGGGCCTCGTCCTCCGTGCCCGGCGGGGGGAAGTACGCCTTGCCGCTGGCCGTGCCTAAACGCGGCTCGGCCTCCATGCGCCTGATCACCTGCTCGAAGTAGCCATGCGGCAGGTCGAGATCGAGATCAAACTTGCAGACGTAGTCAAAGTCATCTGCATCGATCGTGTCGAAGCCGGCGTAGAACGCGTCGATCACGCCCGGCCCGACCTTGCGCCCGCCGCGATCCTCACGGCGGATCACCTGGATGTAGTCAAACCGCCCGGCGTACTCGGCGAGGATCGCCGGCGTCTCGTCGCTCGACCCGTCATCCACGATCACCCACTTCGTCGGCGGGACCGTCTGCGACGTCACACTGTCCAGCGTGCGACGCGCGTACCGCGCCTCGTCCCGGCACGGCGTGATCAGGCAGTAGCGGCGGCTGGGTGTGTCCGTCATCCTTCCACCGCCTTATTCTTTGCATAAAAGGTGTCAGACACCTTTTTTGAGGTTCGATACGACGCATCGAAGGCACCGCACAACCGTTCCAGATTGGCCGACTGAGAAAACTCATCAACCACGCGCTGCCGGCCGGCCAGCGCCAGCCGCTGCGCCAAACCCGTGTCGGCTTGCAATCGATCAACCGCCGCCGTTAGCTCATCGACACTTCCGGGGGCAACCATCAGGCCCGTCGCGTCGTGCTCGACCAGCTCGCGGATCGTCACGATATCGCCGCTGATCACCGCCAGGCCGGACGCCATCGCCTCCATCAGTACGACCGGGATGCCGTCGCGGTCGCCATCCTCCGCAACGCGGCACGGCAAGACAAAGCCGGACGCCCGCTGCATCATCGCGCGGACCTCGTGGTTCGCCTTGGCGCCGACGAGTTCGACGCGGTCGGTCAAACGACTCGCTTCGATCTGCGTTTGCAGCGCTGATCGCTCGGGCCCGTCGCCAACGATCGTCAGCCGGGTATCGCTGCTGCACGCCGCCATCGCGTCGATCAGCAGGTCAAAGCCCTTCTTGCGCACCAGCCGCCCAACGGTGAGTAGGCCCGATCGTTCGGCCTGATCGCCGGGCACAAACCGATCGATATCAACACCGCAGCGGACAACGGGGTACGCCGAATCGTCGCGCGGGACCAACCCGTTATAGAACCCGCGGTGCCAGTGGCTGATACACGCAACGAAGGCGGCGCGCTTCAGCTTGGTCTTCAATGCCGATCGGTCGCGGAACAGGTCCGCCGCGTGGCCGGTGAAGCTGAACGGGACGCCCAGCGCCTTGGCGGTATGCATCGCGACCGTCGTCGGCACGTGGGCCATGTGCGCGTGGACGTGCGTGATGCCGTGATCGCGCACCCGCCGGGCGAGCGCGTGGCCGCCATCACACTGCAACTGATACTTCGGCCAGTAGCCCACGCGCGTTTCGGTGATCCCGATCGGCGGCCGCCAAAGGCTCTGTTTGCAGGCATCGGCCCACGCTTTGTATTTCCCGCCCAAACCTTCGCCATAAACCGGCACGGCCTCGCCCGCGAGTTCCTGCAACGCCGGGTCGTCTAGCCCCTGCTCGGGCGGGTGCACGCTCGCCACGCTGACGCGCACGCCGCGCTCGCGAAGCCCGAGCACCTCGCGGTACACAAACGTCTCGGACCGCTTGGGCAGCACCGCGCCGACGTACAGGATGTGCTGCTCGCCGCTCACCCGCGCACCGCCCCCTCGCCCTTGTACTCGATCAGGCGGGATTGTTTGCCCGCGCGCTTGTTGCGGTGATACTTGAGGATGCCCAGCGCGATCGGCAGCTTGCCCTTGAGCGTGAAGTACGCGTAGAGGTGCGCATGCGCCCAGCCGCCGCCGAGGCGCTTGCGGTACAACGCGATCTTCTCGCCCTGCAGCACGGACACCAGGACCATCAGCCCGACGCCGAGCCAGAGCCACGGCTGCCACACCGCCGCGATGAGCAGCGACCAGGTGATCAGCGGGAAGCCGAGTCCCCAGACCACCGCCGAGCGCACCTGCTTCGCATTGTGCAGCTCCGGCGGCGCGCCGTGCTTGTCCGCGCCCTCCGCGTACGCGTGCCCGGCGCGGACCATCCGCTTCCACCACTGCGAGAACTTCGTCATCGCCGCGTCGTGCAATGTCATCTCGGCGTCGATCCGCTCGAGCGTCCAGCCCCCGGCCCGCAGGCGCACGCACAGCTCCGGCTCTTCCCCGGCGATCATCGTCTCGTCGAACATCCCCGCCGATTCAAAGGCCGTGCGGCGCATCATCGCGTCGCCATGACAAGACCTGCACGGGCCGATCGGCGTGTCCCACTCCATGTCGCACAGGCGGTTATAGATCGTTGCATTCGGGTCGCGCTCGCGCCGCCGGCCGGACACGACTCCGAGCTTGTCCTTGCCCTCAAACGCCGCGACTGCTTTGGCGATGTAGCCCTCGACCAGTTCGCAGTCGCCATCGACAAACTGCACGAAGGCGATCTCGGGCGCGACCTCGACCAGACGGCTGAACCCCGCGTTGCGCGCACGCGCCGCGGTAAACGGCTTGGCGCTGTCCACTTCCAGCACAACAACTTCGACGCCAAGCAACTGCGCAAAATCGACGCTGCCATCCGTCGATCCCGAATCGACATACACGACGTGCCCCGCCTGCGCCACCGCGGCGGTGAGGCAACGCTTGAGGCGCTCGCCCTCGTTCCGGCCGATCGCGACCACGCCGACTTGCTGAGGCTTGTCGCTCACGCCGCCTCCCCCCGACCCGCCGCGTCAGGTCGCCAGTCGTGCGGGCCCGCCTGCGCTTTGTCTTTGAACGTCGCGCAAGACAGGCCGTCGATCCCCAGCCAGGCCCCGAGCTCGGCGAGGTCCCGGTCCAACTCGGTCGTCGCGTACGACAGCGCATCGCCAGACAACTCGGGCCGCTCGTTCATCGTCCACATGCTCTTGACCTTGTCGCGCACGCCCTGCGGGACCAGTGTTTTTCGGATCGTGCTCAAGAGCGGCAGGTTGACCAAGGCATCGCGCCAGGCGCTCGAGCGCATCCGCTGGGCGGAGACGTTCTGTTGGCCGACCGTCTCGGACCACCGCGGATCGCCTTGGTAGCCGATGAACCGGCAGACGCGTTCGAGCGTGTCCTGCGGGCGGTCATGCATCGCTTCGAAGAAGACCGGCAGCACGCGCTCGGGGCCGAAGCGCTCGAGGTACGGCCGAAGCTGCATCGCGTACCGGCTGTAGTCGATCAGCCGCGTGTGCTTGCGGACCGCCTCGTCGATCGATTCGGTGATGGTGCGCTCGGACCACTCGTGGATGTAGGCCGAGACCAGCCGGTCCACCGGGTGACGCATGACGTAGATGAACTTCGCGTCCGGCGTGTGCTCGGCCAGGCGTTCAACGACGCCAGCGTGCACCGGCAGCTTGGTGTAGTGCGTGCTCGACTCGCCACACAGGTCGCCGTTATCCGCCGAGGCGAATAAGCCGGTGTACCAGTCCATGCCGCGCACAAAGACGTCTTCATCACTGAAGAAGTTCGGCTCCTTCGGCGTGGACATGAACAGGCCCGTCTGCGCGGCGAGCTGCTCGTGCAGCGAGCTGGTCGCGCACTTCATGGCGCCGACGATGATGAAGTCCGGCTTGCGCATCATCCTTTCGCCTCCGGCTTCTGATAGGGGCGGAACGGGTCGAGCGCGTTGGTCCAGATATCGCGCGGTGCCTTCTCCGCGTTGTGAGGGCCCCGGCCGAGGCGCTCGCGGCACCAGGAGAGCGCCCGGCCGATCAGCCACAGCGCGTTGGCGAGCCACAGGCCCGGCCGGCCGTAGAAGCTGGCGTAGTAACGCGAGCGCGAGGCGTAGAAGTACGCGGGCAGGCGTTTGCGCTGGGCGGCGGCGGATTTGACCGGACCGCTGCCGCCACGCAGGTGGACGACGTGCGCCGCCGGCCAGTAGAGCGCGCTGAAGCCGGCGCGCTTCGCCGACCGGCAGAGGGCCGCGTCCTCGAAGTACATGAAGTAGCCCTCGTCCAACAAGCCCGCGGTCTCGAAGACCTCCTTGCGGACCAGGACGCAGGCGAACGAGACCCATTGCGGCTGCATCGGCTGGTCGGGTGCGCCCATCGCGGTGCTGAAGCGTGACAGCAGCTTCGTGATCACACCGATCGCCGCGGCGTTGATCAGCTCGGTGATCGGCGAGTGGAAGCGGAACGCGCTGACCTGCGGCCTGCCGTCCGGCCACTCGAGCCGCGGGCCGATGAGCGCGGCGTCCGGGTTCTTCTCTGCGGCGTTCAATAGCTCATCGATCGCGCCCTTCCGCACCAGCGTGTCACTGTTGAGGAGCAGCGCGAACCGGAACCCACCATCGGCTCGGGCCTTTCGCAGGCCGGCGTTGTTGCCCGTGGCGAACCCGCCGTTGGTGTCGCTGCGGATCAGCTCGCACCAGCCGGACCAGCCGCGGGATTGGATGGCGGCGTCGATCTGGCCCGCCGATCCGTCCCCGCTCGCGTTATAGACGACGTACACGCGCGCATCGCCGCGCGACGCGAGCTCGGGCTCGAGCGTTTCGAGGCAATCGACAGTCATGCCCGGCGTGCGGTAGTTAAGGATCACCACCGCCAGCGCCCGGGCCGGCTCGTCGACCGGGTTGAGCTTCTCGCTAAACGTCATCGCTTGGTGGCGTTCTGGATCGCGTGGATCTTCTTTAGGATCTTCTTGTGCAGCGCCTTGGGCCCGGTGCGTTTGGTGACAGACTCGCTGACCGAAAGCAGCACCCCGAACCGCCGCCAGCGGTACGTCATCCGGGCCCAGCGGTCCTGGAGCCTGAGCTTCTTCTCCAGCATCGGCGTGACCTTGATCGGCGGGTGGCCGGACAGCTCGTAGCCCTGCATCTCGAGCAGCGGCGCGATGCGCGACTCGACCAGGCCCAACTCATAAGGCGAGAGCTTGCGCTTCCACTGCGCGATCAGGCTCGTGTCCGGCTCGCCGTACGTCGTGCCCTCGTGGTAGCCCCAGACGTCCGCGTGCATGCCCGGGCCGATGAAGTCGAACAGCTTCGTCAGCGTGCCCGCGGTGTCGGTGATGAGCTGCTCGTAGCTCGTCTCGATGTAGGCGTCCGGCTCGAGCCGGTCGCGCAGCTTGTTCCAGGCCTTGACCGAGTTCGCCCAGCGGACGCACGCGGTCCAGACGTTGCCATCCCAGCCCATGCCGATGCACGAGCGTGCGACGTCGCGGCCGTCACGCTTGAGGTAGATGAACCGCGCGTCCGGCCAGATGTCCAGCAGCGTCTCGAAGTGCCGGTGAACCGTCGCGCCGACGAACGGCTTGCCCGCCTGCGCGCGGCGCTGGTTCAGGAAGTCGTTGCAGGCGCCTTTGAAGTCAAGGTCCTTGCGCAGCGTGAAGTCGGCGGAGTTGAAGATGCGGCTGGTCTCAAGATACGCGGCGTACCGCTCGATCGTCGGCAGCTTCCCCTCACGCACCGGGTCCACGACAAACTCAAACTCCTTGCACCAGGCCACCAAAGGGTGGCGGTCGAGCATCAGACGCAGCAGCGTGGTGCCCGAGCGTTCCGAGCCGACCAGAAACACCGGCGGCGCGTCGTGCGTCTGCGTATCAGATTGAGTCTGGGCCTGGGTCATCGTCATCCGTCTGCTCTTCTCTCACACCGCAGCGGCGACGTGCCGCCGCATGCCGATCTCGACCGCGTCGAGGAACCGGTCCATCGCCGGCTCCCACTGGAACTGCTGGACCTGCTCAAGCGCGTTATTCACCAGCCGGTCGCGCAGCACTTCATCGTTCATCAGCCGCACGATCGCTTTCGCCAGCGCCTCGGGTTCCCGTGGCGGGACGAGCAGCGCGGTCTGCTCATCGAACGCGAAGTCGCGCACCCCGCCGATGTCGGTCGAGACTACCGGCGTGCCGCAGGCCATCGCCTCGATGACCGGGTTGGCCCAGCCGGCGTGGTGCTGGCCGTCGACAAACACCGACGCGCTCGCGTACAGCTCGGCCATCGCGCTCTGCGGGTAGCCCTTGCCATGATACGTCTCGAGCGTCAACCCGGGGATCGATTGTTTGGCGATCTCGATCGCGGCCTCGACGTCGGCGGTGCCCTTGTGGAAGCGCGGGTCGCCAGACGCGAGCACCCGGCCGGGCACACGCTGCGCACCGCTTTCGGGCACATGGAACACATCGTGCGCGAACCCGCCGAGGACCAGCTCGCAGGGTGTATTCAGCTTCTGCCGCATGAACTGGGCCATCCACGTCGCGTTGGCCATGAACATGAACGGGCCGTCCAGGCAGCGCTTGAGCGCCTTCATCCGCTTGTAGCGCTTGCGCAGCAGTTGCAGACGGTTTAGGCCGATCAAGAGCTCGGCCTTGTAGAGCTCGAGGATGTAGAAGACCTTCAGCCGGGCGTTCGCTTTGACCGCGTCGTCGTACTGGATCGGGAAGTTGAACAGCAGGACATCGAACTCGCCATCGGTGTGCAGGTCTTCGACCTTCTTTGTCTCGGCCTTGCAGGCCAGCCAGTCGCAGGGCGTGCCCTCAGGGTGGTAGATGCAGACGTCGTGGCCGCGGTCGACCAGGCGGTTGGACATCTCGACGATCCGGCGGGTGCCGCCGAAGACGCTGAGCGCGGGTTGGAGGAAGGCGAATCGCATGGGTGTTATTGGGCCTGATCTTAATCAAAGGCCGAGTCTTGTCATCAGTTCCGGCGTGAGGAAGGGGATGTCGCCCCAGATGGCGTATC
The DNA here is from genome assembly GCA_028280965.1 of Phycisphaeraceae bacterium. Classification (GTDB taxonomy): domain Bacteria; phylum Planctomycetota; class Phycisphaerae; order Phycisphaerales; family Phycisphaeraceae; genus JAHQVV01. The sequence goes on from JANQKT010000076.1 coordinate 44,182, forward strand.
GGCCGGCGATGAGCGCACCGACGACGCCGACATAGACCCCGGTCATCCAGAGGTCCTGCCAGAACGTGTTCAGTCCTTCCCGGCATCGGCCATACAGCGTGACGAAGTAAGGCAGCAGCTCCGAGAGGCTGTAAACGATGAGGAAGCCGAACAGCCCGCCGTAGTGGAACCCGATAAAAGCGCCGCCCGCCATCCAGACGATGCGTGCGACCTGGCTGAACGTCGCGTACTGCGGCTTGCCGACGGCCATGAGCGCCGGGCCGACGGACGTGCGGACGATCGCCAGCCAGATGCCCAGCGCCAGCAGGCTGGTCATCCAGCCGGCGTCGTGGTAGCGCGGGTCCCAGGCGAAGTGGACGAACCAGTCGCCGGCGACGGCGAGGATCACGCCGGGGATCGCCATGACCAGCGCGATCTTCCGCTGGCGGTTGAGCAGGATGCCGCGCAGCCGCTCGCGGTCCAGATCGGCCTTGCGCGACACGGCGGGGAAGATCACCTTGTTGCCCAATCGTTTGAGCAGCATCCGCGGCATGCTCGAAAGCATGAAGGCGATCTGGTAGACGCCCAGCTGCTCCGGGGTGATCAGCTTGCCGAGGATCAGACGGTCGGCGTTGGTGCCGATAAACATCAGGAGCGTGCCGAAGAAGATCCACTTGCCGAAGCTGATCAGCTCGCGCAGGCACGCGCGGTCCCAGGCGAAGCGGTTGGTCGGGCCGGGGAAGATGAAGTGGGTCAGCGCGGACTTGTAGACGCTGGCGATCAGCACGCCGATGACCAGCGCCCAGACGCTGCGCCAGACGTAGGCGATCGCCGCCATCGCGATCAGGCTGATGATCGACGCGGAGATGTTCAGCGCGATCTCGCGGCCGACCAGCAGGTGCCGGCCGGCGGTGAAGATCTTGGTGGACTGGAAGCCGAAGATGATCGCGTTGAGCGCCGCGACGGGCAGCAGCCAGGCGAGCTCGGGCATGTCGGTATACAGCCAGTAGCCCATCGGGTAGGCGATCAGGCAGGCGACCAGCCAGACGCCGAAGCCGCGGATGACCTGGATCGTCCAGGCGGTGTTGAGGAAGCGCGGGTCGTCGCCGAGCTTGTTCTGCACGATGCTCTGGCGGATGCCCAGGTCCGAGAACATGTTGATGCCGGCGACGAAGATGTTGACCATCGCCATGAGCCCGAAGTGCTCGGGCAGCAGCAGGCGGGTCAGCAGCAGGTTGCTGGCCAGGCGCAGGCACTGGCCGAAGGCGAGGTTGAAGACGACGAGCACCGCGCCGCGCTTGGCGCGCTGGCCGACCGAGCCGTGCCGCTGGGGGTCAACCGGCGCGGCGGCCGCTTGCGCCCCCGGGGGCAGGCCCGGCGGGAGATCAGGGGGCGGGTTGTTGTGGGTCGGGGGGCTCATCGATACGCCGGGTCGCGGGGGTCGGCTCAGACCGCCATCCCCACGGGTCGGTCCGGTTCCTGCTCAGGCGCCCCGCGGGCGGGGTTGGGCGGTCGGCGGCGGCGGGCGAAGCGCTGGCCCAGCGGCACGGTGACAAAGCCCGCCAAAGCCCCGGCGGCGAGCATGTAGATCGGGTTGATCATCGCGTTGAGCAGGTTGTCCACCATGTACATCGGCAGCAGCACGATCAAGACGCTCGCCGCGGCGAAACGCGGGTGCCGCCAGACACGCGCCGGCTGGATCGCGACGGCGATGATCGGGATCAACAGCAGCGTCAGCACCAGGCTGACCAGACCGACCAGACCGGTCTTACCGAACACGATAATCCACAGCCCGTCGGACGCGCCGACCTCCTGGCCCGTCTCCGGGTCGATCGGCCGGTGCCGGCCCTCGCCGCCCCAGCCCAGCAGCGGCTGCTCCCAGGCCTTGGCGACGTAGGCGTCCTCACTGTACAAGCGGTACTCGAACGACGCGGCCCGCGCGACACTGATCGGGCGGACGATCGCGACCAGCTCCTCCGCCGGGATCACCCCGGCCGACCGGCCGACGATGTACACCGGCGAGACGGCGAGCAGCGGGACCAGCACCCACGCCGGTTTGATCTGCTTAGGGAGGTGGAGCACCGTAAACACGACGATCATCAGGACCAGCGCGCCCATCGAGTTGCTCGCCGCCGCGGTGAAGATCAAAAAGTAGACCGCGTACCGGATCGGGAACGGGCCCTTCCAGCGCAGCCGCCGATGCTTGAGCAGCCACGCCCCGCACACCGCGCCCGCGACCAGCCACATCGTCGCCATGATCCCGTGGTTCATAAAGATCATCGGCCGGTAGCTCCAGCCGCGGATCGTCTGATTGAACTTGTGCTGGTGGTAGCCGTAGATCTTGTTGTGCAGCTGCGGGCTAAAGAACAGCTCGAACCAGGCAAACGGCACATAGAT
>JANQKT010000132.1 GCA_028280965.1 Phycisphaeraceae bacterium
CGCCGGGGTGCCAGCCTTCATCTGCGAGCACGATCGCGCGCGTCTCATCTCGGTCGTAGCCGGCCGTCATGACGTGCTCGGTCGCCTCCTCGACGATCGCCCGCTCGGTCGCTTTGCGGTCCTCGTTGGCGTGGTGCAGGGTTTCGGCCAGTTCTTCCGCGCGTTCGCCCGTCGCGGTGGTGAGCAGCTCGACGGCCTCCTTGGCGTGGCCCATGCGTCCGCAGGCGTTGAGGCGGGGCCCGAGCACGAAGCCGATCTTGTGGGCGTCGATCTTCTCGCTGCGCAGGTTGGACGCGTCGATCAGGGCGTTGAGGCCTTCGAACCTGGTTGCGCTGATCCGCTTCAGCCCGAACGCGGTGATCGCCCGGTTTTCGCCGAGCAGCGGCATGACATCCGCGACCGTGCCCAGCGCCGCGAAGGCGAGCAGGTCCAGCATCAGCTCGCGGTAGGCGTCGGGCAGCCTGCCGCCTTGCTCGCAGCCGGAGTACTCAAGCGCGAACTGCCAGGCGAGCTTGTACGCCACGCCCGCCCCGCAGAGGTCGCGGTTTCCGTAGTTGCTGGTTGCTGGTTGCTGGTTGCCGGTCAGGCCCGGGTGCACGAGCGCGTAGGCATCGGGAAGGTTCCGGGGGTCGAACTCGTGGTGGTCGGTGATGATCAGGTCAACGCCTGACTGTTTGGCGATCTCCGCCGGCCCGACCGCGGTGATGCCGCAGTCGACCGAGATGATGAGCGGGGGCCCGTCCAGGTCAGCGGACAACGAAACGATTGCTTCAGCGTTAAGCCCGTAGCCCTCGTCCAGCCGGTGGGGGACGTAGGTGCTCACCGACGCCCCGGCGAGGGTGAGGGTGTGGTAGAGGATCGCGGTGGCGGTGACGCCGTCCACGTCGTAATCGCCGTAGATGACGATGGGCTGGTTGTCGTCAACCGCCTGCTTAAGCCGCCTCGCCGCGCGGACGCAGCCGGGCAGCGTCGTCGGGTCGTGTAAATGAGTCAGCTTGGGGCTCAGGAACCGCTCGGCCTGCTCGGCGTCTTCGACCCCGCGGGCCTTCAGCAGCCGATCCACCAGCGGGTGCAGGCCCGGCAGCAGGGGTTCTCCGGCTCCGCCAGCGGCGTGATCCGTATCCGGTTCTTGCCAGCGGGTGGCAGGGGGCCGTGCTTCCGGGGGCTGCTGAACTTCCGGGGGCGGGGGCGTCCGTGCGGGGGGCATGGCCCTAGCATACCGCCTCCGGGGGTGCTCGAAACACGCCTTGCAACCCACGTCAGCGCCGGTACAATGTCCGGCTCGCTGAACCGAACCCACCGACCCCAAGGAGCCGGCCATGCCGAAGCTCAAAGGCCACAAGGGCCTGGCAAAACGCGTCCGCATCACCGGCACCGGCAAGGTGAAGTTCACCAAGAAGGGCCGACGCCACCGCAACAGCCACATGTCCGGCGACACGATCCGCGGGCTCAACCGCCCGAACGTGCTCAGCCGCTCGGCGGCGCGGTCGCTCGAGAAGATGCTCCACATCCGCACCAAGGGCGCGGAAGACTGAAACAACTTTCCGCCAACGCGCGTGATGCGTCGGCGATGACTCGCGGCCTGGGCCTTAAGACCTCCGGACTGCATCCGAGCCGAGCCTTGGATGAATCCCTTCCGGGGGCCCCTTGACCGCACAACACGGAGACGAGCCATGCCTCGTGCACAGAAGGGCGCCGCTCGGCGTCAAGCGAAGAACCGTTGGTTCCAGAAAGCGAAGGGCAACCGCGGCGCCCGCCGGACGCAGTGGCGCCGGGTCCAGGAGGCCGTCGTCAAGGCCGGCACGAACGCCTACCGCGACCGCCGGCGGGTCAAGCGCGACTACCGCGCGTTGTGGATCACGCGCATCTCCGCCGCCTGCGGCCAGCGCGGCATCCAGTACAGCCGTTTCATCAACGGCCTGAAGCTCGCCAACATCGCGCTCAACCGCAAGATGCTCAGCGAGATCGCCATCCACGACGAGGCGACCTTCGACCAGCTCGTCGAGACCGCGAAGGCCGCCGTCGAAGCGAGCCAGAAGGCCGCGGCGTAAGGACGCTCAACAACTGAAATGATCTGGAGGCCCACGCCCGTCGAGCGTGGGCTTCTGTCTTTATACACCCGACCCGCGTACACTCCCTGCATGACCGAGTCACACAACCAACGCATCGACCGCGAGGTCGCGCTCTCGCGCGAGACCTGGCGCCTGTTCCGTATCCTCTCCGAGTTCGTGGACGGCTTCGACGTCATGTCCGAGATCGGGGCCGGCGTCACCGTCTTCGGCTCGGCACGCACCCAGCCCGGCGAGAAGTACTACGACCTCGCCGTCGAGTGTGGCCACAAGATCTGCGCCAAGCACTTCGCCGTCATCACCGGTGGGGGGCCGGGCATCATGGAGGCCGCCAATAAGGGCGCACACGACTGCGGCGGGCACAGCGTCGGCCTCAACATCGACCTGCCGTTTGAACAAACGCCTAACCCCTATCAGACCCACGCGCTCGACTTCCGCTACTTCTTCGTCCGCAAGGTCATGTTCGTCAAGTACGCCTGCGGCTTCATCATCTTCCCCGGCGGGTTCGGCACGCTCGACGAGCTCTTCGAGACCCTGACCCTCGCTCAGACGATGAAGATCCATCCGTTCCCGATCGTCCTCATCGGCCACGACTTCTGGGACGGCCTGCTGGACTGGGCCCGCACGACCCTCGACCAAGAGTTCCACACGATCAGCCCCGAAGACCTGGACCTGGTCAAGGTCACCGACGACATCGACGAAGCGATCGACATCATCCACAACTACTTCGACCCGAAAAAATGGAAGAGCCAGATCCGCCCCGCGATGCCAGGACCAACGCTGGAGACGGCGCACCTCGAAGAAGATTTGGAGAAGTAATGTGTCGCGGGTGACGCGCAGCGTCCCGTCCGCCTGAATCGAGCACAAAGCGTCAGCGAGTAATCCTCATCTTCGTCGCTGCCGCGCAATCAGCGCCGCGCTCACTACCAAGAGCGCCAACGCGTTTGGCTCGGGCACGTTAAGCGCCGCAAGTGGACCGGTGAACCCGGCGAAGACGAATGCGAAGTCCGCATCGTCAACATCGCCGTCGCCGTCCAGGTCAGCGGCCGGATTGGAAGGCGTCCCGCCACCAGGCCCGGTGAACGCTGCAAAAGCGAGCCCAAAGTCCGCATCATCCACATCGCCGTCAATATCCAGGTCGCCGAGGGCGGCGGGGACGACGGCGAGGAAGTGAGAGAGTCCGTGTTCGAATAGAGGGCCATCACCGACAGGTCCGCCCGAGACAATCGTCTGATCTCCTGTTTCGGGGTCGATGGCGATTAATCTATTAGATCTGCTGCCAATGGCTAAGATGTTTCCGAGATGATCCAAAGCCAAGTCATCGAAAGTATTGAATCCCGTATCGGTTAGGCGTGTGATATCGCCAGTAATACGATCAACTTCAAAGATACCTGAAAGAGGGCTTACAAAAATAGATTCAGCTTTGTCAGTTACAATGGCGGACAGAAAATCAAATGGCAGATCATCGAGATCGCTGATGAGCGTTCGGTTTCCGGCGGGATCAATAGATAACAATCCCTCGTTGCTTGGGTACAGGATGTTACCTTGGTGATCAAACGTGATGTTTGAGCCTGACAGCGGCCTTAACCCAGGCTCTTCGTTGTCTGTAACTTCGAAGACGATAGTTCGTTCGCCTGTATCGAGGTCGATCGTGAATATGCTGTTTTCGCCGTTAGGCCCTTGGTATTGATCAGAAAGTCCAACGAGTTGGCCATTGGGGGCAAATGTTAGGTCTCTCGGCCATGCCGTTACGCCGGGCATTGTGGCAGAAACAAGCATGCGGTTGCCTGTATCCGGATCAATTCGGAGGATATCGGCTTGGCTAGAAGAAGTTATATTCGCAATGTAAATCTCGCTGCGATCGTTTACTGTGAGGCTGATCGGTGAGCCTAGGGCAGGCCCTGATCCGACACCAAATCCAGAGAGGATTGTGCGATCGCCGGTATGTCGGTCGACTGAATAGATCGCCCCTCTTGAGTCGGTCACCAGTATTGTCCCGGGAGCCAGCGCGGCTTCGGTAGGTCCGACGACATTGATAACAACGACAACAAACGCCCAAGCCGTCACAGCAAGCCGGCAACAATAATTAGGCATGACTGTTCTCTTGTCGATCTAAGCCCGAAATTGTTTCGCGAAAAAGAGCTTGCATCTAGCGGTTAGAGGGTAGTTGTACAAAGACTTAGTCTAGCAGGCGAGATGGTCTGAGCCAAGGATTTTGACTTGGGAGCTTGCTCAATACACCTTCTTCACCCGCGCCCCGGGATAGTAAAACCCAAGGATCGCGCGGTGTTCATGGTCTTCGGTCGCCATGTGCTGGGCGCCGAACTGGCACATGCCCACGCCGTGGCCGAAGCCCCGGCCGGTGATGGTCACGGTGTTGCCGCTGACGGCGTAGGTTGTGTGGCCGGAGTAGACGAGCGTCGAAGTGGTGACTGTGGGCAGGGCGGCGTGCTTGTAGTTGCTCGCCATGCGCAGGTCTTCGCAGGTCAGATTGAATGATCGGCCGTTGGTGTCGGTGACGCGCACGGTCGTCGGTCGGCCGGCGGTGTTCTGGTTGGTGACATCAACGCGCGCGATCGTGCCGAACGCGGCGACCGGGTCTTTGTTGGCCCGGCCCCAGGCGGCGATGCGTTTGGATAGGGCGCTGCGGTCGCGTTGGACGGTCCAGCGGAACTTGGGCGATTGTTGACCCCACCCGCCGTGGCTTCGGCCGCGCAGGGGCGCGAGGTCGTCGACCTTGCCGGGCCAGGCGGCGGCGGCGTCCTGGCCGGTCCCGCCGGACGTGCTGGAGTAGAACGCGGGCAGCACGCGGTAGTCGTAGACGAGGACCTGGCCGGCGGTGTCGGCGACGGCCTTGCGCGCCTTCTCGCTCGCGCTGTCGCCGATGTACGCCTGGCTCGCCTGGCTGGCCTCGAGGTCGAAGTGGCTGGCCCGCCGCATCGGCAGGTTCATCTCCCAGATCGCGTAGCTGCGCGCGGCGATCGCCTGGGCACGGTAGGCCTTGTAATCCCAGCCGGGGTACAGCTCCTTGCTGATCACGCCCGGCAGGTAGGACTCCATGCCGACGTGGTTGACCGCATCGAACGTGCCGGCGGGCCGGCCGGCTTTGTCGTTGCGCGCGACGAGTTCGAGCCGACCCGGATAGCCATCGCCGTTGATGGTGAACCGGCCGGCGTCCGCGGTGACCGACAGCGTGGACAAGCGCCAGCGGACGCGCTCGCCATCCGGCTGGGTGAGGACAAAGCCCTGCCTGTCGTGGCTGATGCGCAGCGGGGCCTGGAACGTGTGGTCACGCGCCCGGCCGACGTCAGCAGCGCCCGGCCCAACCCGGACCGTGCCCGAGCCGGCGACGGCGGTGGTCTGCAGCGAACGCCCGATCCGGATGCGCATCTGCGGCTCGCTGCGCACGCTGTCGGCGCGCGGCCCGCGCTTCGCGGCCAGGCGGTCCTCGCCACGCAGCCGGTCGTGTGCGTGCGCCCCCGGAAGGGTGTTGACGGCGTGGCCCGATCTGCTGCCGGGGGTACTTCCGGGGGCAGGCCCGGGGGCGGGCGCCACGTTGGGCTGGCAGCCGGTGAGCATCATCATGATGGCGAACAGCACCGCGAGCAGGACACAGTGCAGCAGCAGTCGGTCGGCGGTCATGGCGTGGCTCGGTTTCAGGCTTGGCGTGGTACGGCCCGGGCAACGAGGTTTAGCCGCGGGCTGCTATGCAAGATCGGCAAAGCCCGGCCGATCGGGGCAATAACGCATGGACCGCCCACAGAGGCGTACAATCGCCGCATGCACGCGAACCTGCACGAACTCAACAGACACTTCGGCATCGAGGACGTCCTGCACTTTAGCGCCGGCGAGGGCGGGCTCTGGCGGGCGACGGTCACGACCGACCGCTGTGTCGGCGAGCTGTACCGCCACGGGGCGCACCTGACGCGCTGGCGGCCGGCGGGGCACGACGAGGTCCTGTGGATGTCCTCGAAGGCGAACTTCCTCTACGACCGGGCGATCCGCGGCGGCGTGCCGATCTGCTTCCCTTGGTTCGCCGGCCACCAGCCGCCGGGCCACGAGCAGGGGCCCAACCACGGCTACGCGCGGACGACGACCTGGGAGTACACCGATGCGAAACAGCACAACGCGGGCGTCACACTGACGATGCGCACCGCGATCGAGCCGTTCTCGCTGCAATACGAAGTGACGTTCGGGGACACGCTCACGATGTGTCTGGAGGTGACGAACAACGGCAGCGCACCTGTGATGTTCGAGTCGGCCCTTCATACCTATTTTGTGATCAGCCAGATCAGACAGGTCCAGGTGTTCGGCCTGGAGGGCGCGGACTACCTCGAGACCGCGGGCGGCGGCGAGCGGCCGGAGAAGCAGGGCGACCATCCGATTTTTTTCGACCGCGAGACCGACCGCCTCTACACCAGCGACGCGTCGGTCAAGATCATCGACCCCGGCCTGTCGCGCACGATCACGATCGACAAGGCCGGCAGCGGCTCGACCGTTGTCTGGAACCCCTGGGACGAAAAAGCCCGGGCGATCGGCGACATGGGCGACGAGGAGTGGCCGGGGATGCTGTGCACCGAGACAGCGAACATCCGGCCGAACGTTGTCACGCTCCAGGCCGACGACACGCACGCGATGCAGGCGGTGATCGGGGTAGAGGCGTTGACAGACGATTCGTGACACCAGCCGCGACGCTACGTGTCGCCGGCTAAACGTGACCGGCGTGCCATGCGGCGGAACATCTATACACGCGATGAGTTGTGCTATCGTCCGCCGGCGAGGCGTAGCCTCGCGGCTATTGTCGTTACTTCGCTTTGTTGATGAGCGCCCGCTTGGCGTCGCTGTGCTCCTGCGCGGTGATTGCGCCGCGGTCGCGGGCTTCCTTGAGATCGATCAACTGCTGCCCCAGTGAGGGCTCTTCGTGGTAAGACCGCGACGCGGCAACACAGCCCGAAACAAGCAGCGGCGCGGTGATCAGGCAGGCAAGCAGGGCGGGTCGAATGGTTTTCATCTGGGAGCTCCCGGTTAGAAACGGTGGGGGATCAATCGGTCACGATACCGCATAAGACGTTCGCCCGGCGGGCGGGGTTTCACCGCGTTACTTTATCTGGGTGTCAGTTCAAAACAACATCCTGCCCGGCGCGGACCCCGCGTCGATCGAACACGCCGCCGAGGTGCTGCGCGCCGGCGGGCTCGTCGGCATGCCGACCGAGACGGTCTACGGCCTGGCGGCGAACGCGCTGGACACGGCCGCGGTGGCGAAGGTGTTCGAGGCCAAAGCGCGCCCGAGTTTTGACCCGCTGATCGTGCATCTTGCCTCGGCCGATGACGCGCAGCAGTACGCCGAGTTGGACGAGACCTCCCGCCGGCTTGCCCAAGCGTTCTGGCCCGGGCCGCTGACGCTCGTGCTGCCCAGGCGACGCGGCGAAATGGGCGGGCCGGTTGTGCCCGACCTGGTGACCGCCGGGCTCGATGCGGTCGGCCTGCGTGTCCCCGCTCACGCCGTGGCGCATTCACTACTTGAAGCGTCCGGCTTGCCGCTGGCCGCGCCCAGCGCCAACCGCTTCGGGTCGATCAGCCCAACAACGGCTCAGCACGTCGCGGATGAGTTGGGCGGTCGTGTCGATACGATCCTCGACGGCGGGCCGTGCGGACGCGGGGTCGAGTCCACCGTCGTGCGCGTGATGGATGGTGTTATCCAGGTCTTGCGCCTCGGCGCGCTGCCGGTCGAGGCGATCGAGCAGCACGCCGGACGGTCGGTTGATGTATTGAAACCGAGCAGCTCGCCGGGCAAAGAAGATCTGGATTCCGCCAAGCCCGCGCCCGGCATGACACAGCGCCACTACGCGCCGCGGACGAGGATGGTGGTGAGCGATTCGGAAGCGGAGTTAATCGAGAAGAGGACTGGAAAGCGCGTGGGCCTGATTGGGATGGGCCGCCTGCCCGAGGGGCTGGGGTGTATTGAACAGCGCAACTTATCAGAGTCCGGCGACCTCGCCGAAGCCGCGGCGAACCTGTTTGCGGTCCTGCGCGAATTAGACGGGTTGGGGCTGGATGAGATCATGGCACTCAGGGTGCCGGACGAGGGGCTGGGCCGGGCGATCAACGACCGCTTGAAACGCGGCAGCGCGCGTTAGAATAGGTCTATGCACAGCCGGGCGGCACGATGGTCAGCGGTCAGGGGCGTCATCGATCGGCGTATCCTCGCCAACTATCGGTTAGACCCCGAGGCCGCGGCGAGACAGCTCCCCGCATCCTTCCGGCCGAAGCTCGTTAACGGATACGCCGTCGGCGGGTTGTGCCTGATCCGGCTCAAGCACATCCGGCCGGCGTGGGTGCCGCTGCCGATCGGGATCGGCTCGGAAAACGCGGCGCACCGGTTGGCGGTTGTCTGGGACGACCACGGCGTCGAGCGCGAGGGCGTCTATATCCCAATGCGCGACACGGGCTCGCGGCTCAACACACTGGTCGGCGGGCGGCTGTTCCCCGGCCGGCACCACCACGCGTTGTATCAGGTCAAAGAGACGGCCGACCGTTTCGAGGTCGCCTTTCGGAGCGACGACCACAGCGCATCGATGCGGATCGTGGCGCGGGTATCCGATACCTTCCCGTCGGATTCGATTTTTGGTGATCTCGACACCGCGTCGCGTTTTTTTGAGAACGGCTCGCTGGGTTATTCCGCGACGCCGGCCCGCGGCCGGTTCGATGGCCTGGAACTGGCATGTAGCACATGGGGTGTGCGTCCGCTCGAGGTCGAGGCGGTGCAATCCAGTTTCTTCGACGATCCTGAACGTTTTCCGCCTGGTACCGCCGGGTTTGATTGCGCGCTGCTGATGCGTGGCATTGATCACCGCTGGCACCAGCGCGGCGTGATGTGCTGTGAGCCGGCAACGCACGAAGGTTTGGCCGATGCGTAAGGTCTGCCGAGTTGTGTTTAGACCCATCAACGCCCTGGCTTCGTGGCTGCTCATCGCGGTGGTGTGGGTCTACCGCGTGACGCTTGGCTGGCTGCTGGGCGGGCAGTGCCGGCACACACCGACGTGCAGCCAGTACATGCTCGACGCGGTGGCGAAGCACGGGCCGTGGCGCGGGGGGTGGATGGGGTTCAAGCGTGTCTTGCGTTGCCACCCCTGGGGGACGAGCGGGCACGACCCGGCGTAAAGGCTGGTGTGAGCACGCGTCCGCACGCTTTGCTCGGGCGTTACATCATCACGCCGCCTGCTTGCCGGCCATGACCTGCAACGCCGCGGCGATCGACTCGGGGTTGAGCTGCGCGTCAGCGATGCCGGCCTGCGCGATCGCGCGCGGCATGCCATACACGACCGACGACGCCTCGTCCTGCGCGATGAGCTTCGCGCCCAGTTCGTGCAGCGGCTTGGCACCAGACAGCCCGTCGCTGCCGATCCCGGTGAGCACGATGCCCAGCGTGTGCTTGCCGGTTGTCGCGGCGCATGATTCGAACAAAACCGAGACCGAGGGCTTGTAGGGCTCGTTGAGTGGCTCGTCTTTAACGGTCGAAAACAAACGCCCCGCGCGCTCGAGCAGGTGCAGGTGCTGGCCGCCGGGCGCGATGTGGACCCGGCCGGGCTGGATCGGCGTGCCGTGGTCGGCATGGACGACGGGCAGTGCGCAGATCTCGTCCAGCCGCTTGGCCATCGACTGGGTAAACACCAGCGGCATGTGCTGGGCGATGACGATCGGGGTCGGGAAGCCGGCGGGGAGGGGCGCGAGGATCTTCTCCAGCGCAGGCGGCCCGCCCGTGGACGAGCCGATCGCGACCATGCGGAAGTCGCGCGGGTTCAGCGTCGGCAGCGCGTGCGATGGCGTCGGCGGCGGGGCGGTGTGGTCGATGCGCTTCGAGCCGGCCAGACCGCGCACGCGTTCGACGAGTTGCTGCTTGATCTCGAGGATGTTCGCGGCGCAGGTCGAGTGCTCCTTGGCGATCACGTCGGCGGCGCCCAGCCGTAGCGCCTGCAGCGACGCGGTCGAGCCGGCGGTCGTCAGCGATGAGATCATCAAGACCTGCGTCGGCGTCTGCCGCATGATCTGACGCAGCGCCGTCAGC
>JANQKT010000134.1 GCA_028280965.1 Phycisphaeraceae bacterium
CACAGGCCCAGGATGATCTCGAAAAAGCCCAGGCGAAGGTCTCCGACCTCGAGCAGCAGCTGGCCGACATCGATGACGAACTGGCGGTGGGCCTGGTCGCGGCGGCCCGGCAGGCGGGGATCAAGGTCGATGTGAAGCGTGCCGCGGCGGCGGTGAGCGGCGCAAGCACGCCCAGCACTCAAAACGAGTCGTCCCGCTCGACGTCGCGCACCGATACCGCGCGCGAAAAGGCAGCGGTGCTCGCCCTGCTCAAAAAACAGCACGGCCGGTGGCTCGCCTCCACCGAGATCAAAGAGACGACCGGCGTCGAACGCCCGATCAGTGTCCTCTTAAAAGGCGAAGAGGGCATCGAGAGCCAGGGCAAGGGCCGCGGCGTCCAGTACCGCATCGGCTGAAGCTGTCGGGCCTAATAGACTGGTCAAGATGGGCTTGGCACAACTGCGCACATCGAGCAGCGGGCCAGTTGAATCTTCGTAGCCCCGCATGTCAGTGCGGGCTGTTTACATGATGATTCAAGGGGCCCTGCATTGACATGCGGGGCTCCATGCAAAGAGCAAACACCGTTACTCAAAACCGCCGACAGCCCAGCGTGAGTAGCAGATTGGCCCAGCCGACCTGCTCGCCGGTCTGGATGGTCAGGACGTGGTCATCGTGCCTGACCGCATCGTAGAAGGCCAGCTTCTCGATCGGCTTGAGCGGCAGGTCCACCCCGGCGTCCCGGATCGTCTTGCGGAACTCGGCCCAGACCGGCGGGTCCTCGGGCGTGCCGTACTCGCCCTCGGTCTCGTACTGCATCGTGTTGATCTCTTCGACCACGACCGCCGAGAGCAGCCCTTGTAAGACCTGGTTGCAGGTCAGCACGCCCGGCATGAAGTTCAGGTGCACGAGTTTCGCTTTGGGTCCGAGCTTGTTCGCCGCCGGAAAGTTGCCGTCGGCGATGAGGACACGCGAGTAATGCCCGGCCGAGCCGAGCACGGCGAGGATCTCGGGGTGGATCATGTCAGTTTTCAGCATCGCGGGCCCATCTCAGCGCAAAACGCCTCAGTAATTTGAAGAGCTTCTAATCATTGGGGCCAATGCCCACCGCCAATAGATTGTCGGCTCAAGTGATAATGAGCACTTCACACTTTTGTCCGGCCTCAAGGCTCAGCGCCTCTGGCAGGCTGATGCGTACCTGCCGATCCGCGTCATTTGCCCACTCGGTTTGCGTGCCGTTGACGGTGACGCTTTGCACCCCCCGCCTCTCGGCCAAGCCGTTGAGTGACAACCCGATCGACTTGAGGTCCAGCGTGCCGTAGGCGAGCTCGAGTGTCGCGGCGAGCTTGTTGTCGGCAATACGCTGTTTGAAGCTGCCCCAGCCCGCGGCGGCGGTGAAGGCGCAGGCAAACTGCTGAGGCTTGAGCCGTGGGGCAAAGCCGATGTGCTGGCCCGGGCCGTCGTATGCGTAGCCGGCGAGGGCGAGGAAGACGCCGTAGCTCGACATCGCCCGGGCGTAGTGGTCCGAGCACTCAATCTCGTTGAACGGGTTGCGTAGCGTCGCGTGGTAGCGGTCGTGGATCGCGCGGACGATCGCCAGGCCCTTGGTGAGCAGTTCCGGCTCCCACGCGCTCTCCCAGACCATGTGACCCGCGGCCTGGTACTCGAAGCCGGTCATGCATTCGTTGAAGTAGCCGTACTGCCAGTGCCGCTCCCAGTCGTCGCGTTTGCCGCCCTCGGGCCAGGTGCACATGACCAGGCCCGCGTCGCCCGCGATCGCGTAGGGCCGGCCGCGCAGGCTCGGGTTCTCGATCGAGGCGCGGAGCCGGCCCATGTCCGGGCAGAAGTTGTGGTCCCAGAGGCTGTTGAGCGCCAGGCGGATTGCCTCGTCGTTGTAAAGCCGGCCGAGGGCGAGGTTGAACGCCCACCACTGGCCCATGACCTGGTCGATGTAGCAGCCGTCGCCGATGCCGATCGCATCGAGGTGGTTCGGGTCTTCTTCCTGCACGAAGAAGCCGAAGTCGTACTCGAAGAGGTACATGATCGTCTCGGTACCGCGTTTGTGGATGCCGGCGTAGCGGCGCGCGGCGCCGTGGTCGCCCACGGCCTGGGCCATGACCTGCCCGGCACGCAACGCCGCCATGTACAGCGAGGTGAGGACCGGGATCTTGCCGAACCATTCCGCGTCGAGGGTATTGTGCTGCTCGCCGACGGGCGTGCCGTCGGGATCGCCGTCGCGGGCGTCCTGGGCGATGAGGAACTCCAGCGCTTGCTTGCACCGCGGCCAGACGCGCTTGAGGAACTCGCTGTCACTGGTCATCTGGTGCTCACGCAGCGTGCGGAGGATGACGCCGGCCTGGCCGTCGGTCGCGTCGCGTCCGGCCTGCCCGCCACGGAAATCGATCCGGCCGTCGGACGCGCGGAAGCCCCGGCCGAAGTCGGTCCGCTCGCGCAGGTCGCGCTCGAGTTCGGGGAACAGCCGACCGACCGACTGCGCATAATGCCAGACATGCGTGCACGTGCCCGGACAGCAGCCGATGCCTTCCCACGCCCAGAACTGGCCGTCGTCGAACCGGTAGGTGGTGTTGGTCTGCAGCGCGTCGGTCGTCACGAGCGTGCGCTCGAGCAGCCAGTGCGGCAGCACGCCGCGGTCTACGCCCTGCGCATCGGCATTGCCGTACCAGGTGTCGCGCCAGAGCCGCGTCAGACGGGTCAGTTCCACAAGATCCTTGCCGACCGCCGAGGCGACCGCGCCGGCGTCGGCGTACTTCGAGGCGTACCAGCGCTTGCGCCCGCCAAAATGTGTGTTGGGGAAGTGCCAGGCGACAACGAACACGACCTCGCGGCTCTCGCCCGCGGCCAGCTCGAGATCGACCGCGAGCCCGCCGATCTGCTGTTCGTTCACCGCGCCGACCCACTGATCGGCGTCCGTATCGACAACCGCCTGGCGTTGTTGGTCCCAGCGCCCGGTTCGCGCATCACTCGCTATGGCCTGGAGCGCCA
>JANQKT010000150.1 GCA_028280965.1 Phycisphaeraceae bacterium
CGTTCACGAACGAGGGCGACCTGATCATCACCGAGTGGAACCGCCGCGGCCGATTCGCCTACCTCGAGCGGGTCGAGGCCGAGGGCGACGGCGACGAAGCGGGGTCCGAGTAATGCCCCGGCCGGGGCGATTCGTGGCCCCGATTCGCCGATGATCCGTAACAGGAGCGCGGCCGCGAGCGTCGCGGTCGTGCGGTGTTTTGCCTATGGCTTGGGAGCCCGGACAACCCGGCAGGCGGCTCGGATCGGTCAGCGCGGGCGTCGCGCTGGTGCTGATCGCTGCGCTGGCCCTGCTGTCGGCCCTGGTGCCGCCCACGGCCGGCGGCGCGGAGCGGGTCGGTGCGACGCCGAACGCGACGCAGACCAGACTTCAAGCCGAGGCGCAGCGCGACCCGCTGGCGGTCGAGCTCGAAGCGCGCCTGGCCGACGACGTCCGCCCGGTGCTGACCAAGTACTGCTACGACTGCCACGGTAATGGCCAGAAGAAGGGCGGGGTGAAGCTCGACGGGCCGGGCGACATCGAGAGCATCATGCACATGGCCGACGACTGGCTGACGGTCGCCGAGGTGATCAACGCCGGGCTGATGCCGCCGGATGATCAGCCGCAGCCGAGCGCGCACGAGGTGCAGACGATCCAGCAGTGGGTGGAGGAGGCGGCGGATTACTACCCCGCCGACGCCGAGCCCGACCCGGGCTGGTACACGATCCACCGGCTGAACCGCAGCGAGTACCGCAACACGCTGCGCGATCTGCTGGGCATCGACCCGTCGGTGCACGACCTGGCCGAGCACCTGCCGGCGGACGATTCGGGCTACGGGTTCGACAACATCGCGGACGTGCTTTCGATGTCGCCGCTGCAGTTGGAGAGTTATCTCGATGCTGCGGAGCGCGCGGTCGACCTCGCGCTGCGGCAGGGCTCGCCCGACGGCGTGAGGCTCGACAAGCTCGAGCGCACCAACATCGGCATGGAGCTGGATGGCGGCGGGCACGGGATCTGGACCAACGGCAGCGTCCGGGGCGAGCGCGACTTCGCCGAGGCGGGGGTTTACGAGCTGGTGTTCACGCTGCAGGGCGACTTCGCCGATGGCGTCGGCCCGCGCGTCGCGCTGACGGTTGATGGCGAGACGATCAAGGAGCTCGATGTCACCGCCGACCGCGGGGACGATCCGCAGGCCGTGACGCTTGAGGCGGAGCTGAGCAGGGGTAAGCATAAGATCGGCGTGCGTTTCCTCAATGACGCGATCATCAAAGGCAAGGACCGCAACCTGTACGTGCTGTCGATCTCGATCGCCGGCCCGATCAAGGAAGACACGCCTGTATATGAAGAGGTCTTCTTCGTCCAGCCGACCGCGGACGACAAAGGCAACCGCCTGCCGGGCGCCCCGGACGGCAGCAAGCGGCTGACCGAGTCGCAGGCGGCGCGGCAGGTCGTCGAGCGTTTTGCAAGCCGCGCGTTCCGCCGGCCGGCCGACAAGGCCGAGGTCGCGGCGCTGACGCGTCTGTACCGCGATGCGCGCGGGGCCGGCGACGACTACGAGACCGCCGTGCGCCTCGCGCTGACCGCGACCCTCGTCTCGCCCAACTTCCTGTACCGCGCGATCACCAACCCGAAGGCCAACGACCCCGAGGCCATCTACGAGCTGAGCGATTATGAGCTCGCGTCCCGCCTGTCATACTTCCTCTGGTCGAGCATGCCCGACAACCGGCTGCTCGAGCTGGCGGCGAAGAAACGTTTGCGCGACAAGCGTGAGCTGAAGGCGCAGGTCCGGCGGATGCTGATGGACCCCAAGGCCGATGCGCTGGTTGAGAACTTCGCCGGCCAGTGGCTGCTGCTGCGCAAGCTCGACGGTGTCGCGATGGACCCGCAGCGATACCCCGAGTTCGACGATGGTTTGCGCGAGGCGATGCGCGCCGAGGCCGAGCTGTTCTTTGCCGATGTGCTGCGCGAAGACCGCAGCGTGCTGATGTTCCTCGACAGTGAAAAGACTTACCTCAACCAGCAGCTCGCCGAGCACTACGGCGTCAAGGGCGTTGAGGGCGAACAGTTCCGCGCGGTGACGCTGCCCAAAGATTCGCCGCGCGGCGGGGTGCTGACGATGGCGGCGACGCTGACCGTGACCAGCGAGGCGACGCGCACCAGCCCGGTCAAGCGCGGCGATTACGTGCTCGCGCAGCTGCTCGGCACGCCGCCGCCCCCGCCCCCGCCGGACGTCCCGCCGCTGGAGCAGGCCACCGAGCAGCTCGGCGAAGACGCGACGCTCCGCGAGCAGCTCGCCGCGCACGTCGCCAACCCCAACTGTGCCGTCTGCCACAAGCGGCTGGACCCGATCGGCCTGGCGCTGGAGAACTTCACCGCCACCGGCGCCTGGCGGGACACCGAGCGGGGCAGGCCCATCGACGCGGCCGCCGAGCTGCCCGGCGGGGTCCGTTTCGACGGGCCGGTCGAATTAAAGCAGATTATGCTGGACCGCCGCGACCTCTTCGTGCAGAATCTATCCAGGAAGATGCTGACCTACGCGACCGGGCGGGGGACCGAGCCGTTTGACCGGCCTACGATCCAGAAGATCGCCCAGTCGGTGCGGGACAACAACGACCGTATGCAGTCGCTGATCGAAGCGGTCGTGCTCAGCGACGCGTTCCTCAAGGCCCGTGGCCGGGAGACCAAGTGATGAACAGAGCCCTTTCAGCTAACCATATGGTGTGGGGGACAGGCATTCCTGCCTGTCGTTCGGCGTAGCCGAATCCTAATTCGAATCAGGCCTTCGGCCTGCTGACAGGCAGGAATGCCTGTCCCCCTGATTGTTTTGCCGTGATTGCAACAGAGTAAGCCTTGGAGATGATGCGATGACCAAGCCCGCGAACGATCCAAACACGCGCTTTTCAATCTCATCCGGGCGGTCGGCCCTGCTGTCCCGCCGGACGATGCTCAAGGGCCTGGGCGTGTCGATGGCGTTGCCGATGCTCGACGCGATGCTACCGGGCGTCGGCACAAACGCGATCGCCCAAGCCGCGGGCGCGACCGAGTCCGCCGCACCGACGCGCATGGCGATGATCTTCGCGCCCAACGGCGTGAACTACGACCACTGGCTGCCGCAGGGCGAGGGCCGGCGCTACGAGCTGTCGCCGACGCTCAAGCCGCTGGAAGAGGTCCGCAAGCACATCAACGTGATGACGGGTCTGACGCTCGACAAGGCGCGGGCCAACGGCGACGGGCCCGGCGACCACGCGCGCTCGTCGGCGACCTTCCTCACCGGCCGGCAGGCGCGCAAGACCTCGGGCAACGACATCAAGATCGGCATCAGCGTCGATCAGTTCGCGGCGCAGCAGGTCGGTGGGGACACGCTGCTGCCGTCGCTGGAGCTGGGGACCGAGCGCGGCCGGCGGGCGGGCAACTGCGACTCGGGCTACTCGTGCGCCTATTCGACCAACGTCGCCTGGGCCGATGAAGACACGCCGATGCCGAAGATGGTCAACCCGGCGCAGGTGTTCGGGCAGCTGTTCGGGGATATAGACAAGCTCAACGCCGCCGCCGAAAACGAGGAGCGCGCCCGGCGGCGCAGCAGCATCCTCGACTACGTCATGCACGACACCCAGCGGCTGGAACGCCGGCTCGGCAAGGCCGACCGCAACAAGATCGACGAGTTCCAGACCTCGATCCGCGAGATCGAGCGCCGCATCCAGCAGGCGCGCGACGGCGTTGAGATCGAAGCGCCCGATATGCCCGCGCCTGAGGGCATCCCGGCCAGGCTGTCCGAGCACGTGGACCTGATGTACGACCTGATGCTGCTGGCGTTCCGCATGGACCTGACGCGCGTCAGCACGTTTATGGTCGGCAACGGCGGGAGCAACCGCCGGTTCGAGGAGCTGGGTATCCGCGAGGGCCACCACAGCCTCAGCCACCACCGCGGCAAGGCCGACATGGTGGAGAAGATCCGAAAGATCGACCGTTTCTACACCGAGCGCTTCGCGCGCTTCGTCAAGAAGCTGTCCGAGACGCCCGACGGCGACGGCACGCTGCTCGATCACAGCATGGTCCTCTACGGCAGCGGGATCTCGGACGGCAACATCCACGACCACCACAACCTGCCGATCGTGATGGCCGGCCGGGCCAACGGCTCGATCGACACCGGCCGGCTGGTTCATTACAAGCGCGACACGCCGCTGTGCAACCTCTACCTGTCGATGCTCGACCGCGTGGGCTGCGATGTCGCGTCCTTCGGCGACGGGACCGGGCGGCTGGACGGCCTCAAGGCCTAGTTTGTACAGGGCAATTGCATCTGCTTAAAGGTGGGGTGGGCTTCCAGCCCGCCGTGACGACGAAGGCGTCAAGATGTGGATTTCAGACTGCGCCTAAATGGTGGCAAGATGCCCACCCCGCCCAAAACCTTAGATGCGATCGCCCTGTTAGTTTGTACGGCCCGCTTGGTAGTGATGGGCGTGTGCGATATCATATCGGGATGAACGCTCTCTCTCGATGCGTTGTCCGCCGGCACGCGCTGGTTGGGCTGGTCCTGCTCGTGATGGTGCTGCCGCCCGTTGTGGCGTGGTCACAGGACAAGGAAAAGCCCCGGGTCGATTGGTCCAAGAAGGTGCTGTCCACGCGGGACCCGGACAAGAAAGAGTTTGAGGTGTGCGTCAATATGATGCGCAACCAGGTCACCGCCGAGGTGCTCGCGACGCTGGTCAAGCGCGAGCGTCACGGCCCGGCGGTGGTGGCGGTGGCGGGGCAGTACTTCGAGAAGGGCGTGCTTGACCGAGACACGCCGGCGCTCCTGCGTGCCCTCGCCGACCGGCCGGACATCGGCGCCCAGGCGATCGCCTACGCGGCGCTGAGTCCCGGTGCGCACGAGCTGATCGTCGGGCTGAGCGCATCGGAGTCGGACAAGGACCAGCGCATCGCCGCCCGGATGCTCGCCGCCACCGCGGTGATGCGCAATCAGGACGACCGAAAGAGCAAGCGCCTGGCCGAGAAGGTCACGGGCAAGTCCGGCCGGCTGAACATCAACTACCGCGAGCAGGTCGTGGTGCTGCTGTCATCGAAAGACGAAGCGGTGCTGGAGTACACGCTGCTCGCCGCGGCGATCGACCGCATCAGCTTCGCTAAGGACGCGATCGCACCGCATGCCAAGAGCAAAGACCCGGCGGTCGCGATGGCGGCGCAGTACGCGCTGGCCAGCGTCGGCGGGGAGATCGACGCGTCGGCCGTGCTCGGTCAGATAAACACCGCGCCCAGGCCCGACAAACACCGCCGCGGCCGCGACGAAAAGCCGCCCACGGTGCTGGACTACGACCCCCGCGGCACGCCGCGCACCTACGCGATCGGCGCGGCGGGGCGGGCGAAGCTGAAGGACGCAATCGACCCATTGCTGGGCCTGCTGCACGACGAAGACCTCCGCACCGCCGTCGCCGCGGCCCGGGCGCTGGGCATGATCGGCGGCAAGGGCCTGCCCGCCCGCCTGCTCGGATCGATGACCGATGACACCCACTGGGCGGTCCGCGTCGCGCTCTACGACGCGGCCGGCCACCACCCCGAGCCGGCCTCGGTCGTGCCGCTGTTCGACCGCTTCCGCGAAGAGACCGGCCGGCTGCGGCAGGACGCGCTGTACGCGCTCTTGTCGATCTTCGCCGGCAAGCCGCAGGGCCTGACGTACGTGGCCGCCAATGAGTGGTGGGCGCTGAACAAAGACACCTTCAAGGTGGATGCCGCCGCGACGCGCGCCTGGCGCGCCGAGCACCCGGTCGGTGTCGCCGAGGTCGAGCCGATCGCCGGGTTCTACGACTCGGCGGTGATCAGCGACCGCCCGGTCTTCGCCGTCGATGCGTCGCTGTCGATGAAGGGGGCGCAGATCGAATCGCTCAAGCAGATGCTCAGCGGTGTCGTGCTCGCGCTGCCCGACGCGGTGAAGTTCAACATCGTCGACTTCGGCGGGCACGTCCGCGTGCTCGCGGCGGGCGGGCTGATCCCCGCGGAGAACCGCAAGCCCGCGATGCAGCAGTTCAGCTACGACATGGAGCTGACCCTGGGCACGCGCAGCTACGACGCGATCGAGCGCGCCGTCAGGATCCCCGGGATGGACACGGTCCACTTCCTGTCCGACGGCGCGCCCGCGGGCAGCCACCTCAACGGCTGGGGCCGGATGAACTATATCACGCGGCTCTTGTGCCGCACCGCGCCCATCGCCGTGAACATGATCTTCTTCCCCGAGCCGGGCAAGGAGGCCGCGGCCGCCAAGTCGCAGAACGCCAAGCGCATGGCCGAGTACGCCAAGGCCCACGCCGGCAGGTTCGTCATCAGCACCGCGAAGTGAAACCCGCCGGGGCCGGGCCTGTTCTCCACCCTTTGTCTACTCAATCCGCGAACACAAGGAAATAAATACCGATGCGATGGATGCCGTTGATTGTTGCCGTGTTTGTCTCGATGGGGTGCCTCTCCGGGCCGGTCGATGCTCATGCCGCCGAGCGCCCGAACTTTGTCTTCATCATCGCCGACGACCTGGGCTACGCGGACCTGGGCGTGACCGGCAGCGACTACTACCGGACGCCCAACATCGACCGGTTCGCGGGCCAGTCGCTGGTGTTTACCGCCGGCTACGCGAACTGCGCGAACTGCGCGCCGACGCGGGCCGCGCTGATCTCCGGCATGTACGCGCCGCGGACCGGCGTGTACACGGTCAAGGACTCGGCGCGCGGCAAGGCGTCCGGCCGGATGCTCATCCCCACGCCGAACAAGACCGAGCTCGCGGCGGAGGTCGTGACGATCGCCGAGGTCCTCAAGTCCGCCGGCTACACGACCGCGCACATGGGCAAGTGGCACCTGGGCGACGGCGCGACCGGGCCGACCGGCCAGGGCTTCGACATCAACATCGCGGGCAACATCGCCGGCCACCCCGCCTCGTACTTCAGCCCGTACAGGAACAAGAACCTCGCCGACGGCCCGAAGGGCGAGTACCTGACCGACCGGCTGACGCGCGAGGCCGCGGACTTCATCGCGAATCAAAAAGACGCGGGCAAGCCGTTTTACCTGTACCTGCCGCTGTACACCGTGCACACGCCGATGCAGCCGCACCCGGAGCTGCTCGAGAAGGCCGCCGCGCGTGCGAAGGGCGAGCGTCATAAGAACGAGAAGTACGCCGCGATGGTCGAGGGCATGGACAAGTACCTCGGCCGGGTGTTCGATGCCCTCGACGAGCACGGGCTGACCGACAACACCGTCGTCGTCTTCACGTCCGACAACGGCGGGCACGGCGGGCTGACCGACCAGCACCCGCTGCGCGGCACCAAGGGCATGTTCTATGAGGGCGGCATCCGCGTGCCGTTGTTCGTGCGCTACCCCGGCGTAACCAAAGCCGGCGCGACCGTCGACCAGCCGGTGGTGCTGCTGGACTTCTATCCGACCTTCGCCGAGCTCGCCGGCGCCAAGCTGCCGACGACCCAGCCGGTCGACGGCGAGTCGCTGGTGCCGCAGCTCAAGGACCCGGAGCAGGCGCTCAAGCGCGACGCGATCTTCTTCCACTTCCCCGCCTACCTGCAGGGTTATTCCGGGGGCGAGGGCGCCGAGGCGCACCGCCCGCCGTGGCGCGCGACGCCTTGCAGCGTCATCCGCTCGGGCGACTGGAAGCTGATCGAGTACTTCGAGACCGGGCAGGTCGAGCTGTTCAACCTCGCTAAAGACGTCGGCGAGCAGGACGACCTGTCGGGCAGGCACAAGGACAAGGCCGATACACTCCTGAAGCGGCTGCGCGACTGGCGCGCAGCCACCGACGCGCCGGTGCCGACCGAGCGCAACCCGCAGTACAAGGGCGATTGAGATGCAAGGGATGATCCGGCTGGCCGCGCTGCTGTTTGTCTGCGCGTTGGCCGGGCCCGGCGCTTGGGCGCAGGGCAAGCCGAACATCGTCTTGATCATGGCCGATGACGCCGGGGCCGAGTGCTTCGGCGTCTACGGCGGGACGAGCTACAAGACGCCGAACATCGATGCCCTCGCCGAGCGCGGCGTCCGGTTCACCGCGGCGCACGCCCAGCCGCTCTGCACGCCGACGCGCGTGAAGATCATGACCGGCATGAGCAACGGCCGGAACTACATCCGCTTCGGCCTGCTCGACGCCGAGGCGTACACGTTCGCTCACCTCTTGAAAGAGGCGGGCTACGCGACCGGCCTGGTCGGCAAGTGGCAGCTCTGGGGCCGGGCGGACCAACCTTTCGCACACCAGGGCCTGCACCCGACCGATGCGGGCTTCGATGAGTACCTGTGCTGGCACCTGGACAAGGTGCAGTCGCGGTACTGGCGTCCGACGCTGGACCGCAACGGCGCGTACATGGAGACCGGCAGGGACGACTACGGGCCGGACCTGCTCGCCGATCAGGCGATCGATTTCATCAAGCGGCACAAGGACGGCGGCAAGCCGTTCTTCCTCTACTACCCGATGTGCCTGCCGCACGGCCCGTTCGTGCCGACGCCGCACAGCGTGGACCGCAAGAGCAAGGACAAGCAGCAGAACTTCGCCGACATGGTCGCGTACACCGACCACGTCGTCGGGCGGATCGATCAGGCGCTGCGCGAGATGGAGCTGAGCGAGAACACCCTGCTGGTCTTCACCGCGGACAACGGCACCGACCGATCGATCCGGTCCGTTGCGAACGGCGTGGCGATCCAGGGCGCCAAGGGCCACCCGATCGACTACGGCACGAACGTCCCGCTCGTCGCGGTCGGCGGGCCGGCGAAGCCGGGCATCGTTTGTGATGACCTGATCGATTTCACGGACTTCTTCGCGACGTTCGCGGACCTGGCCGATGCCAAGCCGCCGGCCGAACCCAAGCTGGACGGGCGCAGCTTCCTGCCGCAGCTCAAAGCCGAGGCGGGCAACCCGCGGGACTACCTCTACTGCTACTACCACCCGCGCCCGACGACGCCGGACTGGTGGGGCCTGGGCGAGCAGCGGTTTGTCCGCG
>JANQKT010000153.1 GCA_028280965.1 Phycisphaeraceae bacterium
CGAACTCGGCGTGCTCACTCCCGACGACTTGCTCGTGGTGAACCAGACACGTGTGCTTCAGGCGTATCTCACGGGAACGCGCACCACAACCGGCGGCAAGATCAGCGGGCTGTTCATCGGCACTGATGCAGGCGAACGCTGGCAGGTCATGCTCGAATCGCGCGGCACGCTCGAAGCGGGTGAGCAGATCACGCTCGGCGAACGGCCCAACGCCGTGACCTTCGCGCTCGCCGAATCACTCGGCGGCGGGCAGTGGCTGGCGGTGCCCAAGGGCGACGAACCCGCCCCAGCCCTGCTTGATCGTATTGGCCAGACACCCCTGCCGCCGTACATCCGCAAGCAGCGCCGCCGACAAGGGCAGGCCGAACTGACGCCCGAAGACCTGGACCGGTACAACACGGTCTACGCGACGGAGCAAGATGCCTCAACGGGCTCGGTCGCCGCGCCGACCGCGGGACTGCACTTTACCCATGAACTGCTGAAACAACTTGAAAACCAGGGCATAGAACGCGCTGCGGTGGACCTGCATGTCGGGGTCGGTACGTTCGCGCCAGTCCGCACGGACACGCTCGAGGAGCACAACATGCACGCCGAGTGGTTCACCGTGCCACGCCAAACACTCGACGCGATCCGCAACTGCCGGGCCCGGGGCGGGCGGCTGCTGGTCGTCGGCACGACCACGGTCCGCTCACTCGAGTCGCTGCCTAACGATGCGCTCGAGCCCGACCGGTACCCGGCCGGCGTCACCGCGACAACCAACCTGTTTATCCATCCCGACGCCGGATTCACCTTCCGCTTCACCGACCGGCTGATGACGAACTTCCACCTGCCCAAGTCGACCCTGTTGGCGCTGGTCGCATCCCTCCCGGGCATGGGTCTGGACGCCTTACAACACAGCTACCGCGAAGCCGTCGAGGCGCGATACCGCTTCTACTCGTATGGCGACGCGATGCTGATCGTCTGATGCAGTGAGTCGGGAATCGGCAATAGGGATTAGGCGACGGTAACAAAGCCTATCAGACGCCGGTACGTTAAAATCCTTGATTCGCTAACGACGAGTCGGCCTACTCCGATTCCCGACGCCTTAAACCATGCCCCTGGACCAGCCCCCCGAGAACGACCCGGCCTACGACCCCGAGCACTACCGCGCGCAGGACGGGCCGGAGCCAGAGCGCAAGAAACTGCCCAACGACCACACGATGCCGCTGGGCGACCACATCGAGGAGCTGCGCAGCCGTCTGGTTAAGATGCTGATCGGCGTCGTGATCGCGCTGGTCTTCACGGTGATCTACAGCTTCCAGATCATCAGCTGGCTCGCCCAGCCGCTGCTGCACGTCCAGGACATGCTCGGCGCGCCGTCCCCGCCGATCCAGACCGACCCGACCGCCGGTTTTACCAGCGTCTATATGCCGGTCGTGCTCATCGCCGCCGTCATCGTCGCCGCGCCCTGGATCATCTGGCAGGCCTGGCAGTTCATCGTTGTCGGGCTCTACGAACACGAGAAGAAGGCCGTCTATATCCTCGCGCCGTTCAGCACGATCATGACCGCGCTCGGCGTGATGTTCACCTACTACATCCTGCTCCCAGTCTCGCTCGCGTTCTTTATCAACTTCGTCAGCTTCTATCCTGAGTACGACCTGACCAGCAAGCCTTCGCTGGTCACCCGAACGGTGCTTGACCCGTACATGGGCAATACCGGCAGCGACCTGCCCGAGGATTTTGTTTTTGATACCGAGCCGATGAGCATCCCCGTGCTTGAATCGCGCCCGGACAAACCCGCTGAGGGCGACCTCTGGATCAACGCCGACCGTGAACGGGTCGAGATGTTTTTTGATGACCAGATCCGCGTTGTCTCCCAGCGATCAACCAAGCTGATCACACCCCTGCCGGCGATGAACGAGTACGTGCGGTTCGCCGCCGTCATGATGCTGGGCATCGTTGCCGCGTTCCAGCTCCCGGTGGTGATGCTCGTGCTCGGCTGGACGCAGATCTTCGACCCGCGCGGGATCGGATCACTGCGCAAGTACGCGCTCTTCGGTGCCTGCGCGCTCGGCGCGGTATTGACGCCGTCCGACCCGTTCAGCATGCTCGTCCTGGCGGTGCCGCTGTACCTGCTCTTTGAGTTCGGGCTGCTGCTGATGAAGCTGACGTTCAAGAAACGCGGCGACGAGACGCCGGCCGAACTTTAGCGCAACCCCGTGTCGCGGGTGACGCGGAGCGTCCCGCTTGTTGTTTCTCTGTGCTTTGAATGGGACGCTGCGCGTCGCCCGCGAAACAGTATCAATCAAATCCGCGATATCGACAGCAACTCTTCCTGCGCCAGACCGTTCTCAAGCTGCCCCATCGGATATGCCTGCCCGATCGTGAACACCCCGCTCGCCGTCCGCCGCAGCGCGGTGAGGTGCCCGCCCGTGCCGAGATACCTGCCCAGGTCTCGGGCGATCGAGCGGACGTACGTGCCCTTGCCGCAGGTGATCCGCAGCCCGAGCCTCGGCCAGTCGTAGCCGAGCCGCTCGACCTTGTCGATACGCACGGTGCGTGGCTTCAGCTCGACCGCCTCGCCCTTGCGGGCCGCCTGGTACGCGCGCTTGCCATCGACATGGATCGCGGAGAACGCCGGGGGGACCTGCTCAACCTCGCCGGTCTGCGTCAGCAGCGCGGCGTCGATCTGCTCGACCGTCGGCGGGCTTTCAACCACAACCTCCTCACGCGGCATCTCCGCGTCATCACTCGCGGTGAAAGCGCTCAGGTCGATCGCCGCCTCATAAACCTTCTTCTGCCCCATCAACTGGTCCACCATCTTCGTCGCCCTGCCGAGACACACCACCAAGACACCCGTCGCCAGCGGGTCCAGCGTCCCGGCGTGGCCGACCTTCTGCTTGCCGCGCCCGCTGCCCTTGCCCGCCGCATACCTGACCTTGCGGACCACATCCATCGACGACCAGCCCAGCGGCTTGTCGATCACCAGCAGCCCGTGCAGTTTGTCGTCACCGGGTTGATCTGCCATCCATCACGCTCGTAACACCACCCCGGGACGGAGGATCCCGGGGACCTTCCGGGGTTGATCCTCTGGCGGAATCCGATAGCATACGTGGCCCGCTTGATGCGAACCAACGCCCCGGAGAGGTGGCTGAGCGGTTTAAGGCGCACGATTGGAATTCGTGTGGGGGCGCAAGCTCCTCGTGGGTTCGAATCCCACCCTCTCCGCTTGATCGAAGAACCGACGTGTTCTCGACGGATGAGCGTGACGCTGGAGTTTCAGCGTCACGCTCATTTGCTAGAAGTGTAGGTTTTTCACGCTCCGCGTGGCTCGCAGGTCAAGTGGCGGGACACCAGTTGTGGGTTCGAACCGATTTTTTGAAAAAATCGAGTTGTTCTTCGGAGGTGCCCTCCGAAGCTACTTTTTTGGCTTGTTTGCTGGCTTTTAGGAATCGGGCCATGGGTTCGAACCGATTCCCCGCATGGTGCTCTAACTTCTTGATCTCGTCGTCAATCTCACGCCTCTCTAAGCATCTGACTCTTAAGTTTGCGGTACTCGGCAAGAGGCAGAACGCCATCAAGCCACCCCTCCTGTGCTCGCTCTACTCTGGCGAGAATAGACTCCCGTTTCTCTGTGAGTTCTACCATCCTCTTCTGGCTTGCAGTTTGGAGCCTTTGTTGTTCACCTTCGAGATGCTTAAGCATGGCATCCGTGCGAGTGCAAGTGAGGATTCAAGGCGTCCTTCAGCATCGTCTTGTCCAGCGACAAGCCCCCCACGAGCTGCTTGAGCTTGCGGTCCTCTTCTTCCAACTGCTTGAGACGACGCACCTCGCCAACGCCAAG
>JANQKT010000181.1 GCA_028280965.1 Phycisphaeraceae bacterium
CGCCGCTGGGGGCACTGGTCCAGGTCCTTGACCTTGGACTTGACCTTCGGGGTCCGGCGGGGCTTGTTGACCAGTTGGTTGATCGTGGGCATGCGTCGTCTCTGTGCTGGCGCAGGGGTGTTGCGTGTATAGCGAGCCGCGGAGTCTAGAGGATCTGGGGCGGGGATGCAAGCAGAAGACCCTCTGCAGACCCGCTCAGACGCTCCCAGACGGGTTGAAGCCCGCCAGGAAGGCCTCGATCGCCTCTGCAAGCGTCGGATCGGGGCTGCTGCGAGGAAATCGGGTCTCACCCTCTGAGTCGCGGGCCACAGCCTCGGTCTCGTCGCTCAGGCGGTCGCGCATGGCCGAAAGAAGGGCCCCCGCGTCCACCGGACAGTCCAGCACAACCCCGCCCCGTTGACGGACAAGGTCGCCGGCGTCGCTGGCGGTGGTCGTGATGATCGGCCGGCCGGCGGCGAGCGCGGGCTGCAAGCCCCAGCCGCCGGGGTCATACAAGGTCGGGTGGGCGACCAAGTCGGCCGAGGCAGCAAGCGTGCCGAGTTGGTCGCTGCCGCCGACAAAACGCACACGCTCGCGCAAACCAAGCTGCGCGATCCATGCAAGATGCGTGTACCGTGTCGGGCCGGCGAGGAAGAGTATGGCGTCAACTCCGCTATCGACCAGCGCCTTGAATGCGCCGATCATCGCATCGAACCCGCCGAGGCTGGCCGAGCGAAAAAAGAACACAATCCACTTGGCGTCGAGATTGACGCGGAGCCCACGGGCGAGTTGTTTACGCTTCGGCGATGCAGGCTGATCGAAATCCGACCACGTTTGCAGCGGCAGCGCGACACGACGGGTCTCTGGCTTATCCGCTTGCACCAGCGCATCGATCTGCGACGCGATACGCTGCGAGATCGCGCACACCGCCTGCACCGATGGGGCACGATACGCTCTGCGTTCAAACAGAAGCGACAGCCAGTCCAACGGGCAACGCATCGCACACA
Source organism: Phycisphaeraceae bacterium (assembly GCA_028280965.1). Taxonomy (GTDB): domain Bacteria; phylum Planctomycetota; class Phycisphaerae; order Phycisphaerales; family Phycisphaeraceae; genus JAHQVV01. The sequence goes on from JANQKT010000181.1 coordinate 987, forward strand.
AGCGCGCGATGGGCCGTGACACCGGCGGCATACAATCCGCTTGTTCGTCGACTAATGCCCGGTGTGTACCCCGTACAGGGGCCATGACTTCAGCGGGAATCGTTTCCGAAAACGAAACGCGCGCATCAGGCAACACCGCTTGCAGAGTCCTGAAGACCCATCGCCGGTAAACGATCAATTGCGCGGCACGAAAGCGCGGCAGGCGTTCGGGGCGGCGCAGCTCGATACGTTCATCCAAATCCGGCTCGATCGCCTGAGAGCACAGCAAGCTGACACGGTATCCCAGGTCTGCCAGGCGCACCGCCAGCGCCGCCGCCTGCTGCCCGGCGGGGTCCTGCGGCGTCAACGCATCGCAGATGATTGCGACGTGCATCGGCTTCACACCCCAACCCCGTCCCCGGAGTAGCTCCCGACCGCAGCCTCGGTCACGCTGAGCGAGCGCGTGCGCAGGTAGAGCGCGCTGGCGTGGTCGAAGACCTCGTCGGCGTGCAGGCGGTCCAGGCTGGCCGGGCCGTCAAACGCGGGGTCGTCACGCGCGGCAACGCTCAGTCCGTCGGCGACGACCAACTGCTCGTGCTCCGCGATCGTCGCCGACCACTGCGGCTGAGTCGGGCCGAAGAGCGTAACCAGCGGCGTGCCAAGCGCCACGGCGAGGTGGCGCGGGCCGGCGTCGTTGGTGACCATCATCCGGCTGCGGCCGATCATCGCTTTGAGCAGGTGCAGGTCCGTGCCCAACTCAGGCAGATCGATGATGGGCACGGTCGCTCGGTCGAGCAGTTGTGCGACCGCGTCCCGTTCGCCCGGTGTGCCGGTGACGACGGGCGTGATGTTGAACCGCTCGGCCATCAGGTCACAGAGGTGCGCCATGCGCCTTGGTGACCACCGCCGAACCGCCACGAGCGCGCCAGGGTTGACCAGCATCAGTTCCTGCTGCCGCGGGTTGTCGATGCCGGCCCGTTCGAGCAGACAATCAAGCTGCCCGACCGACTCCGGCCGAACGTGCTGGTGCATCACCGGCGACGGGCAAGCCGCGCCCATGTAGCGTGCGATGCCGAGGTACTTGTCGAGCGTCGAAACCGGCACAAGCGCGCCGCGGTGCCGGCGGGGTACCAGCCGGTCGGTCAGCAATGCCCCTCGACCGTCATGTTCGTATCCGACCCGCCGGGGGATGGCCGCGATGGTGGCGAGCGCCGCGGCCTTGAACGAATCGGGCAGGATCACGACGGTATCGAACCCGCCACGCGAGAGCCGCCGACCCAGCCGGACCAGCGAGGCACGCCCGCGTCTTTTCTTGCCCTTGCCCTCATCCGCATGCAGCCGCTTACGGATCGACAGTACGCGGTCGACGCTATCGAGCCCATACAGCACCGGCCGTAGCCTGCGCTTCACCAGCGCGGTGATCCGCGCGTCGGGACAGGTCTGTCGCAGGGCGTGCAGTGTCGCCGTTGCCATGACCGCCTCACCGAGCAGCGCGGGCATGACCACGAGCATGTTGAGCGGCGGGTTGTCGGGCTTGGGCTTGGTCATCGGCCGTACATCATCGTGGAGATCGAAAGCAGCTGAGCCATGATGCCGGCCCCCAGCCACCGGAGGAAGAGCGCGTCGCTGGACCCGCCCATAAACAGCCCGCCGAGCAGGCAGATGATCGCAACCAGTTGCAGCGCGACCGCGATGATTGTGAGAAACGAAAACTCCTGCGTTGCGGCGCGCTGGGACCGCAGTTCCTGCAGGATCAGGCGCAGGGTCTTATCGGTGCCGGGCTCGTCGGCCTCACCCGCGTTTTGTTTCTTGCGCTCGATCGCCTGGCGGATTGTGTCGGGGATGTCCGCGGGCTCGTCCTGCGTCGCGGGCGGCTGAGACGGGTGGTCTTCCCGCTGCGGGCGCTTGCGGAACGGCTTGACGACGATGGGCTTCTCGTCTTCTTCCGCCACCGGCGCACCCCATGGCCGGAACGCGCGACCACCCATCGTCGCCGGCTCGGGTTTGTTCGCCTCTGCGGGCTTCGGCCGGGCGACCTGGAGCTGCGCGACCTTCTGCGCATCCCACTTTCGTCCCGGCTCGTCACTGGATACCGGGTCGTGCGTTTCGACCCGCGGCTGCTGCGCGATCAGCCGCGCCGCCTGCACGAGGCCGACCGCATAAAAGTCCGGGCCGCTCGGCCGATCATGATCCGGCGGCTCGGCCATCACACCCTGCAGCTGCGACGGCTCGATCGGTTGGAGCAGCTCGGCGTCCGGTCGAAGGAGTACCGTACGCGCCCCCGCCGCACGCCCGGCCTGCACATCCGCGAGCTCGTCGCCGATCATCCAGCTCGCCGAGAGATCCAATCGCATCTCCTCGGCGGCCTGCTGCAGCATCCCTGGCTTGGGCTTACGGTTCTTGTGATCCTTCTTGTATTGCTTGAGGTTCCCCTTGGGGTGGTACGGGCAATAGTAGAACGCGTCGATTACGGCACCGTTGGCGGTCCTGCTGACCAGCTCCGCGACGCGTGCGTTGAGCGCATGCACGTCCTCTTCGATCATCTTGCCCCGCGCCACGCCCTCCTGATTCGCGACGACGACAATCCGATACCCCAGCCCACGCAGCGAGGCGATCGCCGGCGCGGCACCCTGGATCAGCGACACCGCCTCCACCTCGGCCGAGCCGGCGGTGTCGTGGATGATCGTGTTGTCTAGGTCCAGAAAGACAGCGGGGTGCATGAATGTATTGTAGAGGATCGGGCCCGCACATCAGTGAGGAGTTTAAAGCTCGGCGATCGCCATCGCCGGGCCGTACTGATCCACTCACTGTCAGACAGGCGATGCCCTTACCCCCGCCGCTCGTCCAGCTCGCCCTCGATCAGCTCGACGGCCCGCTCGATCGCCTGGTCCAGCCGGTCGTTGATCACGGTGTACTTGTAGATCCCCAGGTCGTGGGCGAGCTGCATCTCGTCGCTGGCGCGTTGGAAGCGTTTCTGGATCGTGGCCTCGTCCTCGCGCTTGCGCTCGCGCAGGCGGTTCAGCAGGTCCGCCTCGCTCGGCGGCTCGATGAAGATCCCTACCGCGTGCGGCATCTGCTGCTTGATCTGCTGGGCACCCTTGACATCGATCTCCAGGATCACCGTCTCGCCGTCCGCGATCGCCTGCTCGACCGGCTCCTTCGGCGTGCCGTACAGGTTGTCGTACACCTGCGCATATTCCAGCATCTGCCCAAGCTTGACCAGGTCGCGGAACTCACGCTCGTTGATGAACACGTAGTCCTGCCCGTCGATGTCCCGCGGGCCCATCGGCCGCGTCGTCATCGAGACGATCAGGTTCGCGTCCAGCCGGCGGACCAGCTCATGCGTGATCGAGCTCTTGCCCACACCCGACGGGCCGGAGACGATCACCAGCAGGCCGGGTTGGTCGGGGCGTTCGGTATCGGGCATTGCAGTCGTGGTTGCCGAAGCGGTCGCGTCCATCGCACAGAGCATAATCGATCCGACGCATCGTTGATGAAGCAGTTCTCAACCCTCATGCCCACGGCATTGAAGCGAGCAAAGCAAGCGCCGGTACCGTGGGATCCCGCGCCGGGAAAACCTCACGCCCCACCCACCAGCGCCAGCGTCGCCATCCGCACCGCCAAACCGTTGGCTACCTGGTCGAGGATGACCGAACTCGGCCCGTCCGCCACCGCCGACTCGATCTCCAGCCCGCGGTTCATCGGCCCGGGGTGCATGACGACAATGCCCTCCTTGGCCTGTTTCATTCGTGCCGCGGTCAGGCCGTACAGCGTCGTGTACTCGCGCTGGCTGGGGAACGCCGGGCCCGACAGCCGCTCGAACTGCACCCGCAGCATGTTCACCACATCGACCTCCGGCAGGACCGCGTCCAAATCATGGCTGACCGCGCACTCCACCCCTGCCAGCGCGCCCGGCACCAGCGTCGGTGGGCCGACCAGCACGACCCTGGCCCCCAGCTTCGTCAGGCAGTGCAGGTTCGACCGCGCGACCCGTGAGTGGCCGATGTCGCCGACGATCGCGACCGTCAGCCCGCTGAAGTCAAACGTGTCGTCCCGCCCCAGCCGCTTGGCGATCGTGAACGCGTCCAGCAGCGCCTGCGTCGGGTGCTCGTGCTGCCCGTCGCCTGCATTAACGATCGCGCAGTCCGTGGCCTCCGCAAGCTGGATCGCCGTCCCGCTCTGGCTGTGCCGGCAGACGATGATGTCCACGCCCATCGCCTCGATGTTCTTGGCGGTGTCCACCAGCGTCTCGCCCTTGCTCACGCTCGAACCGGAGGCGGACATGTCGAGCACGTCCGCCGACAACCGCGACGCTGCGAGCCTGAAGCTCGCCCGAGTCCGGGTCGAGTCCTCGTAGAACAGGTTGACGACGACCTTGCCGTGCAGGTCCGCGTTCTTCGGCAGCGCCCGGCTGGTCGAAACGCCCTCGTACCCCTGCGCCTTGCCCAGCAGCACACGGATCTCGCCCGCCGAGAGCGGCTCGATCCCCACCAGGTGCCGGTGCGGCCAGTCTGTGCGATCGGTGGTCAAGGCGGGCTCGTCGGTGGAGACGGTCGTCATCAAAAGCGGGCGACCGGAGTCGAACCGGCAACATTCAGCTTGGAAGGCTGACGCTCTGCCAATTGAGCTACGCCCGCATCAATATCCATCCTACCCGATCATCGACCGGGTAGCAGAGTACGATGCGCCGATGCCATTGATACCGATCGAACTAGACTGGATATCTCAGCCGCCGCCGGGTGGGGCCGCGGCCGCGTTGATCCGCGATGCGCAAGAGCGGATCGAGCGTTTCATCCGGGATCACAACGCATCGGCCCCCATCCCGTCGTTCGTCGCAAGCGATTTTTTGATGGTCAACCAGGCGCTCGGCGCGTTGAACGATGGCGCATTCGCGCCCGGGCCAGTCTTCTGCGAATGGGGCGCGGGATTCGCCGTCGTCGCCGGGCTCGCGGCGCTGCACGGTTTCGACACCCACGCGATCGAAATCAACCGCGACCTCGTCACCAACGCCGAGCGGCTGATGCGCGACCACGCGCTCCGTGTCACGATCGCACAGGGCAGCCTCGTCCCCGAAGACGGCGATGCGATCGTTGACGAGATGGCCTCCCAGGCCTGGCTGCAAACCAATGAACACGCGGCGTACGACGAATTGGGCCTGGATGTCGCCGACTTCGATGTTATCTTCGCATACCCCTGGCCGGGCGAGGAGGGGCTGATCGAAGCACTGTTCGATGCCTTCGCCGCGGATGGCGCGCTGCTGCTGACATATCACGGGATGAATGAGATGAAGCTGCAGCGAAAGATCGGAACAGGAGATGACGCATAAGCTTGTGAATCAAGCTGTGAAGGCATCAAGAGCGCCTAGGTCTCCTGCTCATGTGGGCACAACACCTTCCGCCCCACCGCCCACGGCAGCCAGATCAATATGAACACCGACAACGCGAACAACATCATCACCATCGGCCGAACGGGCCAGTCACCAAAGTGCCGCAGGATCGACCCGGACACGATCTCCGGCAGCGTCGGGCCGAGGTAGCCGTAGTACCATCCCTGCCCGCCATTCAAACCCGCAACAAACGTGCCGTAGTTCAGCGCGATCATCGCGACGGCGTACCCGCCCCAGAACAGCGACGCGTTGCGCAGATCAACAACTGTTGGTCGGAACCGATCGACCGCAACAACATAGATCGCCGTCGCGAGGACCACGCCGTGCAGCGACCAGAAGATCCAGAACTTGATGTTGCCCGGCCCGCCGATGTCGCTGGTCGGGGTGATGAAGGCCTGTGTCGTGAGCCCGACCCCGCCGAAGTACATCACGGCGCGCATCAGCCGGCTGGGCAGCGCGAGCGTGATCACCGCGAAGAGCGCGAGCAGGTCGCACGCCTGGATCGGCAGCGACTTGTCCGGCTCGATATTCTTCGGCAGCACATAGAACACGCTCGACAAGAGCCAGGCCCCAAGCGCGATCCCCGCGAAGACCCGGCGCGCCAGCTTGTCGTTCTTCCGCCCGGCCAGGACCAGCACAACCACGACGGCCGTGAACACGACCAGCGCCGCGAGGTGCTGGGTGGGCGTCATCGCCGAGCCGGTTTGTTCCGCAATCAAGTTCAAGAGGAGGATTCCCAAGCCCGCAACACCGGCCCCGCCGGCTTGCACGGCCGGCAACCCCTGCATGGTAAACTACCGTTGACCCGCCGCGTTTCTTCCCGTGACTCGATTGGGGTTTCCGGGGGTACCCAATGGGCATCCGGGACGGGCAGCC
>JANQKT010000199.1 GCA_028280965.1 Phycisphaeraceae bacterium
GGCCACCAGCAGGACCGCATCAAGGCGATGTACTTCGACATGATCGGCGACGACCGCATGGCCCAGCGCGAGGGCTACCAGCAGAAGGTCGCCAAGCGCATGGTCGCCGCCGGCGGGGCGACCGGCTACGGCAAAGAGCGCGCCGCCACCATCATCGACTACAACGACCTGCCCTTCGACTACAACGACATGATCTACCCCGTCATCGTCAACCGCTGGGGGGTCTTCGGCGGGCTCGGGGTCATGGGGCTCTACGGCGTGCTCGTCGGCTCGATCCTGCTCGTCGCGGCGCGCTCCAAGGACCCGTTCGCGCGCATCAGCTGCGTCGGCTTCGGCGGGATGATCTTCACCCAGGCCTCGATCAACATCGGCATGACCGTGGGCCTCTTGCCCATCACCGGCATCACGCTGCCCCTGATCTCCTACGGCGGGTCGTCCATGCTCTTCACCTTCATGATGGTCGGCCTGGTCATCAGCTTCGCGGCAAGACGCCCGCAGATGCTGGCCCGGCCGAGCTTTGAATTTGATAACAATGCGGATGCGATTTTTCAATGATCTCCTATCATATAAGAAATAAACGGGAATCTGCCTGCTTGCAATGGGATTGTGGCTCGCCATTTTATTAATCATGTTTTTGCGCATGCAAAATGAAGGTTCTTTGAAGGATCAAGTCAATCAATTCGCACTGGAATTCGATTGTCAACAAGCTATTGGAGTCACAATGGCTTTTTTGCCAAGCGGAGGTATCGAATACGCGCTGATGTGTTTTGGTGATGACGGCGCGATTTTGCGCCATTACAGGGGCAGTCGGTCCAATCACAACAACTACCGCCAAGCCCGTGTGCCAATTGAAGAAGCGCGACCTTTCTTTCATGAACTTGAAGAGATTGGCCTATTCTCATTGCCTACCGTTCCTCCGCGTGTAAAAGATGGTTGTCCAACCGAGGTGTACGCTATTGATGGCGAGCGCAATCATGGCTTCTCAATGAATAGCGGAGGTGTCAAGCAAAAGAAGATCGCCAAAAAGGCCCTTGAGTTTGCGAGAAAACACTGTAGTCCTTAGAGACCACGAGTCGACAAGTCACAATAGCACGTTATCCTGTGCGGCCATGATCCCGGACTCCGTCCATAACGAGCTGCGCGCCCTCGATATCGAGCTCACGCCTGAGCAGCTCGATCAGCTCGCGCGTTACCTCGCGCTCGTGCTTGATGAGAACACACGCACGAACCTCACCGCGGTGCGTGAGGAGGACGCGGCGTGGCGGCGGCTGATTATTGATTCGCTCACCGTGCTGCCCGGTCTGGACGAGCTTGACCCCGGGAGTAGTGTCATCGACGTCGGCAGCGGGGCCGGCCTGCCGGGCATGCCCGTCGCGATCGCTCGGCCGAGCCTCAAGGTCACGCTCCTCGAATCGACGGGAAAGAAAGCCGGCTTCATCCAGCGGGCGATCGATGGGCTGGGTCTGACCAACGCGACGGTCCTGCAAGAGCGGGCCGAGGCGGCGGGGCAGTCTGATGCGCACCGCGAGCGGTACGACGCGTGCATCAACCGCGCGGTCGGGCCGATGAACGTGCTGCTGGAGTTCGCCCTGCCGCTGGTCGCCGTCGGCGGGCGCGTCCTGGCCATGAAGGGCCCCAAGGCCGAGCAGGAACTCGGCGAGGCGGGCGACGCGCTGTCCATCCTCGGCGCCGGTGAACTCGCGGTCATCGATGCATACCCCGATTCGTTCGATAACGAGCTGGTGATCGTGTCGATCATCAAAGAGGTGCAGACACCGGCCGAGTACCCGCGACTGCCGGGGGTGCCGAAGAAACAACCCCTGTAACGTTTCGCGGGTGACGCGCGGCGTCCCGTTCAAACCATCTGTCACGATTCGCATGGGACGCCGCGCGTCACCCGCGAAACATCACGCCTACAATCCTGCCGTGAAGCACACCTACGGCCCCTATGACGGCAAGCCCTTCCTCTCGCCCGACGAGCTCTTCCCCTCGCCGCAGCTTATCGAGTTTATCCTGCAGTACGGCGACCAGGCGATGGACGCCCTGAACAACCTGCAGAACCCCGACGAGCAGGACCTCATCCAGCAGATGATCGATGCGGGCCTGCTCGAAGAGGTCACGGATGAGAACGGCAATACCCAGCTTCGCCTGACCGCGCGGATGGTCAACGGCATGCAGCACCAGTCGCTGCTGCAGGTGTTCGAGAACCTCAAGCGCGGCAGCCGGGACGGGCACACGACCGAGCAGTCGGGCAAGACCAGCGAGCGGGCCGATGGGAGTCGGCCGTACGACTTTGGTGACCCGCTGTCAGAGATAGACCTGGGCGCGACGCTGCGGAACGCGCTGGCAGGCTCGGTCGATGCACACGCGAGCAGCCTGCTCCCGCTGAAGCTGGGTATGAGCGACTTTGTCGTGCACGAGACCGAGGGCCGGGCGGACTGCGCGACGGTGATGCTGATCGACCTGTCCGGCTCGATGTACCGCTACGGCCGGTTCCTGCAGGCCAAGCGCGTCTGCCTGGGCATGAGCGAGCTGATCCGGCAGCGGTTCCCACTGGACACGCTAGAGTTCGTTTCGTTTTATTCGCTGGCCGAGCGCGTGAGTGAGCGGGACGTGCCGCTGATCATGCCCAAGCCGGTAAGCATCCGCGACCCGCAGATCCGCATCCGCGTGCCACTCGACCAGATCGACCCACACAAGCCGCCCGGGAACCTGCCGCTGCACTTTACGAACCTGCATTTGGGGTTGCGTGAGGCCCGGCGTATCCTCCGCCGAAGCGGGGCGGCGAACAAGCAGGTCTTCATCATCACCGATGGCCAACCCACCGCGCACGTCGAGACCGCGTCAGAGACCGGCGAGGAGATGCTGTACCTGCTCTACCCGCCGAGTGAGCGGACCGCGGACGAGACGCTCAAGGAGGCGGTGCTCTGCGCAAAGTCGGGCATCCGCTTCGCCAGCTTCGCCCTGATCGAGGACTACTGGGGCATGGACTGGGTCGATTTCATCGAGCGGCTCACCCGCCTGACCCGCGGCACCGCGTTCTACTGCGCGTCGGACGACCTCAGCTCGACCGTCATCGAGAGCTACCTGACGGGGAAGAAGCTGAAGAGCGTTATCAGTTAGACTGATGCTCATGCCAGACCCGCCGGGCCCATTATCGATCCAGACTTTCTGCCTCGGTCAGTGGCAGACCAACTGCTACGTGCTGTCGGTCGGCCGGTCGTGCTGGATCATCGATGCCGGCTTCGAGCCGGACGCGATGCTCGAGGCGATCGAAGAGCGCGGGCTCCAGCCCGAGAAAGTCGTGCTGACCCACGCCCACCTGGACCACATCGGCGGGCTGCACGCCATGCGGCACCGTTACCCTGATATCCCGGTCCTGATCCACACCGACGAGCAGGAATTCCTGACCGATACACGGCTGAACCTCAGCGCCGCTTTCGTCGAACCCGTCGTTGCGCCCGAGGCGACCGGCTTGATGAACGATGGCGACACGCTTGAATTAGGCGGCGTCTCGTTCGAAGTCCGGCACACGCCCGGCCACAGCCCCGGCGGGGTCACACTCGTCCAGCACGACCACCACATCGCGATCGTCGGCGACACGCTCTTCGCCGGCTCGATCGGCCGGTACGACTTCCCGACTTCGGACGGCCCGCGGCTGATTCGGTCGATCAACGAGCAATTGATGGTTTTGCCGGACGAGACGCGCGTCCTGCCGGGGCACGGCCCAGAGACGACGATCGGCCGGGAACGCGCGAGCAATCCGTACCTCAACCAGCCGGCGAGTAATGCCGACGGGTTTGTCGGTTAGAACGACGTGCCGCGCATCTGATTCGTGTCAGTCACCGATCTCAAACGCCGCCGTCACCGGCAGGTGGTCGCTGCCGGCGGTGGTCGCTTCGTCGCGGATCACCGAAGGGCTGCCCTTCACCAGCTTCTTCGCCAGCGCGGGCGAGGCGTAGATGTAATCAAACACCGCAGGCGGGAACGGGCCGCTGCCGAGGATGGTGGTTCGGTCGTCGTACTCGATCCCGTCGTGCACATCGATCAGGAGCTGGCTGCCGTCGGCCTCGGGGGCGCGCATGAGTTGTGTCGCCGGCCAGGGGCGGACCTGCTCGGGGCGGGTTTCGATGTTGGAATTGCAGTCGCCCATGACCAGCACGTTCGCATCCGGCTCGTCGGCAAGCAATTCGCGGACGATCGATTTGACGCCGAGCACCTCCGCCGAGCGCCACTTCATCGAGTTCTTGTCGTTCGGGCGAGAGCTGTTGGACTTGAAGTGGACGTTGAGGATGTGCAGATCTTCACCGGCCACGGCGAGCGTGATATGCATCGCGTCGCGTGCGAAGCGCCAGGTCTGTTCTTCGGGATCGATGTCCGGGTGCGTCAGCGTCTTGAAACGGTAGCTCGCCAGCCGCTTGATCGGGTGGCGGGAGATCACGCCGAGGTTGATCCCGCGCGTCGAGTTGGTCCGCTGGCAGGCGATGTAGTCGTAGCCGGCGTCGGGCAGGAAGGCCTTGACCATGCCTTCGAGCAGGTGCTCGTTCTCGAGTTCCTGGAAGACGACGATGTCCGCGTCGGTGTGGGCGACGGCCTTGGCGATCGCGGCGATCTCGTCCCGCCGCTTGACGTCCGTGCCTTCGTCACCGGTGTACGGGTCGTCGAAGACGTCGAACATGTTCTCGACGTTGTAGGTCATCACGGTGACCCGCTCGGCCGACACCGGGTGAATCAAGAGAACGGCGACGAAGAGAAGCAGCAGGGTACGGCGGGGAAACGAACAGCAACGCATGGCAGGCTCCAGGCGGATGGTTTAACCATGCATGTTAGCCCGCTCGACCGAAGCCTGTCCGCTGCGACGCCCGGCCGTGTCGATCAGTCCAGTTCCACCGAGATTCGGGCCGGGAAGGCGTAGTTCCAATCGCCCCGGCGGACCAGCGTCTCGAGCAGGATGTTCGCGTCGCGCTCGGCTTTGCCGGAGAAGACTTCCTCGCCGTTGCACAACACCCTCACCGGCTTGTCCAGATCGACCAGCGTGTCGTTGAGCAGGACCGAGACGGTCGCGCCCCTCAGCGGCGTCGGCTCGGCCTCTTGCTCGCCGAGCAGGACCGGGTCGCCTTCGGGGGTCTCGGTGGCGAGTTGGTTGGCGGTCAGCGTAATCGTGTTCGTATCGCGGTCGGCCTTGGCGGTTAGCGCGATGCTGCCCTTAAGGTCATCACCATCCAGCTCCAGCCAGTAGGCTTCGCCGCGTCGCCGGCCACTCTCAAGCTGGCTTGTCCAGACCACGACATCCGGGTGCGGGTTGCGTGTGTGCTTGGCGATCCAGGGCGCGCCAGGGCGGTAGTCGATGCCATGGCCCCGGCCGGGCTGGACGTCCAATTGGTTGGCGTAGCCCTCGGGGTCCTGCACGCGTAGTTCTTCGAGGCGTTCATGGGTCGCGATCGCGTTGCCGGCGCGGTTGAACATGGTGTCGCGCTCGCCGACGGAGTGGAAGACCGCGACGTTGCGCAGGTTCTCCGGCGGGTTGCTCAGGCCCACGCCTCCAGCCATCGGGTTGATGCCGGCGAACAGGTCGGGCATGAACATCCCCAGGATCGCCGAGCCGAACCCGCCCTGCGAGATGCCGAGCTTGTAGACGCGGTTGGGGTCCACGCCCCAGAACAGGACGCCGTGCCGGATTGCCAGCTCGAACTGGTCCTGGTGGTGCGCGTGACGCCAGCGGCCCTTGCGGTCGTCGGCCATACGCGGGACGAAGTACAGGCCCTCGGGTTCGTAGAGCCTAACGGCGAACTGCGTCTGCGTCTGCCATTCACGCGTGTTAACGTTCCAGGCGTGCGGCCCACCGACATCGGCTTTCTGCCCGCCGCCGTGCGTGCAGATAAACATCGGCCTGCCGTTCTCAGGCACACCCGACGGCTCGCGTCGGATGAGCGTGAAAGGCATCTGGAACTCGCCAAGCGGCATCATGCGGGCTTGCAGGTTGATTCGGCCGTCTTCGGCATCCGCGGTGAGTTCCGCCATCGTCTGCGGCAGCTCGCCCAGTGTGTTGTACTGCTCGCTATTGGCCTGAACAATGCCCGCCTTGTAAAAACCCCATAACTCTTCGACCATCTTGTCGGACTGCTCTCGGGTCAGGCCGGCGGGCAGGCCGAGGTCGGCTTCGAAGTTCTTCAGTTCCGCCAGTTCGCCCTTGGTCTCCGCGACGGCTTCAGTGACCCGTGTGGCGGTGTCCTGCTGCTGCGCCCGGCTGAGCGGCACGAAAACGAGAAAAGCGATAAACAGTTCAGATAGACAGGCAAATCGACGGAGCATGGGCGGTCCTTGCGGCAGTCATCAGGGGAGGGACAAAGCGGAGAGACTGACACTACGGCGAGGCGGCGAAACCGGTTCGCGCGGTGGCTGCACAACACCGGGCTGGAGCCGGGAGCGACGCCTTCTTTCACACCCCGGCCGGGGCCTTCTACGGAAGCACCGTCCGCAGATGCAGTTCCTTGAGCTGCACATCGTCTACCGCCGAGGGCGCCTCGGTCATCAGGTCGGCACCGTTCTGCGTCTTGGGGAAGGCGATCACGTCGCGGATGTTGGTCGTGTTGCACAGGTGCATCACGATCCGGTCGAGCCCGAACGCGATCCCGCCGTGCGGCGGCGCGCCGTAGCTGAGCGCGTCGAGCAGGAAGCCGAACTTGGCTTTGGCCTCCGCTTCGTCGATGCCCAGCAGCTTGAAGACCTTGCCCTGCACGTCTGAGCGGTGGATACGGATCGACCCGCCGCCGAGCTCGCTGCCGTTGAGCACCAGGTCGTAGGCGTTGGACTTGATCGAGGCGATCGTGTCGTGATCGGTCGAGTCGAGCTTATCCACATCCTCGGGCTTGGGCGCGGTAAACGGGTGGTGCAGCGACTTCCACCGCCCTCCGGAACCCGCCTGGTCGTCGTACTCGACCATCGGGAAGTCCACGATCCAGACCCACTGCCAGTCGCCCTCTTTGATGAGCCCCAGGTCGTTCCCGAGCTTGACACGCAGCTCGCCGAGCACCCGGTGGACGGTCGCGGGCTTGGCGTCCACGCCGAAGCACAAGAGGTCGCCGTCCTGGGCGCCGGTCGTGGCGATGAGCTCGTCGGTGATTGGCTCGAGGAACTTGGCGACGCCGGTCGCAAGCTTGCCGCCTTCGATCTTGGTCGTCGGCAGGCCGCCGGCGCCGAACTCCTTGGCGAACTCGGCGAGCGCGTCGGTTTCCTTGCGCGACATCTTCGCGCCGCCGGGCACGCGGATGGCCTTGACGATCCCACCCGCCGCGATCGCGCCGCTGAAGACCTTGAAGTCCGTCTTCGTGCAGGCCTCGGTCACATCGATCAGCTGCATATCGAACCGCAGGTCCGGCCGATCGCTGCCGTACTTCTCCATCGCCTCGGCGTAGATCATGTGCGGGATCGGGTCCGGGATGTCCACGCCCGCAACCTCCTTCCACACCTTGCGGACCATGCCTTCGTTGATCGCGATGACATCCTCCTGCGTGACGAACGACATCTCCATGTCGAGCTGGGTGAACTCGGCCTGGCGGTCGGCGCGCGGGTCCTCATCACGGAAGCAGCGGGCGATCTGGAAGTACTTCTCGATCCCGCCAACCATGCAGATCTGCTTGAAGATCTGCGGGCTTTGTGGCAGCGCATAGAACTCGCCGGCCTGCAGGCGCGAGGGCACGAGGAAGTCGCGTGCCCCCTCCGGCGTGGACCGGCAGAGGAAGGGCGTCTCGATCTCGTAAAAACCCTGCTCGTCGTAGTAGTCGCGCATCAGCTTCGCGACGCGGTGGCGGGTCTTGAGGATGTTGAGCATGCGCGGCTGGCGCATGTCGATGTAGCGGTAGCGTAGGCGGGTTTCTTCGCCGACCTTCTCCGCCTCGTCGGGGATGAAAGGCGGGGTCTCGGCGTCGGCGAGCACCTCGATCGACTTGCAATCCACCTCGATCTTGCCGGTGTCGAGCTTCGGGTTCTCGCCGCCCTCGCGGTCGATGCACGCGCCGGTGATCGTAATCACGTCCTCCCGCCGGAGCTTCTGGGCGACCGCGTGGGCCTCCTTAGCCTCGGGGTGGAAGACGATCTGGGTGACGCCCTCGCGGTCGCGGAGGTCGATGAAGCGGACCCCGCCGAGGTCGCGGTAGTTGTTGACCCAGCCGGCGAGGGTGACGGTCTGGCCGATGTGGTCCTTGCGGAGCTGGTTGCAGTGGTGGGTGCGTTGCATGTTGAGCGTCTAGCGTTTAGGGCCTGGCGTGTAGCGTCGGAAAGGAACAGCCAAACCGACAAAGCGGGGCATGATACCATCCCGAACGTATCGAAAATCTCTCCAACCTCACCGGCCTGGCTTGATCGGGATCGGCGCTAAACGCTAGGCCCTAAACACGTGACGCTTATGTTCACCGGCATCGTCCAGACCACCGCGCAGATCCTCGGATCCACGCCGACCGCCACCGGCCGGCGCCTCACCGTCGAGCGCGGCGGGCTCCGCGGCGCAGTCCAGCACGGCGACTCGATCTGCGTGTCCGGGGTCTGCTTGACCGCGATCGAGATCACCGAAGACCAGCTCGGCTTCGACGTCATCCACGAGACGCTGAGCAAGACCACGATCGGCTCACTCGATGTCGGTGACAAGGTCAACCTCGAGCCGGCCGTGACGCCGAACCAGCCGCTCGGCGGGCACTTCATGCAGGGGCACGTCGATGGCCTCGCGGTGGTCGATACGATCCACAGCGACGATGGTGAATGGCGGATCACGTTCAAGCCGGCAGACGGCGCAACCGGCCTAATGGGCTGCATCATCCCGCGCGGCTCGGTCGCGATCGAGGGCGTGTCGCTGACGCTCGCGCGCGTCGGCGAGGATTCATTCGACGTCGCGCTGATCCCCGCGACACTCGAACTCACCACGCTCGGCGGACTCCAGGCCGGCGATCACGTCAACATCGAGGCCGACATCCTCGCCAAAACAGTCGTGCATCAGCTGCACCGCATGCGCAGTGGTGAATCAACCGACAAGCCCACGGTCACGATGGACCTGCTGCGCGAAGCGGGGTTCTTGGAGTGATCACGCCACATCCGGCCGCTGCCGCGCAAGGCGCAGCGCCTGCTGCGTAGCCTCAGCCTTCTCAACCCCATCCACCGCGGCATCTTTCGCGATCGCAAGGCAGACGATCGTCAGGTCGTCCTTCTGGTTCAGCGAGCCGGCCTGGCCGTCGAGGTTTTCTTCCATGCGCTTGATCGCCTCGCCCGCGTCGCCGTTGCCTAAATCTAAGAATTCCTTAGCGTAGTTCTCGTTGGCGACCTTGCGCTTACCGTTCTTGCCTACCTCGTCATCGGGGAAGGCGCACTCGAAGCCGTCGCTGTACAGCAGCAGCCGGTCGCCGGGCTGGAGCTGGACGGTCTGCTGCTCGTACTGTTCGTCCTCGAAGACACCGAGCAGGCCGCCCTCGGGCTCGATCGTTTCGACTTGGTCGTCCTCGCCGCGCAAGAGCATCGGGAACGGGTGGCCGGCGCGTGCGACGGTGAGTTTGAGGTCGCGTGTGTCGAGCACGCCGTAGCACGCGGTCGCGAAGCGGACCTTGCCGTTCTGCGTGCTGATCATGTCGGCGTTGAGCCGGGCCAGCGCCTCGGCGGGGGTCATCAGCGTGAAGCCGCCGGGCGCGTTGGCGTCGATCTTCTTCGAACGCAGCGAGCGTTTGATGTAGACGGTCATGAGTGCCGCCGGTACGCCGTGGCCGACCGCGTCGGCGACGAAGAAGCCGACGTGGTGCTCGTCGAGCTGGACGACATCATAGATGTCGCCGCTGACGTACCCGGCCGGGCGGTACAGCACGTGGAACGAGACCGGCTCGACCTCCGGCAGATCGCGCGGCAGGAACTCGCGCTGGAGCTGCGCCGCCATCCGCAGTTCTTCGTCGAGCTTGCCGATCTGCGCGCAGAGCCCGGCCTGTTGTGCGGACAAGACTTTCAACTCGCGTCGCATCGACGCCAGCGTCGGCGCCTGGCTCAGCAGCGTCTGCAGCACCACGCACGCGTCCTCCGGCACCGTGCCCGGCGGGCAGGCGACGATGCCGTCCTGATGCAGCTCGCCCAGCGTCTCCGGGCCGTTGGGCCGCGTCAGCAGGGCGGGGATGTGCCGCTCCTCGCACTCGGCGACGACGGCGAACAGGTCACTCGCCGACGGGTTATCGAGCAGGACCCACGCCGACTCAACGCCGTCGAGGATCGCCGGGTCTTGCAAGACGCGGTCCAGCGGCTGGACGTTCACGTGCGGGCGGCCCGGGCCACGCCAGTGCGATAGCACCTGCTGCACCCCGGCGGGCACCGCGTCCGTCGCCACACCCGCATCGCGTACCACCAGCATCCTGCCCATCCCGTGCCTCCCAGATCGGCCCGACCGTTACAGCCGGTCGGTTATCGGAGGGATCGGATTATTGGGCCATGGACTGAAGCTCGGCGTAGGGCAATTCGATCTTTTGTCCCCGGCGGAGGTCGAGTTTGTCGAGTGTGCCGCCTGCGAACTCTAGAACGAACAGGACTTCCCCGGCGCTGGGGTAGCCGCGGTGCGGGTTCTGCCACCGTGGCCCGCCGATCGGCTCGATGACCTCCATGCGGTGGATCGTGTCGATGTAGCCCTCGTCGTCGAGGTAGATCAGGTCGATCGGCACATAGCACCGCCGCATCACGAAGGCGGCCCGCCTCGGCGAGGGGAACACGAACAGCATCCCGCCGTCCTCGGCGATCTCCTTACGGTCCGACAGCCCCTGCAGGCGCGAATCATCATCCAATGCCAGTTCCATCTCGAACGTGTAGCCCTTGATCTCAACCGTCTGGGTCTTGGGCGATTCGTCTTTGGGGGACGCACCGGCCGAGTCGGCATTGCCCACGGCGTCGCCTGACTTGCCGCAGCCGGGCAGCGCGATCAGCAACAAACTGAGGACTACCGCCAAGGCACTCAAGCCTCGTGTGTTCCGCCGCGCTGTCAACGATTGATCAGCCATTGCTCGTCCTTCTCGGTAAAGATTACGGGCTCGGCAGCGAGTCTATCCGGGTTGAGCCGATCGGCAAACTCGTCCGCCGGCATCGCGCTCGGCCGCTCGATCAGCTTCGCCCAGCACGCGAGCAGGCCGACGACGCGCTCGCCGGGCACGCCGGCGTCGAGGTAGGTCGTCAGCCGCACCGCGTCATCGCGCTTGGCCAAACGGCGGCCGTCACGCCCGTGCACCAGCGGCAGGTGCCAGTACCGCGGTGGCGCACCGAGCCCGAGCAGCTTGTACAGCAGCACCTGCCTGGGCGTTGAGGGCAGCAGGTCGTCTCCGCGCACGACGTCGGTCACGCCCTGCCGCGCGTCATCGACGACGACCGCCAGCTGATACGCCGGCAGCCCGGCCTTGGTTGCGACGACGAAATCGCCGACCTCAGCCTGCACGTCGATCGCCTGCCCGCCGTGAAGTTGATCGACAAACGCGACCGGTCCGTCGGGCACGATCAGCCGCCAAGCGAGCCCATCATCGATCAAGATGTCGGAATCAGCCGATAGATCAGTCGCGATGCCTCCGGGGGCGGGCCGACTGATGCCCGGGTAGCGCACTTCCTCATCGCCCTGATGCGGGGCCGACAACGCCTGCTCGATCTGCCTGCGCGTCGCGCTGCACGGGTAGATCAGCCCGCGGCCGCGCAGCGATGCCAATGCGTTTTCGTAAGGCAACAGGTCGTGGCTCTGGTAGATCGGCCCGTCGTCCCAGTCCATGCCGAGCCAACGCAGGATGTCGATCGCCTGCCGGTCCGAGCCTTCGCGCACCCGCCCGGCGTCGAGGTCCTCGATCCGCAAAATAACCCGCCAGCCGAGTTTCCGGGCCAGCGCCCAGTTCACCATGAACGACAGCGCATTGCCCAGGTGCAGCGTGCCCGTCGGTGAGGGCGCGAGGCGCGTAACCCGCGTTGTTGAAGAATCATCCGTCACGACCCGCTATCGTAACGCCCATGCCCGACCAAGGACCGCAGAACGAAGCCCACAAGCCACGCCTCGCCGTCGCGCTGTCGGGCGGCGGGACGACGCTGGTCAACCTGTATGAGCGCAGCGTTCACGGGACATTCAATGCCGAGGTCGCCTGCGTTGTCGCTTCCAACAGCACGTGCAAAGGCATCGAACGCGCCAAAAACCTCGGCCTGCCGGTCCACGTCCTGCCGCGCAAACAGTTCGATGACAAGCACGCGTTCTCTGAGGCGGTATTCGCCGCCTGCCGCGAGGCAAACGCCGACCTCGTCTGCCTCGCTGGCTTCCTGAGCCTGCTGGTCATCCCCGACGACTACGCCGGCCGGGTGCTGAACATCCACCCGTCACTGCTGCCCAGGTTCGGCGGCAAGGGCATGCACGGCCGGCACGTCCACGAAGCCGTCCTCGCCGCCGGCGAAACCGAGTCCGGCTGCACCGTCCACCTCGCGGACAACACCTACGACACCGGCCCGGTGGTGCTGCAGAAGCGCTGCCCGGTGCTCGCGGACGACACGCCGGAGACGCTCGCCGAGCGGGTGTTTGGGCTGGAGTGCGCGGCGTATCCCGAGGCGATCGAGCGGGTCTGGCGGGCTTTATAGTCGCGTATCCTGCGATCCCCATAAGAGCCTTGAATGAATGGGTACTGACGATAGACTACCTTGTACCTGGCCGCTCCCTATCTTTCCCACTTTTGGAGAATTAGCATGTCCGGGAGGCGCTTCTGTTCGTTTTTAATCGGCCTCGCCATACTGCTTCCTGGCCTCGATACCTTTGCCTCAAGCGATCCGACATTCCTAATCACCAACGGCAGCACGCTGTATCGCGTGACCAACAACGCGGTCGAAACATTCCAGCTCGATCAATCCATTACAGCAATGGTCACAGCACCTGACGGGACGGTCTGGGCAGGACAAACACGTGATACCGATTCAGATGGGAACGCAGAACTCTATATCCTTGATGATCCGCTGGGCACGCCGACGCTGTTACCTCAAGGTGACTTCCTGAATCCCCGTGCAGTGTCGCTCGCTTTCGCTGGCAACCAGTTGTACGGTCTGCACAGCACTAGGCTTTATAGTATTGATATCGACCAGCAGATAACCACCCCGGTCGGATTCAACGGGGTAACTGGTACAAACGGCGGAAGCCTTCTCTATGACCCCTCAACCGATACGCTGTACAACGCTGTCAACACCGCAAGCATCCTTTATACGGTGGATTATGCGCTTATAAATGGCATCAATCCAACCGCCACAGCGATCACGCCAATAAGTGTCCCCAACGGATATGGCGGAACCGAAGTTTTTGACGGGCAGTTTTACTTCGCAGGCGTCACTAGCAATCAGATGCGACTTGGCACGATTGACCCACAGACCGGCGAGTACACGCAGACCCGAGTTGTCGCCAACGTTGACAGACAGATCGCTGTTGGCCTGGCAGTCATCCCCGAGCATTCAGCACCCGCCGACTTGGACCAGGACGGCGATGTGGATGACACGGACTACGGTCTGCTCTTTGCCGCGTTTACAGGGCCGGGCTCCGGGCCGCCCGGCGACCCCGCCGCCGACCTCGACAACGACGGCGACGTCGATGACGCGGACTTCGCACTCGCCTTCGCGGCCTTCACCGGGCCGGGCGAGTCTTCAAACGTCCCCGAGCCCGCCTCGCTCGGCCTGCTCGCGGTAGGCGGCGTGGCGGTCGGTCTGCGGCGTCGGCGGTAAAGCTCACAATATGCCCCCATGCGGCCCTTCGGATTGCCACCGACAAGCCTCCGCGCTTGCCGGTGCATGGTTGGATCTTGTGACGACAGCGCCCATCCCGCTGCCGCGTGTCCGCCGGTCCGGTTTGTCAGGCGTGCGAACCCGCTCGTCGGTATGCTTGTGTCGCTGAAGGACCGAGGGGCATCCGCCGGGCGTTCGACCCGGCCGCGTCGAGGGAACGACACGACACCCCCGGAACGCCCCAGGCCGGCGCCTGCTTGTTGCAGGGGCCGACGCTGTCCCGCCGCGCGGATCGCGGCACGATCGACTGATCAATCATGAGCATCTTTATTGACGCCATCCTGAGCCCGGTCAACCTCGTGCTGAGCCTGCTGCTCCTTGGCTGCCTGGCCTACTGGGCGATGGTCTGCTTCGGGGCGCTGGACATCGACAGCCTCGACATCGATCTGGACCTGGACCTCGACGCCGACATCGATGCGGATGTCGATCTCGATGTCCCCGACGCCGGCGGCAGCGCCATCATCGGCTCGAGCCTGATGCGTTTCCTGAACATCGGCGATGTCCCGCTGATGGTCCTCGCCTCGGTGTTCGTGTTTATTCTCTGGGCCGCCGGCGTGCTGACCCACCGCTACGTCGGGGAGTGGTCGGTGCTCTTGCAGCTCGCGCTGATGGTGCCGATGGTCATCGGCGCGGCGCTGCTCACAAAGATCGCGACGGCACCGCTCAAGTCGGTCTTCAACAGCCTCGAGGCCTCGGAGCACAGCGGCGAGATCGACTTCATCGGCAAACGCTGCCACGTCGCGTCCGGTACGCTCGACGACAAACACGGCCAGATCGAGGTCAAGACCGACGGCTCACCCATCAAGCTCAACGCGCACCTGGAGGCGGGCGCCAAGCCGCTGACCAAGGGCGCTGAAGTGGTCATTGTTTCCTACAACCCTGAAGCCGGCGTGTACCGCGTCCGGGGGTTCTAAATTCGGAGGTCTATCCATGACTGGTTTATCAACACATCTCCCGCTCGCCATGGCGCCTGAATTGGTCGGCGTGATCGCAATCGCCGTGATCCTCGGCGGTGCGCTGCTGTTCGGCCTGCTCATCCTGCTGATCAAGTGCTACCGCAAGGTCGAGCCCGGCACGGCGCTTGTCATCCGCGGGCGCGGCGGGCCCAAGGCCGAGTTCAACGGCAAGGTCGTCGTCCCCGTCCTGCACCGCGCGGACATCATGGACATCTCCGTCAAGCGGCTGGAGATCTACCGCCACGGCTCGGAGGGCCTGATCTGTAAGGACAACGTCCGCGCGGACATCAAGGTCGCGTTCTTTATCCGCGTCAACAACGTCGCGAAGGACGTGCTCCAGGTCGCCGACTCGATCGGCGTCCGCCGGGCGTCCGACCCCGACCGGCTGGTCGAGCTGTTCGACGCCAAGTTCTCCGAGGCGCTCAAGACCGTCGGCAAGAACTTCGACTTCACCGACCTGTACACCGAACGCGACAAGTTCAAGGACGAGATCCTCGCCCACATCGGCACGGACCTGAACGGGTACATCCTCGACGACGCGGCGATCGACTACCTCGAACAGACGGACCTGGTGAAGCTGGACCCGAACAACATCCTCGACGCCGAGGGCATCAAGAAGATCACCGACCTGACCGCGAAGGAGGCGGTGCAGGCCAACGACATCGCGCGGGAAAAAGAGAAGACGATCAAGAAGCAGGATGTCGAAGCCCGCGAGGCGATCCTCGAGCTCGAGCGGCAGCAGGCCGACGCCGAGGCGAAGCAGGCCCGCGAGATCGCGACGGTGCAGGCCCGCGAGCAGGCCGAGGCGCAGAAGGTCGAGGTGGAAGAGCGGTACAAGTCGGAAATGGCGCGCATCGCGACCGAGGAGGAGCTCGGCGTCGCGGAGGAGAACAAGCAGCGGCAGGTCATCATCGCCGCCCGCAACCGCGAGAAGGCCGACAAGGTCGAGGCCGAGCGCGTCGCCCGTGAGCAGCAGCTCGAGGCGACCGAGCGCGAGCGGCTGGTCGAACTCGCAGTGATCGAGAAGGACAAGGCCGTCGAAGTTGAGAAGAAGGCGATCCAGGACGTGATCCGCGAGCGCGTCGTCGTCGAGCGGGCGGTCGTGGAAGAAGAAGAGAAGATCAAGGACACCCACGAGATCGCCGCGGCCAAGCGTGCCAAGGAAGTGCAGGTCACCGCGGCCCAGGCGACCGCTGAGGAAGACAAGGTCAAGGAAGTGAAGAAGGCCGAGGCGAGCAAGCTGGCGAGCCAGTTCGAGGCGGATGAGATCCTGATCGAGGCCGAGGCGGGCCGCCAGGCCGCCGAGAAGGAGGCCCAGGGCAAGATCAAGCTCGCCGAGGCCGTGCGGGCCGAGCAGGCGGCCAGCGGCCTGGCCGAGGCCGAGGTCATGAACGCCAAGGCCGGCGCCGTCCAGAAGTACGGCAGCGCCGAGGCCGAGGTCGTCCAGAAGAAGGCCGAGGCCGAGGCCGCCGGCGACCTGGCGATGGCCGAGGCGATCCAGGCCAAGGGCGTCGCCGAGGCCGAGGCCGAGCGCGCCAGCTTCGACGCCCAGGCCGAGGGCATGCAGAAGAAGTACGCCGCCGAGGCCGAGGGCGTCGCCGCCAAGGCCGAGGCCATGCAGAAGCTCGACGGCGTGGGCAAGGAGCACGAGGAGTACAAGCTCCAGCTCGAGAAGGACCTCAAGGTCGAGCTCGCCGAGATCAACATCCGCAAGGACATCGTCGCCGAGCAGGCCACGATCCTCGGCGAGGCGCTCAAGTCGGCCAAGATCGACATCATCGGCGGGGAGACCGAGATCTTCGACACCCTGCTGCACTCGGTCACCCAGGGCAAGCGCTTCGACCGGATGATCAACCACTCGACGCACCTCAACGACATCAAGTCGACGTTCTTTAACGGCGACGGCGAGTACTTCGGCCGACAGCTCCGCAAGCTCATCGACCGCTTCGGTATCGACAGCGAGGACGCGAAGAACCTGAGCATCGCGGCGCTGGCCGCCCGGCTCCTGGCCAAGGACAAGGGCGGCAAGCTCAAGGACCAGATCGGCGAGCTGCTGGGCCTGGCCGAGGACGCCGGCGTCGCGGACCAGACCGCCGGCGAACTGGGGCTTTTATAGAACGCGATTCCACTCCGGGCTTCCGGGGAAAGGTCGGGCGCACTGCTAGCGTGCCCCGGCCGACCCGGGGGGGCGGACGAGGACGGCGACGAACCCCCTAAGCCATCACGGAGGGCACGGAGCCACGGAGTTCACGGAGCAATCCGTGTCAAGGAGCAGAACCGATTGCGGCATCGGGACGGAGCGAACACGGAACCGTGGCATCGATCAACCCGCCGAATCTCTGTGACCTCCGTGCTTCCGTGCCCTCCGTGATTTGCCTTGAGTCAAAGTAACCATGGCCGAACCCAACGACACAACCCAATCCCCCGACGACGCGGTCGTGTCCGCTTCCGGGGGCGGCCACGCCGCGGGCGAGCAGCTGGACCAGGGCACCTACGAGGTCATCCGCAACCGCCTGCGCGACCAGGGCGCCGCGCTGCGCACCAAGCTCGACCAGCTCAACGCCCAGCGCAAGGAAGTCTTCGGCTCGATCGAGTTCGCTCTCACCGCTACCTCCCGCATCACCACCGCGCACAACTGCATCCCGCGCGACATGGCGGCGATCGGCCGGCAGGTTCTTGTCGGCTATAACGTCCAGTTCGGCCTCAAGCAGGGCATCGACCTCACCGACGTTTTCGCCTGCTTCGACTTCGCCGACGGCAGGTTCGAGCCTCGCCCGCTGGACCTCCTCAACGACGAGGCCTTCAAGAAGGACTTCGCCGACCTGTACCGCTTCTACAAGACGACAACCTTCGTCAAGTTCTTCATCACCGGCCCGTTCCTCTACATGAAGTTCCGTGTCGGGCGCGATGTCAACGACTTCAAGGCGTTCAAGTGGGCCTTCGAGGGCACGGGTGACGCCCGCTCGATCCGCTACCTCGACAACCGCTCGGACCACGAGGTCCGCTACCCCGACCAGCACGACTTCACCTGGACCCGCGCCGGCCGGGACGAGCAGCGGCCCGGCGCCCACCCGCACATCGCCATCGACGACCGCGTCTTCGTCGAGACGACCAACGGGGACCTGACCATCAAGGTCGAGGACAACACCGCCACCGGCCAGGGCATCTACAGCGAACCCGTGGAGGACCCCGACCAGACCCTCGACGACGCGGAGTACGAGTACGTCGTCGACGGCCACCTCATCCTGTTGCGCGTCCGGCCGTACCAGGAGCGCACGCACCGGTACTTCATCTTCAACGACAAGCTGAAAGAGGTGCACCGCTGCGATGCGCTAGGCCACGCCTGCGTCCTGCTGCCCGACGACCACGGGCTGATGTTCGCCGGCGGGTACTACCTCGCGACCGGCGAGCTCCAGGCGTTCCCCAACGTGCCCGACAACCTGGTCTTCGAGAAGCGTGTCGCGGCGCCCAACGGCGAGGACTACCTCTACGTCTTCTACAACCGGCTGACCGGCACGTACGTCCTGATGGCGTACAACCTGATCGCCCAGCGCGTCGAGACGCCGACGATCTGCAACGGCTACGCCTTTTTTGAGGACGGCACGCTGGTCTACTTCAAGGCCGACGACGCGCCGCAGAAGCACCACGCCGTCCAGGTCTGGCGCACGCCGATCGTCGGGCCCAACTTCGTCCCCGAGCAGAAGAGCGACAGCTACCTGTACAAGATCGGCAACCGGGACATCGTCCGCGGCATGGCCGAGTGCACCCAGGTGCTGGGCCTGATCGACCGGGACGACCCGTACGCCGAGCTCTACCTCGACATCGTCCAGACCACGACCGACCTGCTCGACTCGTTCTTCTGGCTCGGCGACGAGGCCTGCTTCGGCCTCGCCGACACGCTGATAGGCGTCCGCGACACCGCGCAGGCCGCGGTCGGCGAGTTCGAGAAGGTCACCCGCATCCGGAAGAACACCCGGCGGCAGACCGACGCGGTCGCGCAGGAGGCCAAGGACCTGGTCAACCGCAACGCCACGCGGATCTACGACAACATCAACGTCTACGTCGAGGCCCTCGGCTCGCTGCGCGGGATCCGCGGCCGGGTCATCGGGCTCAAGGAGCTGCGCTACGCCGACCTCGCGCTCATCGACGCCCTCGAGCAGGAGGTGCAGGAGCAGGTCGAGGCGCTCAGTCAGCGGACGGTGGACTTCCTGCTCCAGAACGCGTCGCTGCAGCCCTACGAGGAGGCCGCCGGCGAGCACGAGGCGGCCATCGCACAAGTCACCAA
>JANQKT010000200.1 GCA_028280965.1 Phycisphaeraceae bacterium
CGGGCAAGGGCAACGACCAGGTCCGCTTCGAGCTGACCTACAAGGCGCTGGCCCCCAAGCTCAAGATCATCAGCCCGTGGAAGGACCAGGCGTTCATCGCTGACGGCCTGACCGACCGCGAGACCGCGATCGACTACGCGAAGCAGCACAAGATCCCGATCGACCAGACCAAGAAGAAGATCTACAGCCGGGACCGCAACCTCTGGCACATCAGCCACGAGGGCGACGAGATCGAGCACACCGACCGCGAGCCGGACTGGAAGCGCTGCCTGGTCATGTCGGTGCCGGTCGAGAAGGCCCCGGCCAAGGCGGAGTACGTCACCGTCGCGTTCAAGAACGGCAACCCGATCGCGGTGAACGGCAAGAAGCTCGCGCCGCACACGATCATCGAGGCACTCAACGCCATCGGCGGCAGGCACGCCGTCGGCCAGACCGTGCTCGTCGAGAACCGGCTGGTCGGCATGAAGTCGCGCGGCGTCTACGAGACGCCCGGCGGGACGATCCTCTACCAGGCCCACAAAGCCCTCGAACAGGTCTGCCTGGAACGCGACCTCTACCACACCAAGCAGCAACTCGCGCTGAAGTACGGCGAGCTGACCTACTACGGCCAGTGGTTCCACCCGCTCCGCGAGGCGCTGCAGGCCTTCATGGACCAGGCCAACCAGGTCGTCACCGGCACGGTCAAACTCAAGCTCTACAAGGGCACCGCGATGGCGGTCGAGGCGTCTTCGCCCAAGTCGCTCTACGACGCGGACCTGGCCAGCTTCGCGATGGACGGCTACGACATCGAGGCGGCGCGTGGGTTCATCGACCTGCTGGGCCTGCCCATGCAGGTGCGCGGCGCGAAGCAGGGCGTGCCGAAGTAGGCGCAGGCCGGTTCAACAAGCTCATAAAAAAACCACCCCGTGAATCGGGGTGGCCGGGGTGTTTGTGCCCTTGACAGGTGTGCGGCTGGCCTTGTTATCCGCGACGCCGGCGGGTCGCGACCAGACCACCCAGCCCTAGCAGCGCCAGCGAGCTCGGCTCGGGCACGACGCTGAACACGTCGATCTCGCCCGAGTCTTCGTACGACACGACGAGGAAGGCCTCGCCGGTCGGGCTGTCCGCAGCGGAGATGAAGGACAGGCCTTCGGGCCCGACGCGGTTGCCGCTGGTTGTCAGGTTGATGTACTGGAGGAACTGGGCGTTGCCGGGGTCGGTGACGTCGTAGAGCATGATCCCGCCGATGCGTTCCAGCCCGATTGCGGCGATGGTCGTGCCGTCGAAGTCCAGCAGCGCGACGCCCTCGGGCTCGGGGCCCTTGTCGTCGGATCGGCCGTCGAACTCCGCGGCCAGGCCGTCTTCGCTGTTGAAGAACGCGGGCAGCTGGGCAGCGGTGATCGTCTCGAAATCGCTGCCCGAGTCGTAGACCAGCGCGCCGGTGTCGCCGTTGAAGATCGAGAACGAGCGGGTGCCGTACATCGTCACGACATCGATCTCGCCATCGTTGTTGGTATCGCCATCGTGGGTGGTGATCTTCAGCCGGCCAAGGTTCGCGTCGTCCTGGAAGTCGCCGTAGATGTTGTTGAGCGCGGTGACGGTCGCGGGCTCGAAGTCGGTCAGGGCGAGGTCCCCGATGCGCGCCTCTTCGCCGTCCGAGCCGTCGCGGGCGTCGCCCTCGTTGGCGGTGACGAAGTAGGTCGTGCCGGCGACCTGGTAGCTGGCAATGGCGTCGGGCATGAACAGGCCGAACAACGCGTCGTCGATGTTGATCGCGCCCGCACCGCCCGGGCCGTCCTCGTTCGAGGCGTCAACGGTCTGGGCCTTGCCGTTGATGTTGTGGATCGCCGACCACTTGTTGGTCGCGAGGTCGAGCACGCCGACGGCGGAGTTTTCCTGCAACGTGACGTAGGCCCTGCCATCGGTCACCGAAATGTACTCCGGCTCGAGGTCCAGCTCGGGCGTGCCCACGCGGTCCGGCGCGACGCGGATGCCCGCCAGCGACACGCCGACACCGAGGTTCGGCGCCGAGAAATCGATCGTGCTGACCGAGCCGTTGGTGACCGTGCCGATCGTGCCGGCGGTAAAGCCGCTGAGGTCGAGCACGCTGACCGAGCCGGGCGCATCGCCCAGCGGCTGGGCGGTGTCGGTGTCGCGCTCCCCCTCGTTGGCGATCAGCGCGTCGCCCGCGGGCGTGAACGTGACCATGTCGGGGTGGAAGCCCACGTCGAGCGTGGCGATCGTTGCGCCGGTCGTCGTGTTGAACAGCACCGCCTTGCCGGTCGAGGTGATGTTCGCGGTCGGGATCGCGGTCGCGATGCCAAAGCCCCGGCCAAGCGGGTCGACCGCGACCGAGGAGATGCCGTCCAGGTCGCCCGGCGAGCCGAACACGGACGACAGATCAATCGTGGGCATCGCGTTCTGCGCAATGTTGTTGCCGCTGTTGAAGTCGTATACGTCCAGGCCCGCGCCGTGGGTCGAGAACAGCTTGTTGTTGAACCTGTCGTAGGCGTTGATCTCCGACACGCCGCTGGGCGCGCCGATGTTGCCGACCAGCGTCAGTGAAGGTGTGGCGGCGGCCGAGCCGGCGGCAAGCATGGCCATACCGGCGATCAGCGCACGGGTCGGGAGCAAAGCGGTCGTTTTACGCATCTCTCTTCCTTTCAGGAAACAGGGTCCATCCATCGGCGAGGCGCACCAACCGGCCCCGCCTATCAATGCGCGGGAGTGTCGCGCAATGCGCGTGTTAGCGCGCAATGGTTTTGCAAGAGATGCGTTGGCAAACGATGATTACAACCAAGGCGGTAACAACACCTATGGCAACCCCATCCACAACTTGACTACAATCTCGCCGTGAACAGCACACACGATGAACACACTGAACACGCGGCTGACGATCGGCAGGAAGACAAGCTGCCGCTGCTGCCCAGGCGCAAGCGGTTCCTGATCCCGATCATCATCCTGTTGTCGGTCACGCTGGTCGGCGCGGTCGCGGGCGCGCTGATCGGCTTCGGTTCGATCAAACGCAGCGGCGCGTTCAAGGCGACGGCCGCTGAGCTCGAGCAGCACGACGCGGTCCGGCGGTTCGTCGGCGATTCGTTTGGGTCGGGCTGGCTCGTGCTCGGCAAGCACGACAAGCACAACGGCACCTACGACCTGACGTTCACCATCGAAGGCCCCCTCGGCGAGGCCGCGGTCCGCAGCCGGTGCGAACGCGACAGCGAAGACGACCCCTGGCAGGTGACCTACCTCGACATCGGCGTCGGCGGACGCGAGGGCGAGGTGTATACATTGGTCGGCGACCCGGACGACAAGCCCGGTTCCAATTAGCCCTTGTCTAACCGCTGTGTCGCGGGAGACGCGCAGCGTCCCGAGGCGGAGTGTCTGACGGGGTTGCTCGGGCCGCTGCGCGTCTCCCGCGACACACCCAAACAGCCTTTAAACTACCCCCATGCCCAACCTCGCCGACGCCTGGCTGCACAACCTCGACCCGTTCGCGATCGATCTGTCGGGCACGTTCATCGGCGACCTGATCAACGGCGGCATCCGCTGGTACGGCCTGTCCTACCTCGCCGGCTTTGTCATCGGCTTCCTCTTGATCCGCCGGGTGCTCAAGGCCGGCGTCTCCCCGCTCAAGCCCGTGCAGGCCGCGGACCTGGTCATCACCGTCGCAATCGCTATCGTCATCGGCGGGCGGCTGGGGTACGTCCTGTTCTACAAGCCCGACCTGCTGATCGATTTCTCCGGTAGCCTCCCGTTCTGGGGCGTGCTCGCCATCAACAAGGGCGGCATGGCCAGCCACGGCGGGATGCTCGGCGGGATCGGCGGGTGCGCGTTCTTCGCCTGGCGCTACCGGGTCGGCACCGCGCACCTGCTGGACCTCATGGCGTTCGGCGCGCCGCTGGGCCTGCTGATGGGCCGCATCGCGAACTTTATCAACGGCGAGTTGTACGGCAGGAGATGCGAGCCCGACTCGCCGCTCTACCCCATCGCGGTCAAGTTCCCGCAGGAGATCTACGACGACTTCGACGGCGAACACTGGCAGGGCGAGCGGATCAACGAGGTCGTTGCGCTCGCGAACGAGCAGGGCAAGCAGTTCCCCGACGGCCGGGAGTACGTGGACTACGCCATCGGCCAGGCCCGTCAGGGCAACGCCGACTGGATTGCGTTCATGAACGAGCACATCACCGCGCGCTACCCCAGCCAGCTCTTCGCGGGGCTGACCGAGGGCATCGTCGTGTTCGCGGTGCTGCTGATCCTGTACCGCAAGCCGGTCAAGACCGGGCTCATCGGCGGGTGGTTCTGCGTGACCTACGCCCTGATGCGTATCCTCAACGAACGCTACCGCCTGCCCGACCAGCACCTCATGGAAGACGGTGTGATCCCCACGATCACGCGCGGCCAGGTCTTGAGCTTCGGCTTGCTGGTGCTCGGCGTCGTCACCATCGTGCTCGCGATGCGCAGCAAGGGCGACAAGCTCGGCGGGTGGATGAAAGGCAAGGGATCAGCCCCGGATGCAAACGGATAAACACGGATAGGCCCGCATTCGGAAGCATTTGATCCGGACACTTCCGGTCGAGAATTGAGTAGTAAACCAGTTCTAGAACGTCTTGGAGTACTTCGTTTCTTTCCGGTATCCACAAGCTGAATCATTGTCATGAAGAATGCGATCCATGACAGGCAAGGTGCCTGTCCCGCCTTCTCGTACACGTTCTCACCGGCGATACCGCGGAGATACCGACCCACCCCAATTCAAGACGCTTATTGCAAGCAGCGCGAGCAGCACCGCCGCGCCCGGCTCGGGCACGGTCGCCAGCGGGGCCGGGCCGGTGAACACGGCGAAGACCAGGCCGGAGTCCGCGTCATCGACGCCGCGCGGTCAAACCGGGTGGTGAGGTAGACGCCCCGCCCGGTCAGCTGCACGTAGGGCGCGATGATCTGCAGCTAGCCGGACCGCCGGCCGTTGGGCCCGTACATCCAGAATAGGCGGTGGGCCATCCCCGCGGCCGCCTCCGCGTCGGCGACCGCCTGGCTCGCGAGCTGGAGGTAACGCAGTTCCTGCGGCATCCGGTGCCGGAGTTCCTCCGACTCGAGCGACCGCGCGCGACCGACGCGTTCGCGATCGGGTTGTTCAGGATCACGTTGATCTGGCTCGTGACCCAGTCGGTGATTCCTTGATCAGACATCTGCCCGATCGCCAGCGCCTCCGGCTCAGTGTCGCGGTCGTACGGGCCGGCGAGCGTAAAGCCGCCCTCGCGAAGCGCTGCATCTTGGTCTTGGTCGGGTCAAAAAAGGGCTGCCCCGAGGCCGGACCGGATGGTATCGAACCTAATACGAACAACTTCGCAAAAACGAGAACGGCGGGGATGCGATGCATATCAACACAAATAGGTCTATCTCAAACGATGAATGGCAGCGGTACTTCTCACGCTATCCTCAAAAAGTATGATTGCAAGCGCAGAACAGAAGTAAGACCGGTGTGGATGCGGGATCCCTATAAATCTGCTGCGCATTTATTTCCATGTATCCCGTAATCAGATTGACGATTGAACATAATACTCCGTAGTAAAGCTTGAAAGCTAAAGTAGTTTTTCGGCCATGCAATATAATCTTTTTTTATTCAAGCAGATACAACAGAATCAGGCACTCCGCCACTTGACCGACCACTCATCTGTTTTGGAGAAAAACCCATGCGTACCACTACGAAGACAGCCCTGATCGCCTCACTCGCCCTGCTCACGGTGCAGCCCGCCACCGCGCTGGTGACGCAGATCACCGAGACGTTTGAGTTCGGGATCGATGACAACGGGACCTGGATGTCCGTCGGCACTTCGCCGGCGACCATCTTGTTCGACCCCATCGCGGATTTTGACTTCGACATCTACGACCGCATCAACACCCAGAACGACCCGCTGGACGGGGACGGGATCGTCGGGAACCTGGCCGGTGATAACGAGGACACCGGCGACTTGCTGCCCGGGGACGGCGGGCTGAGTCTTGATACCCAGAACGCCATCGTTGGGGACGAGGCAATGGGGCTGAACGTCGGCACCATGGAACTCAACGAAGCGCTCACCCTGGTGGTCGATCTCTACAACGACAACGCCAGTTTTTTTGGGGTCTTCATCCAGTTCTACAACGTCACCGATGACGTGGTCCTGGCATCGATCGACTCCGGGGCCCGGGGCAACCTGCAGAACGAGAATGAAATCCGCTCCTACCGGCCGGTCAGTGCTACGCTCGAGTACATCGCCACCGCCGACGACGCGGGGGACACCCTCCAGATCCGCCTGGTCGAAGAAAACAACAACGTGGTGCGTGACCTCTACATCGACAGCTACACGCTCTCGTCGATGATCGTGGACCCGACCGACCCCGCCGACCTGGACCTGGACGGCGACGTCGATGACGCGGACTTCGCCCTGTTCTTTGCAGCCTTCTCGGGGCCCGGCGTGCCGACCGGAAACCCGGCGGCGGACCTGGACGGCGACAACGACACCGACGACGCCGACTTCGGCCTGGCCTTCGCGGCGTTTACCGGGCCCGGTGCCGCGGCTTCGGTCCCCGAACCGGCCAGCCTCGCATGGCTGGGCCTCGGCGGCCTGCTGGTCGCCCGGCGTCGGCGCGCGTAAATAGCAACCCGATCCTCCTTCCCCGGCCGATGCTTGATTGCATCGGCCGGGTTTCAGAGCCTGTCTAGATCCCGGGAGTGCACCGGTGGCCCGCCGATCAAACGCCTTCACACTCATCGAACTGCTCGTCGTGATCTCGATCATCGCCCTGCTGATCGCGATCCTGCTCCCGGCGTTGTCGGGCGCCCGGAAGAGCGCACAATCCATGGTCTGCCTGAAGAACCACCGGTCGCTCGCCCAAGGCATGGAGGTCTACGCCGTAGAGAACAAGGGCCACTACCTGCCGCACGTGTTCGACAACAGCGCCGGCACCGGTCACGTCCTGCGCGTCGGCCGCAGCAGGAGGGTCGCCAAGGGCGACGGCGAGTTGTACTGGTTCGAGCAGATCGGCGACACGCTCGGCAAGACCGAACACGGCGCGACGGTGCACCTGCGCTGCCCGCTGGGCTGGGCCTATCAGGAGTATGGCGACAGCACGACGTTCAACTGGCAGGCCCTGGATTACGCGCTGCGCAGCAACCAGGAGAACGTGTCCTCGGACGAGACCAAGGCCAAGACGATGGAAACGGTCCAGTCCCCCGCCGAGTTCGCTTCGTTCATGGATGTGCCTTCGCAGCCATCGCTGTTCAACCCGTTCGGGACGATCTTCAGGAGCAAGTGGAGGCCGGGCATCGAGTTGGCCAGGAACAAGGACGCGGTCCAGGACGCGCTGCTCCGCCACCCCGGGGACACCTTCGCCGCGGCCTACCTCGACGGGCACGCGACAACGATCGATACCGTCGATTGGGATGAGTTCGCCGGTGAGAACCGTTAGCCCGCCCGCGATCCATGTGTTGGGCCCGTGTTGATCGGGCCGGATTCTTCCTGATATCCGGCCTCTTGTTTTTGGAGCGCGCGGTGTCGGGCGCAACGCCCAACGATCAATGCATCCTGCCAGGGCGCATCAACCCCGCTGCGCCGATCGCCAGCAGCGCCGCCGACGCCGGCTCGGGGACGTTCGCCGGCCCGCCGGGCCCGGTAAACGCGGCGAAGGCCAGGCCGAAGTCGGCGTTATCGACATCGCCGTCGTCGTCCAGGTCGGCGTTGGGGTTGCCCGTCGGTACGCTGGGGCCGGAGAAGGCGGCGAAGAAGAGGGCGAAGTCCGCGTCGTCCACATCGCCATCACCGTCGAGGTCGGCGGGGCCGGCCGTGCTGATGACTTCAAGGAAGAGCGTCGATCCGCCGGGGTTGATCTGCCAGTCCAGGCCTTCCGCTGAAAGATCGGGCAGGTTGACGTCGGTGAAATCGGCATCAAACCCGCCGCCGGCGAAGAGGAACGCGAAGCTGTCTCCGGCCGAGGGCACGAATTCGTCGATCAGCGTGACATCGAGCCAGCCATCGAGGTCCGCGAAGCCGGCGACCTCGAAGCGGTCGTACTCGGTGCCGGCCGTGAGCCCGCCGATCTCGACCGCGAGCCGGCCGCCGGTCTGGCTGTAGTCACCGGTGACGGAGGTGAGCCCGGTCGAGCCGCCGGGTGTGGTGAAGGTGCCGCCGGCCTGATCGAGCGTGCCGTTGAACTGGTCGATGCCGAGGACGCCGCCGGTGAAGTCGAAGGTGCCGCCGGCGTTGTGGTTGAACCCGCCGAGCGCGAAGAACTCCCCGCCTTCTAGGTTGAACGCGCCGTGGCTGCCGAGGGTCACGCCCTGCGCCGCGGAGGCCGTGCCCTCCTGGACGGTGAGCGTCCCGTTGCCGCCGGCGCCGATCGTGAGCGAGCCGTTGTTGCTCCAGAACGAGATCGCGCCGTCGACCGTGACGCTGCCGGTTGACGCGCCGGTCTCGGCGATCACGGCGTTGTCGGTGATCAGCAACCCGCCGGCCTCGACCAAGAGTGTGCCCTGCGCGATGCCGCCGACCACGAGGTCGCCGCCGAGCGTGCCCAGCGCGCCGGTGCTGATGATGACGGTGGGGTTATTGTTGCCGTCGATGACATAGTCGATGATCGACCCACCGGTGTCGGGCATGAACGCCCCGGTCGACACCTTCAGCGTCCCGCCGGTGTGGATCAGTGTCCCGCCGGCGCTGTTGTCAAAGCCCCCGTCCGATTCCAGCGACCCGCCGCTGATCGCCAGCGTCCCGCCGGCGCCGATCGTGACCGGCCCGGCGGACTCGCCGGCGTTGGACACGATCGCGAACCCCGCGTTGATCGTCACCTCGTCCGCCGCGGTTGGCTCGGTCCCGCCGGGCAGCCAGCTGGCGTCCGTGTCCCAGTTACCAACGCTGCCGTCCCACGCCAGAGCCGCCGCCCCCGCCGAGCCCGCCGCCAACACAGGAAGCAGCACCCAGGCCTTCAGCACCGGCCGAATTGCTGACCATTGATCTCTTCGCACGCCCGCTTGCTCCTCTCCCGCAGATCTGCGCAGCCCGGATTATAGATCGATCCGGGCCGGTGACAAAGCAAGAAATCGCTGTGATTCGGAGTGGGCGTTGCGGCACCATGCCGCCATAGCACTGCATGTGAATGCGGTGCTAAGACAGCGCAACCCGCCGACGACGCCGTGCCAGCACCGCCCCGCCGATCGTGAGCAGCACCGCAGACGTTGGCTCGGGCACGTTCGCCGCTGAGCTGCCCGCCCCGGTGAACGCCGCGAAGGCGAGGCCGAAGTCCGCGTCGTCCACATCGCTGTCGCTGTCCAGATCGGCCGACGGGTTCGATGACGGCACGCCCGGCCCGGAGAAGGCGGCGAAGAACAGGCCGAAGTCCGCGTCGTTCACATCGCCATCGCCGTCCAGGTCGGCGTCCATCACGACATCGAAGCTCACGCGCAACTCCGGCGCAAACTCGCCCTCGGCGGAGTAAAAATCAAACCCGTTGTCGCCGGTCGGGAGCAGGGCCCAGCCGTAGTTGCCTGAAGGATCATCGAGCCATCTCTGCAAACTCGATGTCACATCAATCTCGATATCTCCCGTCGCGCCCGAGACGATGCCGATGGTTTCGCTGGACGCCTCGACATCGTCGGCCTGAACACCGTCGCCGAGCGCATTCCAGGTCGCGGTATCGTCTTCCCAAGCTATCAGCATCTCGTGGACCGTCGCCGGGTCCCCGCTTTCGAAGACATGGATGACCAGCGTAGCGCTTCTGATCACGGCCGAGCCGTCATCCGGGACCTGCCTCGGCTGGTCGCCGATGATCTGACCAAATCGGATCAGGCCGTGCTTGGCCGAGCTGGAATCGATTTCGATAGATTCCAAATCGGCAAAAGTCGAATCCGGGTCTATCTGTTGCAGCTTTGTGTCCGACGTTCCGGTGTACTCATCCACGCCTTGCTGAAAAGTGATCTCCCGGGCCGGCTTCGGCGGTGACGGCGGGATCGTGGCCGGGCCCAAACGGTCCACGAAATCCACATCGAAGCTGAACTGGCTTGCAAACGGCCCGACCTGCGCGGTGGTCTCGGTCTGGAACTGGCCGAGGACCGGCGAATAGGTCTCGAAGCTGATCTGGTTGTTCGGGACATCAAACTCGATCAGACGCAGCCAGCCGTCCCCGCCGTTGGGGTAGTCCTGGTAGTTCTGCAGGACTTCGTAGACCGCGTTGCCGCCCGCGTTCGTGCTGACCTGATGGTACTCGCCGTCGTTTAAGCCGCCCGCGCCGTGGTTGTGGCCGTTCAGAACCAAAAAGATCTGGTCGTTTGAATCGATCAATTGTTCCCAGAGCGCGTCGCCCGCGGCGCCTCGGCCGGCGGGGTTGTCATCGATGTATTCGTGGGTGCTCAGGATCACCGGCGTGCCGGGGTTCGCGTCCAGGACCGACTGGGCCCAGGCGATCGGGGAGGGGGTGCGCTGCGGCCTATTGTCTGCGGGCCGCCACTCCAGCGACAAGTGGATGAACTCGTACCCGCCGGCACGGAAGGTCTGGTAGCTGTTGTTGCCGCTGGGGTCCGCCCCGCCGTACCAGGCGTCGCCCGCAAAACGGGTGGGGCCGAAGTGGTTGACGTAGTTCACCGTGCCCGTGTTTTTGTTTCCGGTATCGTTAAGGTCGTGATTGCCCGGCAAGACGCCGTAAGGGATCCCCGCGCTATCCAACACCGACAGCGAAGCGTCGGCGCGGCCCCACTGTGTCAAATCACTGCCCGTGCTGACGAGGTCGCCGAGATGGGTCACGAACTGGATGTTGCGGGTATTTGCGCCGCTGAATTCGTCTGCAATCCACTGCGTCTGCTGGGTAAACAGCGGCGCGTTGGTCGCGCTGTCGACATAGTTCTGGGTATCAGGCAGGGCCACGATCGTAAACGCTTCATAGGCGCGCGAAGAGGCCGCGCCGACCAGCAAAAACACAGCGGCCAAGTATTGGCATACCGATCCATACATCCTGGTTTCTCCCGACGCAGGAAACCAAGGCCTCCCGCGCTCCTGCCTCTCCGGCTGTCCTTAGGGGCCAATCACCTTCCCGCTCGGCCTCCGGCTCTCCGGGCCTCAGGCCGCTGATCGATTCCAGCGGATCGAGCGGTATCAATAATACCCTGTAACCCTGCTTGCAGATAGCTTTTTCGACACGGTATTGGATCGCCAAGGCCTTCACGTCCCCGGCGGTTGGCACGCCGTTGAAATCACCCAAGCCCGGCACGCCAATGAAAAGGGGACAGGCATTGCTGCCTGTCGATCGGCGAAGCCGATATCCGATCAGCGACCAGGCCCTCGGCCTGACGACAGGCAAGGGTGCCTATCCCGCTGTTATCTCACCCCACGCGCTCGGCCTTGGGCTCGCGCGACATCAGGCGGCTGATCGCTTCGAGCGGGTCGAGCTGCTCGAACAGGACCTTGTAGATCTGCTCGCAGATCGGCATCTCGACGCGGTACTTGGTGGCGAGCGCCATGACGGCCTTGGCGGTGGGTACGCCCTCGACGATGCCTGGGATTTCTTCGAGGACCTGTTCGAGTTTTTTGCCTCGGCCGAGCATCTCGCCGCAGGTGCGGTTTCGTCCGGTGGGTGAGAAGCAGGTCGTCGCCAGGTCGCCGACGCCGGTGAGGCCGAAGAAGGTCTGGGTGTTGGCGCCCATCGCGGTGCCGAGCCTGGTGATCTCGGCGAGGCCTCTTGAGAGCAGCGCGCTCTTGGCGTTGTTGCCGGCCTGCAAGCCGTCGAGAATCCCCGCGGCGAGCGCGATGCAGTTTTTCATCGCCCCCGCCATTTCGACGCCTAAGAGGTCGGGTGTTGTATAGACGCGGAACCAGTGCGTGGTGAAGGCGTCCTGGATCGCGCGGGCGAAGGCGTCGTCGTCGGACGCGGCGCAGACCGTCGCCGGCAGGCACTTGGCCAGCTCGTGCGCGACGGTCGGGCCGGAGATCGAGGCATACGGCCGGGCGGGCTTGTCCGGGTCGTCCTGCCGGCCCTGGAGCACGTCCGCGATGATCTGGGTCGGTCTTAATAAGGACTCGGTCTCGATGCCCTTGGAGACCGAGGCGATGCCGACGCCCGCCGGGGTGTGGGGCGCGAGCGTCTGCCAGACGGGGCGGATGAACTGGGTCGGGGTCGCGTTGAGGATCAGGTCGGCGTCCTTGAACGCGCTGTCGGGCCTGGCGGTGAAGCGGATCGCGTCCGGCAGGCGGTAGCCGGGCAGGTAAAGCCGGTTCTCGCGGGTCTGGATGATCTCGGCGACGGTGTCGGGGTCGTGGCCCCAGACGGTGACCGACAGGCCCTTGGCCTCCAGGAGCATGCCCATGACGCAGGCCATGGACCCGTCTCCGATAATCGCGATGTGTTGAGCCATCCTCGTCGTTTCCGGGCGGGTGCGGTAGGATCGGCCATGATAGGGGATGCCGGCCGCTGGGGCGGTCCGTTTCGCTTTATTGCGCCCGGATCGCGGGACAGGGGCTAAGCTGGGCGGTTCATGCGGTCGATGTCGATCAGGCGGGCATTTCCCCCGGAATCCGGGGCCGGAGGCCGCAAAACACCGTCGGGGCGCTTGCTCCCAGCGGTCTATGAGGTATGGATCATTGGGTTGGACTTCGTCGGCACGTTTTTCGTGCGTTAAGGGCTTGCGGGGTTTAACATAGGCAACTCGACAACACCGGATCGGCCGTGG
This sequence comes from Phycisphaeraceae bacterium, assembly GCA_028280965.1. Taxonomy (GTDB): domain Bacteria; phylum Planctomycetota; class Phycisphaerae; order Phycisphaerales; family Phycisphaeraceae; genus JAHQVV01. The sequence continues at coordinate 12,668 of JANQKT010000200.1, forward strand.
GCCGGACCAGAACAGCTAGCCAGCGTTGGGAGCGACACCGTGAGGCGACAGCAACAGGTAACACGTATGGGATGGGCGGGCTTGGCGGCGTTGGTGCTGCTGGTCAGCGGCTGCGAGACGGACTCATGGATGGACCCGTCCACACTGGGGCGGAACGAAACCGTCCCGAGCGTCATGCCCATCATCGACTCGATCAGCATCATCGAGGGCGACGGCGGCACCAAGCTGGCGACCGACGTCGTCCGCCCGCCGGACCTGAAGCCGGAGATCCGCGAGTACGTGATCGGGCCCGGCGACACGCTGCTGGTCACGGTCTACGAGCTGCGCATCCCCGGTGTCGATGACCAGCAGCAGCGCCGCGTTACGGAGACCGGCGACGTGCGGCTGGCGATCATCGGCCCGATCAAGGCCGCCGGCCGAAGCCCCAGCCAGCTGGAGCGCGACATCGCCCAGAAGCTGGATCAGGACAACAAGCTGCGCGACGCGACGGTAACAGTGCAGCTGCTCGACTCGCGGCAGAACACCTACAGCGTGTTTACGCAGTCGTCGCAGGGCGGCACGCGCTCAGGCACCTATATCATCCCCAAGCCGGACTTCCGCCTGATCGAGGCGCTGACCATCGCCGGCGGTATCCCCGGCCGGACCCGCCGGGTGCACATCATCCGGCAGGCGGCGCTGGACGCGTCGGTGACCGGCGACTTCTCGGACACCGAAGGCGAGGGCGGCGGCGTTGACCTCCCCCCGGCGCCGGACGACCCCAGCAACCTGCTGGAAGGCATCGACGAGGGCCTGGACAACTCGGGCCCGGGTGAGGACCGCCCGGCCCCGCCGACCGGCGTCGATTCGAGTCTGGATGAGCCCAGCGACCAGGGCCAGTGGGTTTATGTTGACGGCAAGTGGGTCCGCGTCCAGGGTCCGGGTGGCGGCTCGTCGGCGGCCGGCAGTGATGAAGAGGATGACGAACAGCTCGCCGAGCTGAGCAAGCTGGTGACCCAGCGGATCATCGAGATCCCGTTCCAGAAGCTCAAGGAAGGGGACATGCGTTACAACATCGTGATCCGGCCCGGCGACGTGATCAGCGTGCCGGACCCCAACGCGGGCTTCGTGTACGTGATGGGCGCAATCAACCGGCCCGGGGCATACACGATCCCCGGCGAGCAGGAGCTGACGCTGTACCGCCTGGTGGCGTCGGCCGGCGGGCTGTCGGGCCTGGCCTGGCCCGAGCGGGTGGACTTGGTCCGCCAGCTCAACGACTCGGAACAGGCCATCGTCCGCCTGGACCTGCGGGCGATCGCCGCGGGCACCGAGCCGGACATCTACCTGAAGCAGAACGACATCATCAACATCGGCACCAGCGGTGTCGCGGTGCCGCTGGCGATCTTCCGCAACGGCCTGCGGATGACCTACGGCTTCGGTTTCGTGCTGGACCGCAACTTCGACAACGAGTTCTTCAATGATGATATTTGAGTGATTTGGCGACCCGCCCGGCCGTCGTTGGCGTAAAAATGCCTACAATGATGCGGAGGCCGGGCACACCCCCGCCTCAAACAATAAAGACCTATCCGCACGGCCCGGCTTAACCGCCCGGCCGTGCTTTGCCCGGCGACGGAGGGACCGGGACCCAGAGCCCGAGCGATCAGGCCTCGCTCGATTCAGAACAGCGTCACGGACGACCAGAAACGGTATCCGGCACCCCCCGCCACGGCATTTCAAGTGGCGGCCGCGGCAGCCGAGGCGATTGCGTCTGTGGAGGGCGAACCGAGAAGCATGACCAGCACGACGGTCTCCAAACTGGAAATGACCCAGAGTGTGCTCGGGCTGCTGAGCAAGACGGGCAAGCTGTGGACGGTGATCCTCGGCGTGCTGTTCATCGCCTTCCACTGGTTCTTCATCTACCGCATGTGGCGGATCGGGTTGTCCGACTCGGACTGGTCGCACGTGCTGATCATCCCGCTGATCTCGGTGTACTACATCCACCTGCACCGCCAGACGCTGATGGCGACCGAGCGCCGGGTCTGCCGGTGGGGCCTGCCGTTCATCGTCGCGGGCATCGCCGGCTACGTGCTGGGCATCTACCCGGTCCGCAACGACATGGCGATGGGCTACAGCATGATCATGACGCTGTTTGGCGTCGTGCTGCTGCTGCTGGGCCCGGGCATGATGCGCACGCTGTGGTTCCCGATCGCGTTCCTGGTCTTCGCGGTCAAGGTGTCAGACGCGATCTGGTCGGTCGTCGCCTCGAAGATGCAGGCCGTCGCCGCCCACGGCGCGGTCGCGCTGATCAACCTCGTCAGCCCGCTGACGGACATGAACGCCGACCTCAAGGGCAGCACGATCCACCTCGAGTACATCTTCAACGGCAAGCTCCAGATGGACCCGATGAACGTCGCCGAGGCCTGCGCCGGCATGCGGATGCTCATGGCGTTCCTGGCGCTCGGGGTCGCGCTGGCGTTCCTGTTCCCCCGCCGGTGGTGGCAGCGGCTCATCATGATCGCGCTGGCCGCGCCGATCGCGATCTTCGTCAACACCCTCCGCGTCGCGGTCCTCGGCTGGCTGCACCTGATCGACAAAGAACTGGCGCACGGCGACTTCCACCTGCTGGTCGGCATGCTCATGCTCATCCCCGCCGCCGGCCTGCTCATGCTCGTCGGCTGGTGCCTGGACAAGACCCTGATCGTCGAGGGCAAGCCCGAGCCCCCACCCGCCCCGCTGCCGTTCGATCTGGACCCCAACCAGGTCCACTTTGAGAAGCAGCCGGTCGTGAAAGGCGCGGGCCTGGGCGCGGTAGTCGTCCTGATGCTGGGGCTCAGCTACATCCTGCTGATCAACCACCTGACCGGCCACGCGATCTTTAGTTGGCTGGGCGCGGGGCTCAACACCGTCCTGCTGGGGCTGACCGCCGTGCTCTTCGTCGGGGGGCTGGTCTGGGCCTGGGTGTCGATCCGCAAGGGCGACCGCGTCAACCAGCTCGCGCTGTCGCAGGGCGTGGTCGGCGGGCTGCTGCTGGCCGCGGCGGTCGGCCAGTACAGCGCCATCAATACGATGGGCGTCGCGCTGGACAAGAAGCCGGTCGAGCTGCGCCACCCCATCGCGCTGGCGTTCCCCAAGGAGGCCGGCGACTGGGTGATGCTGCACCACGAGCCGCCGCTGCAAAAAGACGTCGCCGCGGAACTGGGCACCGACGAGTACTTCAACCGCTTCTACTTCGACACCTCCGCGGGCCTGGGCCGGGACGACATCACGGTCCACACCCAGGAGTCGGACCGTGGCAAGCACTTCGCCGGCGCCACGGGCTTCGACGACCCGGGGCTGATGGCGAAGGTGCACATGACCTACTACACGGGCATGCTCGACACCGTGCCGCACGTCCCGGACAAGTGCTGGATCGTCGCCGGCCAGAAGCTGGTGTACCGCCAGCCGCACACGCTCAAGCTCGAGCGCGACGACTACCGCCCGGACCCCGACCACCCGGGCATGGTCCTCGCCGAGTCGCAGGGCTTTAGCCAGACCGTCCGCCTGCCCACCGATGAGGTCGAGGCGATCGTGTTCAGCGGCGGGGACGAGGACGGCAACGTCACCACCGCGCTGTACTTCTTCCTGGCCAACGGCGACGCGATCGCCTCCAGCCACGAGGTCCGCTTCAGCTTCAACCTCAAGGACCGCTACAGCTACTACTGCAAGGTCGAGGTCATGTTCCCGGGCCTGGGCAACGCGGTCGCCCGGCAGTACCGCGAGGACAACCCCGGCGCCTCTCCCACCGAGATCAACAAGGCCGTCGCCAACGCCGTCGCCGAGCGCGCCGAGGACCTGCTCAGCGACCTGATGCCCGAGATCATGGCCTGCCTGCCGGACTGGACCGAGGTCCAGGCCGGGACCTACCCCGAACCCGGCGGCGACAAGCCGTAAGCAAACTTCGATCTGGAAACCCTAAGCGATCAACGCCCGGCGGACACGCCCGGCCCACAACAGAAAGACGGCTGATATGGCCACACGCGTAAACACCAAGTTCGTTGTCATCCTCGTCGCCGTCATCGTCGCCCTGGTCGGCGGGGGTGGCTTCGTGCTGTACACGAAGGTCACGAAGGGCGCGGCGGACTACGCGCGCTCGGCCGAGCGCATGTTCGAAGAGGGCAAGGCGGCCATCGCCGCGGGCAACATCGAAGAGGGCAACGCGCTGCTCGAACGCGCCGCGAACAACTTCTACCAGGCCAAGCAGGAAGACGCGAAGAACACGTCGTATCTCTACCGCTACATCGAAGCGCACGAGCACGTGGTGTGCAACGACCTGACGCAGGCCTTCAACGAGATCAACGCGCTGGCCTTCGGCGCCGTGAACATCCACGACACGCCCGGCGCTACCCCCGAGGAGCGCGCGCTGATCTACCAGAAGCTGCACGAGTTCCACCGGCAGGCCGTGCCCGTGAACAGCCGCAGCGCCAGGTGGCAGATCGAAGAACGCGCGACCCGGTGGCTGATCAACCACCCCGGTGACGCGACGGCCAGCCGCTACCTCGCCCTCATGCAGGCCAGGGATGTGGGATCGAACAAGACCAGCGACGAAGAGCGCCGGAAGATCCGCGAGAACCTCGAAGCCCAGATCGAGCGCCACCCCGAGGACCCCTGGCTGCGCAACGCCGCCGGCCAGATGCATATCGGCAACGCACGCAGGCTGTACGTAGACCTCGGGGCCGGGGGCAACGAGGTATGGCCCGACGAGGTCAACAAGACCTTCTTCCGCGCCTACGAAGAGCTGAACAAAGCGGTCGGGCTCGCGATCAAGGCCGAGGACCCCGCGGCGCTGATCGAGGCCCTGCAGCTCATCATGGAGATCAGGTCACAGGACCCCGACGCGACGCCGATCGTCCTGGGCGGGCGCATCGAGACGGCGCGCAAGCTCCACGAGATGCTCGGCAAGAAGGAGATGCGCGACAAGCTGTTCACCATCGAGCTGTCGCGCGCAGCGACGCTGATCAACATGATGTACCAGGGCATCGAGAAACACCCGTTCCAGGGCCCGGAGTACGCCATCGCCCTGGCGGAGGCCGTCATCGCCGACCGGCCCGACGAGCCGGCCGCGCACGCCATGCTCGGCTCGCTGCTCAGCGAGCAGCGCCGGCTCGAAGAAGCGGACCAGGCGATCGAGGCGGGGCTCGAGACGCTGGCCGCGCGCAAGACGCCGAACGCCCTGGAGTATGTCCGGGACGTCCAGTCGCGCCTGGTCATGCTCTCGACGCTGGCGGAAGTCAAGGTCTACCTCGCCGCCATCGCCAAGGCGGACCAGGACGAAGCGGGCTTCAAGCAGCACCTGGTGGACGCGGCGGACCTGGTCGCCCAGCTCTCGAAAGCGGCCACCTCCAACCCGGATGGGCGCGACGCACGCGCCCACTTCATGCGCGGGCGGATCGACTTCGCGAACGGGCGATTCAGGGAGGCGATCGTCCGGTTCGAGCGCGCCAACGAGTTCTACAAAGACAGCGACCGCGAGCTGCTGCTCCACATCGCCGAGAACCAGCGCAAGCTGGGCCACGACGGCAAGGTGCTCGAGACCTACGAGCGGATCGTGCAGCTCGACCCGAACTCGCCATACCGGCTCAACCTCATCCACAGCTACCTGAACCAGAGCAAGGACGCGAACGACCCGCTGCTGAACAAGGCCAAGCAGCACCTGGACAACTTCCTGGGCTCGTTCCCGACCAGCCTCCGCGGCATCCGGCTCAAGGCCGGCCTGCTGGCCAAGCAGGGCGACCCGGCGGCGGCCGAAGCGCTCATCCTGACCCAGGACATCGAGGAAAACCCGGAGCTGCGGGCCGACCTGGCCAGGTACAAGCAGATGCAGGGCAAGGGCGAGGACGCCGCCGACATCATCCGCGAGCAGCTGGCCAACCGGCCCGACGGCGCGCCGATGGACCTGAACCTGATCAACGAGCTGTTGTCTTACCTGCCCAGCCGCAAGGCCAAGCTGGACGAGCTGGACCGGCTCGAGCGTGAGGGCCTGCCCCCCGCGATCGCGGGGATCACGCGCAAGCTGGTGACCAACGGCCGGCTGTCGATGCAGGACGAGCTGGAACTGCTCGCCGCCCAGCAGCACTCCCCCGGCGCCCGCGCGGTGCGCAAGCACATGATCTATCAGCGGTGGAACCAGGCCGAGCTGGCGGAGCAGGCCATCGCCGAGGCGGTCCGCGCCGAGCCGAAGCACCCCGAGGTGGTCGCCCTGCGTTTCGAGGTCGCGATCCGTGACAAGCAGTGGGACGACGCCGACCTGGCGATCCGGGACATGCTCGGACTGGAGCTGGATCAGCGCCCGGACATGGCGCTCGCCGACGGCGCGTTCATGCGCGCCCGCGTGATCGGCGCCCGTGGCGCCGCGATGGAGCGGGGCCAGGCCCGCGACAACACGCTGCGCGACGCCGCCAACGAATACACTAAGGCCCTGGACAGTTACGGCAACTACGTCGATGGCTGGATCCAGCTCGCCACCGTGCAGCTGATGCGGGACAACTACTACGCCGCGCAGGACAGCCTGCGCAAGGCGATGAGCCTGCAGACACGCAATATCAAGGCGATGGCGCTCATGGCCCGGGCCGAGATCGCGACCAACGACGAGCCCCGGGCCCTCGAGCGCTTCGAAGAGATCCTCCGCCTCCAGCCGACCAACACCGCGGCGCTCAACCAGTACACGGCGTTGGCGCAGAACCTGGGCATGCCCGGCCGGGCGATCACCCAGCGCGAGAAGATCCGCGAGCGGATCCCGAACAACACCGACAACCGCCGGGCCCTGGCGCTGCTGTACGCCTCGGACCTGTCCTACGACCAGGCGAAGGAAGAGATCGACGCGGTCATCAAGGCCGAGGGCATGACCCAGGCCAACCTCGCCGTGCTCAGCCGCGTGCTCCTGGCCGGCGAGAAGATCGACGAGGCGATCCAGGCGGTCAGCGCCTACCTGGCCGAGCGTGGCAACGCCGCGGACTGGCGCGACCACCTGCTGATGGCCCAGACCTACGAGCTCGCCGGCGAGCGCGACTGGGCGGATAAATGCGAGTAAAGAAAAGAAAAAAGCCGCTGATGCGGCTTCGGGGGAAGAGAGATTTTTAAGAGGCAATGCCGATGAGAATTATAAGCCAGAAAAA
>JANQKT010000208.1 GCA_028280965.1 Phycisphaeraceae bacterium
ATCCGGCCCAACTGCACGACCTGTTCGACCGTGATCGGAAAGTCACGCGGAAAGCTCGGGTGCTGCGGGACATAACCCAGCAGCCTGCTCGCCGCGCGCGGTGATCGCTCGAGTACGCGAACACGGCCGGACTGTGGCTGCAAAAGGCCCAGAATCAGCTTCAACAGGGTGCTCTTGCCGCCGGCATTCGGCCCGACGATGCCGAGGAACTCGCCCTCAATGACACTAAGATCGATCGCGGACAGCGTCGGCACGCTGCCGTAGGAGAAGTTCAACGCGCCAATATCGATAACCGGGCTCAAGGCGTAAGCGCCTGTGCAAACTCGCGACCGACCCGGCGCAGGTTGTCGACATAGTCTGCGGCCAGTGGATCGACGGCGATCACGGTGCCGCCGATCGCCTGTGCCACCTGGCGAGCCTGGCGCTTGTCGAACTGCGGCTGCACGAAGACCACCTTGATCCTGTCTTCTTTCGCCTGGTCGATCAGCGCGGCCAGCCCGCGTGCCCCGGGCTCCTTGCCCTGGTGTTCGATCGACACCTGGGTGAGCCCGTAGGTGTCGGCGAAGTAGCCCCAGGCAGGATGAAACACCATGAATCTGCGGTTGGGCAATGGATCGAGCAGCATGTGCAAGTCGCGATCGAGGATGTCCAGCTCGGCCACGAAGGCATCATGGTGACGGGCGAACGCCGCAGCATACTCGGGGGCCAGCTCGGTCAGCTTGTCGCGAATGACGCCGACCATGTGCCTGACCAAAGGCGGGCTGGTCCACACATGAGGATCCTGCTCGTGGTCTCGGTCAAGTTCGGGTGCGTGTGCGTCGTGCTCGACTTCGCTTTCAGGCCCGTGATCATGATCGTCTTCCGAATGCTGCTCGTCGCCATGCCCGTGCTCGTCGTGCGCGTGCGCCTCCAACTCGCGCAATGCGATGCCGTCGCGAGCGTCGATCACCTGCATGCCTGGATTGGCCGATCGGATCCGCTCCATCCACGCATGCTCGAACGGCACCCCCGTACGAACATACAGGACTGCTCCCGCCAATGCGGTTATCTGCTGCGGGGTGGGATCGTAGGTGTGCGGGTTGAAGCCGGGGCGCACCATTGCACGCGCATCCACGTGCTCCCCGCCGATCTTCTCGACGAAGGTCTGGATCGGGATCACGCTGGCGAACACGCGCAACGGCTCAGCGAAGCCCACGGCCGGCATGAGCAGCAACAGCAACAAGATTTTTCGCATGGAGATTCCTCCTGGTTTGAAGATCATCGGCGCTGGCTGGTGTGGGTTGGCCTACAAAGCGTTGGTGGGCTGCCGGGAGTGCAACACTATAACATGTCGCTGGATCCACGGACGCTGCTCAGTGACCCGCACCTGTCTGCCGCTCGCGCAGCTCCTGGGCCTCCACACAGAGCGTCGCGACGGGACGGGCTTCGAGCCGCGCCAAGCCGATGGGCTCGCCGGTTTCCTCGCACCAGCCATCGCTGCCGTCGTCAATGGGAGGTCCGCTGTCGGAGGACCTGAGGGGTTGTGCGTGACGCGCCCGTTCGCTGTCCTGCATCGCCATATCACCCTGTCATTGGGTTGAATGCCGAGGCCACAGTGGCCGGGGTCATTACCTGGTCCAGCGGGGCCTTGCCGAAGCTGGCGTCAATGATCGGAGCATGGCGATTGAGCTGGCGCGAGGCATGTCGCAGTCGTTCGCGCTCGGCACCGGTGATCAGGTCGATCTTGTTGAGGACGATGACATCGGCGAACTCGACCTGGTCGATCAACAGGTTGGGAACGGTGCGCGCATCGTCCTCGCCGAGTGACTCGCCGCGCGCCTGAAGGCTGTCGGCACGATCAAGGTCGACACTGAAGCTGACCGCATCAACCACCGTCACCAGGGTTTCCGGGCGCGCCACATCGGACAGACTGGCGCCCTCTTCGTCCCGAAAGGTGAAGGTCTCGGCCACGGGCAGCGGCTCGGAGATGCTGGTCGACTCGATCACCAGGTAATCGAACCGGCCTTTTTTCGCCAGCCGGTTGACCTCGACCAGCAGGTCCTCGCGTAGCGTGCAGCAGTTGCAGCCGTTGCTCATCTCGACCATCTTCATCCGCGGCACGGTTGAGCTGGATCTCCTTGTTCACCAGCTCGGCGCCTCCGCACCCCGTGGGAGCGCCGCCCCGGCGCGACGAGCCCAGCCGCCGAGCATCGCGGCGAGGCGCCGCTCCCACGTACACCCTGCCCCTCGCGTCCCGCTCCGAGCTGACCGAGTGGAACTGATGCCCAGCCATTCACCCTGAAATAGAGCGGTTAGCTTCCAGCCGCCAGCTTCTTAAAATCAGTCTGTTAGCCGGCGCCAGGTGTCCGCCCGGGCTCACCCGCCAGTTGAAGGCTTCAACCAGCGAGGACCTCGGCAAACCAACGGCTGGAGGCTGATCGCTGGCACTTGGGAACGATTCAGAAACAAGTGGTGCAACTTGAGCCGCCCTTGTTGGGCACGCTCCGCTTTGCCCAACCTACGGTGTGTAGGTTGTTTCTGAATCA
>JANQKT010000090.1 GCA_028280965.1 Phycisphaeraceae bacterium
ACAGCTTCAGCGACGCGAGCGTGTCCTTCGCCGGCAGCGGCAGGTAGAACCGCGAGTCCTCCCACTGCCTGGCGATCATCTGCGCCATGTCTGTGTTGAGCAGCTGCGAGACCATCATCACGTTCGGGTCGGCCCGCAAGAGCGCGCCGAACTCGACCATGATCTGCTCGTTGCTCGCGCCCTCGGGGAACTCGTTGTGGTTCACGCCCTCGACCTCGAAGGCCTTCTGCTTCTCGAAGGTCATCACCGACGAGGTGTACGGGTCGTGCGCCTGCAGCAAGCTGTACATCGCCGTCGTCGTGCCGGTGCGCGGCGGGCTCGAGAACAGGACCACCTTCGACAGGTCGCGGATCAGCTCGTCCAGCTTCTCGCGCTGGGGCTTGAGCAGGCCAAGGCTGTCGATCGGGATGTTCAGCCGGCCGTCCGGGTCGATCTCGATGAGCAGCTGCAACGCCCGCGTCGAGCCGGCGGTCGTGAGCTGGAGCGTGTGCTTGCCGTAGCCCTCGACCTCGACCCACATGTTGCCGGTCTGCTTGCGTCGGCGGTCCGAGAGGTCCATCCCCGCGTGCTCTTTGAGGTAATCGATGAGCTGGACGCTCAGGTCCTTGTCCGGCGCCTCCTGGGGGTAGCGGACCCCGTCGATCCGCGCGATGAACGTGGACTTCTCCGCGTCGACCGTCATCTCAAGCTGGTCGGCCCCGCGGGGCACGGCGAAGACGAGCATGTTCTGGAACAGGTCAAACGCGGGCGCCCGCGGGTCGCTGCCGTAGGGGATGTCCAGCAGCGTCTCGGCCTTGTCCATGAGCTTGACTTCGGCGCGTTGTTTCTCTTTCTCGCCGCGCTTGCGCTCGCCCTCGGCCTTCATCTGGTTGATGATGTCGGTGCCCGACCAGCGCTCTTTCTCGGGCACCTGGCCGTTGCGGAAGGCGATGTAGGCGAAGACCTCCCCGCCGAGGATCAGGACGCCCAGCGGCAGGCCGATCCAGAAGATGGGCACGACGAGCATGACGCCGAAGCCGAGGATGCCCGCGCCGACGTGGCCCATGGCCCACTCGTTCTGCTTGATGTAGAAGTAGCCCGCGTCCTTGTCCAGCCGGCCGACGACCCAGGCCCACAGGCCCAGCACGATGAGCATGAGCACGGGCTTGGCGATGCTCATCAGGAAGAGCGGCTCGGCCTGGAGTTGAGCGATCAGTTGATGCATGCGGCGGTCTTCCTGGTCTGTCGCGGGGCGGGGCGCGGGGGGCGGGCTGTTCTTCTTGTCGAGATGGGCTCAGCGGGTCTGGATACCACGCAGGCGCATCTTGATCTCTTCGGGGCTGGGCGAGGCGGCCTGAGCCACCTTCGGGTGCACGTAGTTCTTCTCCACCAGGTCCACCAGCGAGTCCACGTACGACTGCATCCCCGCCTCGCGGCTGTCGGCGATGACCTTCTCCAGCTCGCCCTCCCGCGCCTCGAGGATGTAGTTGCGCGTCGGCGGGCTCTGCAGGAGGATCTCCACCGCCGGCACGCGCGGGACGTCCGGCATCAGCGTCGGCAGCAGCTTCTGGTACACAAACGCCTGCATCTGGTAGGCCAGCAGCGACCGCACGTTGTCGCGTTCCTCGGCGGGGAACAGGTCGTAGATACGCCCGAACGCCTGCGACGCCGACGACGCGTGGATCGTCCCGAACACGAGGTGGCCGGTCTCCGCGGCCTGCAGCGCCGCCTCGAACGTCTCCTTGTCACGCATCTCGCCGATCAGCACGACGTCCGGGTTCTCACGCACCATCGCGCGCAGCGCCGTCGGGAAGTCGGGCACATCGATGCCGACCTCGCGCTGGTTCAGCATCGCCTTGGCGTCGGAGAACAGGTACTCGATCGGGTCCTCGATGGTGAGGATATGGCACCGCCGGGTCTCGTTGATCCGCTGGAGCATCGACGCGATCGTCGTGGACTTGCCCGAGCCGGTCACGCCGCACAGCAGGATCAGGCCCTGGTGGACCTCGTCCGCGATCTTGCGCATCGCCGCGGGCAGGTACAGGTCTTCAAAGTCGAGGATCTCGTTGCTCACCCGGCGGGCGGCGATCGCGCACCGGCCACGGGTCAGAAAGATGTTCACGCGGAAGCGGTGCTTCGCGTCATCCACGATGAAGTCAACACCCAGGTCCAGCGAGCCGCGCCGGCCGAACTCTTCCTTCTGCTCGTCGGTGATGCCGTCGAAGATCATCGCGTTGAACTCTTCAACGCTCGGCGGATCGACGTCCAGCGCCTTGAGCTCGCCGCGCATCCGCAGCTTCGGCGGCTCGCCGCCACGCATCAGCAGGTCCGAGGTCTTGTGCTGGACCGCGGCCTTGAAGTACTTGTACAGCTTGGTGTCGGCCAGCGTGCGGTGACGGGCCTGATCGATATCGAAATGCGGGGTTGGGATACCGGTTTCGCTGCTACCGCTCATAGGATCGCCTTGCACGCTTGGGAATCAGGGGTTGTCCGGGGCCGATGCGCTGCGCCGCACGACCCAGGCAGACCAGCGAACGCCTAGGGCGTTGTTTAGCCCGCACTTACACCCCGCCGTCCCTGGCTCGGGCCCCGTAATGTATCACAACCCGCCCCCCGACCGCCAGCCTGCGGGCTAAACCGCGGAAACCTGCCGCACGGGCAACCCCGCGTCGGCCAAGGCCTGCTTGGTCTCGGCGATCGAGTACTCGCCGAAGTGGAAGATGCTCGCGGCCAGCACCGCGTCCGCCCGGGTCTGCTGGAGGACCTCGATCATGTGCCGCGGGCTGCCGCAACCGCCGGACGCGACAACGGGCACGTCGACCGCGTCGCTGACCAGCCGGGTCACCTCGATGTCGTAGCCGGCCTTGGTCCCGTCACCATCCATCGAGGTCAACACGATCTCGCCGGCGCCGAGCCCGACGACCTGCTTGGCATACGTAACCGCCTCGACGCCGACCGGCTTGCGCCCGCCGTGGGTGTGGACCTCGAAAACGCATTCGACCTTGTTGCCGTCGTTGTCTTGTTGATAGCTGAACGCCGACGGCTGGAAGCCGGAGCCGTACCGCTCGCGCATGCGCGGCAGGGCCTCGTCGATCGGCACACGCTTGGGGTCGATGTTGACGACCGTCGCGCACGTCCCGAACCGCCGGGCGGTCTGTTTCACGATCTGCGGGTCCACGATCGCCGCGGTGTTGATGCTGACTTTTTCCGCCCCGGCCTGGATGAGTTTGGTGACATCCTCGACCGTCCGGATCCCCCCGCCGACGGTGAACGGCATGAAGCACTGCTCGGCGACGCGGCGGACCATGTCGTACGTGATCTCCCGCGACTCGTGGCTCGCGGTGATGTCGAGGAAGACCAGCTCATCCGCGCCCGCCTCGTCGTACTGCCGGGCGATCTCGACCGGGTCCCCCGCGTCGCGGAGGTCTACAAAGTTGACGCCCTTGACGACGCGGCCCTGGTTCACATCGAGGCACGGGATGACGCGGTGGGTGAGCATGAGCGTGTCATCATACGTACTACAGCAGAAGCGCACGCGATTGAGTCAAACGTAAGCGTGCCCGGCCGGATCATCCATCGCCGGCGGGATCAGGTCTTCCGCAACGATGCCCAACTCGCGGAGTTGATGGACACGCCCACACTCCGAGCAGGTCACCAGGTCATCCCTGGGCACCTGCCCGATCAGGACATACCGGCAATCCAGGCATCGGATCCGCTCCAGCTTTTCATTGATCACCTGCTTGAACTGGCGACGCAACAACAAATCACGGGCGACAAACCCGATCAGCACAGGCAACAAGGTCGTGACAAAAACCGGAGCCGCACTCAGCAGAGTGACAAACCACAACGCCGAATTGCGGTACCGATCTTCGATACCGCTATGGATCCCCGCAGAGATGACGCAACCGAACAACAGACCAATACCGCCCACAACCAGGAACGCCAGACCGGGCGTTGTCTTGCTGACCCCGGACACCTCGATCCTGCGCATGAACCGCTCGCACTGCTCGTCGCTGAATTCATCCAGCTCCGGAAACGCGCGGTAGATCTTGCGGATGGGGATGCGCATCAGCCCTAATTCCCACAGCGGGCATTACTCCTAATTCTCCGGCTTCGTTGCAGGATCACCCCCGTCAGCGTCCTCCACCTCATCCCCCGTCGGCTCGGTCTTGTCTTCCTTCTCGACCAGCGTCTCGTTGCCCGCCTCGTCCAGCAGGATCTCGACACCCTCGAAGCTATAGCTCACCGCGCCCGGCGGGTTGTCCTTCCAGGCCTGGTTCTTCACGACCTCCCGCGCCGCGCGGATGCCCTGCACCAGCGACCGCCGATCCGTCCGCTGGCCGGGCGTGTCGTGCCGCGGCTCGTACGGCGAGTGCTCCTCTTTATAGAGATGCACCGTCTGCGTCGGGAACGCGAACTGCACGCCGAGCATATCCGCCAACCGGACGATGTCCACAAACATCCTTTCTCTTTCGCGCAGCTCCGTGGACCAGTCCGGCACCTCAAAGAAGATGTACAGCAGCACATCCATCGACGACGGCGACCACTGGTGCAGCCAGACCTGGTAGTAGTCCTTGCGCGTGTACGGGTGGGCCCGCACCAGCTCGCGGATGCCTTCGGTAAACGCGATGAGCGATTCCGGGGGGGTGTCGTACTGCACGCCGATGTGCGTCTTCCACCGGCGGTACTTGCGCCGGCCGTAGTTGTCCACGGTCGCGCGGACCAGCGTCGCGTTGGGCACGGTGATCTGCGAGTTGTAGAACGTCCGGATCCGCGTCGAGCGGAAGCCCAGCTCCTCGACCGTGCCCTCGGTCTTGGAATCGATGACGACCCAGTCGCCGACCTCGAACGGCCGGTCGAGGATCACCGCGACCGAGCCGAAGAAGTTCTCGATCGTGTCCTTCGCCGCGAACGCGAACGCCAGCGAGCCGATGCCCAGGGAGCCGAGAAGCGGGACGATCGGCAGGTTCAGCGCCTGGGCGCCGTAGACGATGCCGATGGCGACCGCGAAGATCTTTGCCGCCTTGCTGACCATCGGCACGAGGATGTCATCAAACTTGGTCTTGGTCTTCTGCGCCTGGGCGATCGCGATGCCGGCGATCAGGTCGATCAGCTGCCAGGCGGCGAGGATGCCGGCCAGCACCGTAAACACCGCCGCGGCGCCGTACAGAAGCCGGTAGGCCAGGTCCGGCAGGCCGATGACCGACAGCCCGAGCATGACCACCACCCCGCCGAGGACGAAGCCGAACGGGCGGACGGTCCGGGCGATCTGGTCCTTCTCCGCCTCGCGCCCGGCCCTGCGCAGCCGCCGACCGATCAGGCCCCGCAGGAAGGCCCGCAGCGTGTGGTCCAGCACGACACCCAGCAGGATCAGCCCCGCGAGCGTGATCCACTGCCAGTACTGCAGGCCCAGCACCGGGTCGCCCTTGAGCGACTCGGGCATCATCGCCGCGAGGAACCGGCCGTCTTCTTCGCTGCTGCGCTGGTCGAACTGGCGGTCGCGCTTTTCTACCAGCAGGCCATGCAACGCGTCGAGGTCGGCCAGCGTCTGTGACGCGAACACCCAGCCCAGCGTGTCGTCGCGCTCAAACGCAATCACCAGGTCGTCCCGGCCGATGTCCTTGACCGCCGCTTCGTGCGAGTTGTTGCGTACCTTGGGGAAATAAACGAAATAGTCGTCACCGATCTCGCCGGCCTCGGGCAGCTCGTCCTTCTTGACTTCGCCGATGTAGTCCAGCGATTCCTTGATCTTGTCCGCTGTCCACTGAAGCTTGTGTTTCGCCTGAGCATCGGGGGCGGTCTGGCCCAGCAGCGCATAGACCTCGGGCCAACGCTCGGCCTCGCCATCCTCGATCGCGTTCATCGCGTTCAGGAAACTGAACATCGATGCGTGCGGGCTGTTGCGCGACCCGGGGATCGCTTCGGCAGGGGCCGCTTCAGTGACCCCTGCATCCACCTCCTGCGACACCACGCTCGGCGAGATCAACAACACCCCGGCAATCAACAGCAGCCCCAAAACCGAGCGAATCACATGCGGCATCTTGGCGTCTCTCGAGTCCGTGTCCGTGATCAACAACGAGAGGCGAGTATACACAAGGCGACAGCCCCTCTAGAACCTCATGCGCCATTTCGTTGGCCGTGCCGTACCGTTGTTTTGACAGGGTGGTTACAGCCGGGGTTCCGGTCCCGACGCGCGGAAGATGCTCGCGGCCCCGGGGCGAAGCCAGGGCCTGGCGACGACGCGTCCGAGCACGCACCTTCGACGCCATCGACGGCACCCTGCCGCAGGTACCCCGAACCTTGGCAGCCACCGGATGCCGCAACAACTTCAAGGCTTACGGGTACCGGAAAGAAACGAAACAGTGCAAGACGCTCTGGGGCTGTGGCTGCTCTGACTGGTCGGGCCCTCGCAGGCTCAGACACCGGCCACCCACCCTGAAGTATTGATGTCTACATGAACACAGCCCGCGGCTGGAGGCGGCCGCGGGCTGCTGCGTGTTCTCGTCCCGGCCACGAGGCCGGGGACGCTTGGAGAATCGATTGAACCGGTCAGGCGAGGTAGCCGGTCTCCAGCCGCTCGCGGATCTTCTGCATCGCGCCGTTCTGGATCTGACGCACGCGTTCCTTGGTCACGCCGATGATCTGGCCGACCTGCTGCAGCGTCAGCGGCTTGCCGTCCGTCCGCTTGATCTTGGGCTCCGGCTCGTTGCGCACGTCCGGGGCAACGAGCTTGAACCGGTGCTTGATGACCTGCTGCTCGATGCGTGACAGCTCGGCCTGGTTCGTCTCGACGATGCGCTTGACCTCGTCGGCGCAGTCTTCTTCCTCGGTCGCGCGCTTGGTCTCCATGTAGTCCGATCGCTCGAACTCGGGGTCGAACCCGGTGGGGAACAGCGCCCGGTGCTTGCTCAGCTTCATGCCCGCCCGGCTGAACGCCTTGAGGATCGCCCGGCAGGCGTAGGTCGAGAACTTGAAGCCGCGCCCGGCGTCGAACTTGTCCACCGCACGCAGGAGCGCCATGTTGCCCTCGCTGACCAGGTCGGCGAAGTCCACCTCGCTCATCCGCGTGCGCTTGGCCATCGCCAGCACCAACGCGAGGTTGGTCTGAGCGATCTGGTCGCGGAGCATGTCGGCCTTGCGGTACCAGCGCAGCATCTCACGCGCGGTGTCGATGTCCGGCGTGGGCATGTCCAGCAGCTCGTCGCGCAGCACGCATACGCGGAAGCGGCAGTAATTGAACTGGAGGAACAGCGCCTGCTCCTGCTTCGCGGTCAGGAGCACACTGCCGGCGTTCCGCGATTGGCGGGCCATCGCGTCCTTGGCGTCCATGACCGGGTGGTACCAGGACGTATCGGGCTTGTCGATGTCCGGCGCCTCGTCGAAGATCCGGGCCATCGCCTGGTCTTCGGGCAGATCGAACAGGTCCGAGTCGATGTACTCGTATTTGTTGTGCAGCACGAGCTTGAGGTCGGCCTCGTCCCGGGGCGACAGCCGCCGGCCCCGCCCCGCGGCACGCAGGCCGCCACGCGAAGCAACACGGGCCAGGGGCGAGTTGTCGGGGGTCATGGCTTGCATCGGGGCATCCTTTCCTTGATCGCCGGGCCTGATCGGGGACCGGCTACTGATTAGAACGTTGGGGCGGGCTGGGTTGTTTCCACTTCTTTAGAATAATTATAAACTAGTCAAAACGTCAAGAACGTTCTTATGAAAATACAAAATCTAAACAAAATCCTGCCTGACGTCTTTCAAGTGGTTATTCGAACGTTTTGAACATTGAGATTCATCCAAAAAATCGCATCTCTTCCCGTTTGACCGCCCCCTTTCTCCCCCCTAAAGTAACTATCTTGAACCGCCGGGCCCGCGCCAACGTTGCTCGGCCGAGTCCCATCACGAACCCGAGGAGCCCCCCATGTCCTATCTGCTGCCCGACCTGCCCTATGCCCCCGACGCTCTTGAGCCGGCGATCGATGCGCGGACGATGGAGATCCACCACGGCAAGCACCACGCCGGCTACGTCGCCAAGCTCAACGCCGCAGTCGAGGGCCTGGACGTCCCCGACAACCCCTGGCAGTTGTGCAAAGACCTCGACAACCTCCCGGCGGACAAGCGGGGCGCGGTGCGCAACAACGGCGGCGGGCACGCCAACCACTCGCTGTTCTGGTCGATCCTCGCGCCCAAGGGTTCCGGCGGCGAACCCTCGGGGGAGCTCGCCGCGGCGATCGACAGCGACCTGGGCGGGATGGACAGCTTCCAGAAGCAGTTCTCCGACGCCGGCGCGACACGCTTCGGCTCGGGCTGGGCCTGGCTGGGCGTGAAGGACGGCAAGCTCGCCGTCTGCTCGACGCCGAACCAGGACAACCCGGTCATGCCTTTTGACGGCTGCGACGGCTGTACGCCGATCCTGGGCCTGGATGTCTGGGAGCACGCGTACTACCTCAACTACCAGAACCGCCGGCCGGACTACATCAACGCGTTCTTCGACATCATCAACTGGAACCGGGTCAGCGAGTTGTACGCGGAGGCGAAGTAACGCACACAACCCCTTCAAGTCGGACGACCACCGAAGCCCGCGCTCAGCAAGCGTGGGCTTTTCACTTCCGTTTCCTGCATCCATCCGTCACAATAACACCATGCCCCGTCGACCCGATCGCAACACAGCCCAGTCCAAGGCCGGCGGCTGCCTGGTCACCGTGATCTTCGGCGGGGTCTTCTCCGTCGCCGGGACGACGATGTTTATCTTCTTCACGGTGCTGCCGCTATGGCGGATCTACCAGGCACAGAACTGGACCGCTACGCCGTGCACGATCACGCATTCGCAGGTCGAGACCCACGCCGGCAGCGACAACGACACCTACAGCATCGATATACGCTACCGATACACCTTCAACGGCCAGTCCTATACCGGCGACAGCTACCGCTTCGCGCCACCCGGCTCCTCATCCGGGTACAAGGGCAAGAAACGCGTCGTCGATGCACACCCGGTCGGCTCGACGCAGACCTGCTACGTCGATCCTAACAAGCCGAGCCGGTCGGTCATCCACCGCGGGCTGACCGCGGCGCTGTGGTGGGGCCTGTTCCCGCTGCCGTTCATGGCGGTCGGCTACGGCGTGCTCTACGCGGGCTTCACCGGCAGGCTACAGGTCGGCACACGCGGCAACCGCAGCGGCTGGCGGCCTAAGCGCAGGGCACGCGCGAGCCGCGGCGCCCTGCCGCCTTCGGCCGACACGACGGACACGGGCCCGATCACCCTGCGCCCCGGCAAGTCGCGACTTGGCAATCTGGCGGGGCTCATCTTCTTCGCGGCGTTCTGGAACGGAATCGTCAGCGTTTTTGTCACGCAGCTGGTCCGGGGCTACCTTAACGGCGACCCCGACGCCTGCCTCACCGTGTTCCTGATCCCGTTTGTGCTGATCGGCCTGTTCGTGATCGGCGCGGCGGTCCGGCAGTTCCTGATCCTCTTCGCACCAACGGTTGCGATCGAACTCGGACGGCGAGCCATCCCGCTCGGCGGGTCAACCGACCTGCGCTGGCGCGTCCTCGGCCGATCGGACGGCATCAAGAGCATCCGCATCACACTGGTCGGCGAGGAGAGAGCGACCTACCGCCGTGGGACCGACACGACCACCGACACCCACACCTTCTACGAGAAGGACCTGGACGGCAGCGGGGCCGACGGCAACGACCGGGCATTCGATACGCTGCCGATCGTGCGCGAGTCCGGTGATTGCGTCCTGGCGATCCCAACCGACACGATGCACAGCTTCAACGCGGACAATAACAAGATCGTCTGGAAACTGGTCGTGCGGGCGGAGATCACCCGTTGGCCGGACCCGAAAGACGAGTACGACATCACCGTGCTGCCGATGCCGGTTGGGGAAACCGGGTAGCCGATAACTCGCATTAGCGCACCGGACGATGCCCATCTTGCCTAAACAAGATGGCCAAGCCCCGGAAATCATCCATACTGACAGAACGATGACCGGCCTGACGATCCAACCCGACCGCCTCGACCGCGCCTACGTGCCAGGCGAGCCGATCACCGGAACGATCGGGTGGGACCTGGCCGAGCCGTCCGAACAGATCGTCGTGCGGCTGGTCTGGCAGACCGCGGGCAAGGGGACGGAAGACTTCGGCGTCGCGGGGGAGGAGAGCTTCGCGGTGCAGTCGCTGCGCGGCGAGTGCGCGTTTTCGTTCGACGGCGTCGAGGGGCCGTACAGCTTCTCGGGAACGCTGATCACGATCGCCTGGCGGATCGAGGCCTACACCGACCCGAGCGATGCGCACGCCGAACAAACCCTGACGCTTTCGCCAACGGGCGGAGAGGTTCGGCCGTGACCGATTCGCCACGCCCGATCGACAACCCGTTCAACGCCCAGCACCTGGACACGATGCCGTACATCGAGCACGCGTTCAATCTCGATGAGATCACCGACCGGCTGAAGCAGCACCGCTACCGCGGCGCGGTCTGCGGGCCCCACGGCTGCGGCAAGTCGGCGATGCTGCGGGCGCTCGGCGAGCAGCTGATGAAGCACGGCCTGTCCCCGCTGCCGCTGTTCATGAACAGCGACGGCAACGGCCAGCTGCCTTCCCAGTGGGTGCGCACGATCCGACGGGCGCGCCCGACGGATGTGCTGCTGCTCGATGGCTACGACCTGCTACCGGCGGTGTCGCGGGCGTGGGTGCTCTTCGCGTCCCGCCGCGCGGGGGGCGTGGTCGTCACCACGCACCGCCCGCTGATTCGGCCGCGCACCTTCGCCGAGCCGATGCCCTCGCCGGACCTGCTCAGACGCCTCATCGACCAGCTCGCGCCGTCCTTCGTCGGGGAGATCGACATCAACCGGCTCTACCACGACACCGGAGGCAACCTCCGCGACGCACTGCGACGCGCGTACGACCTCTACGCGGACACCATGCTTCAAGCCGAGAGAAGTTAAGACACATGGGGTAAAGGGGGTAGGCCCTCTGTTGAGAGGGTCTGCCCCTTTATGGTCCCGCGCCTCAACAACCCCGACCCGCCCTGTACAACATCCCGAACGGCCGGTGATCGGTGTAAAGTGTGGCGGCCTCGCACGTCTCTGTGCGCAACCGCCAGGGCTTCATCATGCCGCGCTTCGCGATCTGCAACGAGACCTACGGCGGCTGGCCGCTGGACCGCGCGCTGGCCGACATCAGGGCCGCGGGCTACGACGGCGTCGAGATCGCGCCCTTCACTTTGAACCAGGACCCGCGGGAACTGACCGAGGAAGATGCGCAACGCATCGGCGAGCAGATTCGCGGTCACGGGCTCGATGTGGCCGGCTTGCACTGGCTCTTGGTCAAGCCCGAGGGCCTGCACCTGACAACGGCCGACGGCGTTGTCCGCCAAAAAACCGCATCATTCGTCGAGCACCTCGCGCGCCTGTGCGCCGCGATGGGCGGCGAAGTCATGGTCTGGGGCAGCCCGCAGCAGCGTAGCCTCGAGCCCGGCGACGACTACGACGCCGCCGCCGAGCGCGCCGCGGATGTGCTGCGGAGCGTCTGCGAGGCCGCCGGGCCGCTGGGCGTGACGGTCGCGCTCGAGCCGCTCGGCCCAAGCGAGACGAACTTCCTGACGACCGCGGCGGAGACGATCGCGCTGATCCAGCGCGTCGACCACCCCGCCTGCCGGCTGCACCTGGATGTCAAAGCGATGGCGAGCGAGGACAAACCAATCCCCGACATCATCCGCGACAGCAGGCGCCACACCGCCCACTTCCACGCCAACGACCCGAACCTCCGCGGCCCGGGCCAGGGCGAGGTCGATTTCCCGCCGATCGCAGAGGCGCTGGAAGAGACCGGGTACGGCGGGTGGGTGAGCGTCGAGGTGTTCGACTACACGCCCGATGCGCCGACGATCGCGCGGGAGAGTATGGACGTACTGAGGGCAAGCTTCACTGGACATTCGAAGGTGTGACCCATGCTCAAACTCTGCTGCTGCACAATCCTGTCGGTTTTCATGGTCTTTGCACCAGAAAGCAACGCTAAAGGAACAGAAAACCCCGCTGATGATGCCAAAGGCTCGACAGAAAAGATTTTTATCAATGGTAATTTATTCACCACATTAATCTACGGCAATACAGACCTGTATGGCGATATCCCACGGCCGTTCCTCTATCCCATCATCGGTCCAACCGGGTCAGCAATGACGCGTAGCTACCCGATGGAACAAGGTGTAGAAGGCGAAGCAAGCGATCACCCACACCACCGATCGCTCTGGTTCGCGCACGGAGCTGTCAACGGCGTGGATTTCTGGACACAAGGAAAAGGCAAAGGATCAATTCGCGCTACAAATATCGAGTTGCGGGATTTGATGCGCAATGACAATACGCAAACGAGTGGCGCGCATATTCAAGAACTGGCATACCAAGAAGAATGGGCAGGTCCCAGCGACAACCTGCTCCTAAGATCACAATCAAACCTCACATTCTCGCATCAGAATGACGCAAGATTCATTGATTGTCATTATCAACTGACTCCAGCAGGATTGGAAACGATTACCTTCGGCGACACCAAAGAAGGCACCATGGCCATCCGCCTACACCCGGCTTTGCGCCTCAAGGGCAAGGTCGCGAGCGGCAAAGCGATCAACTCCGAAGGCGTCACCGGCAAGGGCATCTGGGGCAAGCGAGCCAAGTGGGTCGCGTACTGGGGCGTGATCGACGGCAAGACCTGCGGCGTCGCCATCTTCGACCACCCCCGGAATCTGCGGCACCCCACGTGGTGGCACGCGCGGGACTATGGCCTGGTCGCGGCGAACCCGTTCGGCGTCAGCGACTTCGAGAACCTCAAGCCCCGCGGCAAGGGCGACTTCACGCTCAAGGCCGGTGAGACGCTGGAACTGCGGTACCGCTTCGTCTTCTTCGCAGGCACGGCGGAAGACGCCGACATCGCTGGTAAATATGAGCGGTGGGTGAAAGAAACGACCCCGGACGACGAGGAAGAAGACGCAGAAAAAGAAGAAGACCCGGGCGGTGCGCCGGGGTGAACCGGTATCCCACGGCCTGGGATGGATGACAGATCAAGCTCAATCAAAACGAAGGTAGACAAACCATGCAGAACCCGACCCGACGACAGTTCATCAAGACCACCGCGATCGGCGCGGGCGCGCTCGCGCTATCGCCCACGGCACAGGTGCTCGGCGCCAACAACCAGGTCCGCGTCGGCTTCATCGGCCTGGGCGGGCGTGGCGGCGGTCTGCTCAACTCGTTCAAAGGGATCAGCAACGTCAAGGTCGCCGCGCTGTGTGATGCGGACGCGGACCACCTCGGCCGGCACGCCAAGAACTTCCCCGACGCGTTTACGACGACCGACCTGCGCGAAGTGCTCGAGCGCAAAGACGTCGATGCGATCGTCTCGGCGACACCCAACCACTGGCACGCGCTCCTGACGATCTGGGCCTGCCAGGCGGGTAAGCACGTGTTCATCGAAAAACCCGTTTCACACACGATCTTCGAGGGCCAGAAGATGACCGACGCGGCGCGGAAGTACGGCCGCATCGTGTCGTCCGGTTTCCAGAACCGCAGCTGCGGCGGGCTCCGGCCGTTCTTCGAGACGCTGCACAACGGCGACTGGGGCGCGGTCCAGGCGGTGCGCGTGCTGACCTACCGCAACCGCGGGTCGATCGGGAAGGTGAGTGAGCCGATCAGGCCGCCGGCCGGGATCGACTACGACCTGTGGCTCGGCCCGGCGCAGGACGTGCCGATCCACCGCAAGCGGTTCCACTACGACTGGCACTGGGACTACAACACCGGCGACGGCGACCTGGGCAACCAGGGCCCGCACGAGACCGACCTCGCGCGCTGGGCGCTCAATGACCCGATGGCCCTGCCCGACACCGTCGAGTGCATGGGCGGCCGCTTCGCATGGAACGACGGCGGGAACACGCCCAACATGCTGCTGGTCCGCATGATGTACGGCGACGTGCCGATCACCTGCGAGACCATCAACCTCAAACGACCGAACTATCGCGGCGTCGGCGTCGGGGTCATCATCACCTGCGAAAAAGGCGAGTTCCGAGGCGGCCGCGGCGGCGGGAAGGTTTACGCGCCCGACAACTCCGTCCTCGCCGAGTGGAAAGGCGGGCAGGGCGCGCACTACGGCAAATTCATCGAGGCGATCGAGAAGAACGACCGTAGCGTGCTGACCAGCGAGGTCGAGTCGGCGGCTTACTCGTCCGGGCTCGCGCACGTGTCGAACATCGCCTACCGCGTCGGCGACGCCGTGCCGCACGCGGAGGCCATGGAGCGCTTCGGCCACGACGACGACCTGAAAGAATCGATTAGCCGTTTCGCCGAGATCCGCAAGAACGCAGGCGTCCCCGATGGCCTCCAATGGATCTACGGGCCCAAGCTGCGCTTTGATTCAGCCAAGATGCACTTCGTCGGCGAGCACGCACACCGGGCCAACCCGTACGTCACGCGTCTGTACCGCAAGGGGTTTGAGGTGACGCATACAGTGTGAAGCGATGCGCATGAGGTGGTAGCCGCGATGCTACTCATCGCTGGCGATTCGTGATCAACTTGTCATGCTTTGCCCGCGACGCGTAGCGTCGCGGCTACTGAGATGCCGATCATTTCAACCCCACCGACTTCCGCAGCTTCCGAACCTCCGGCACGGTCAGTGCGCGCCAGCCGCCGGAGCGGAGCGTCTTCATCTGGATCGGGCCGATCGCGACGCGCTTGAGCTTGCGGACCTTGAAGCCGAGCCGTGCCAAGACTCGGCGGATCTCGCGGTTCTGGCCCTCGTGCAGCGTGATCGCGAGCATCGTGCGGTCGCCACGCGATGCGTCTTTCTCGACGCGGAGGATGCGGACGGCATCGACCGATGCTTTTTTTGATTCGCTCTTGGAACGCATGAAACCGCCCGGGGGCCCGGGTGCTGAAGCGCCCTCGGCCGATTTAGTTTTTGCGATCTCACCGGGGCTGGCGAGGTAGATGCCCTTCTTGAGTTTGCTGAGGTCCTCGACACTGACGCGCCCGTTCACGGTGACGCGGTACTCCTTGGTCGCCTCAAAACTCGGGTGCGTCAGGCGGTGGGTCAGCTCGCCGTCATCGGTCAGCAGGATCATGCCCGTCGAGTCCGCGTCCAGCCGGCCGACCGGATAGAGCCGTTTGCGGCTGAACGCCGCGTCTTCGACCAGGTCGATCACACGCCGACGCCCTTCCGGGTCGTCGCTGGTCGAGATCACGCCGCGCGGCTTGTTGACGATGAGGTAGGTCTTGCCGACCGCGGTGTGCTCCCTGCCCCGGCGGGAGCGCGGCGTGCGCGGCAGCGGCTCGCCGTCCACCTTGATCGTGTCCGCCGCCGGATCGACCCAGGCAGGCAGCTCCTTGACCTGCTGGCCGTTGACGGTGACACGGCCGGCCTCGATCAGTTCTTCGCAGGCGCGGCGCGACGCAAAGCCGGACTCGGCCATGGCTTTTTGCAGGCGGACGCCGCGCGCGTTGTCGGTGTAATCGTGGGGCATGACTCAGTGTCGCGGGTGACGCGCGGCGTCCCGAGCAGAGCATTTGAAACATGTCGAGCGGGACGCTCCGCGCCGCCCGCTAAACCATAAGGATCAATCAAACTCATCCCCACGGAACATCGACCCGAGGTACGCGGTCCTCACCGTCTCATCGTTGATGATCTCTTTCGGCGTGCCCTCGGCGAAGACCCTGCCCTCGGCGATCACATAAACCCGGTCGCACACCGCGAGGATGTGGTGCACGTTGTGGTCGGTCACGAGCATCGAGATCTCGTAATCGTCGCGCAGCCGGCGGATCTCGTCCTGCAAACCCTCAACAGCAACCGGGTCCACGCCGGCGAAGGGCTCGTCGAGCAGGATGAGCGACGGCTCGGTCACGAGCGCGCGGGCGATCTCGAGCTTGCGCTTCTCGCCTCCCGAGCAGAGCGCGGCCTTGTTCTTGCGGATCTTGGTGAGGTCGAACTGAGCGATGAGCTGCTCGGCCCGGGCCTTGCGGTCGGCCTTCGACATCCGGCGGGTCTCAAGGATCGCGTGCAGGTTCTGCTCGACGGTGAGTCGCTGGAAGATGCTCGGCTCCTGGGCGAGGTAGCCCATGCCGCGCTGGGCCCGCTGGTACATCGCGAGCTTGGAGACGTCCTGGCCGTTGAACACGACCTGCCCGCCGTCGGGCTCGATCATGCCCATGGTCATGCGGAAGCTGGTCGTCTTGCCCGCGCCGTTGCGGCCCAGCAGCCCGACGATCTCGCCCTCCTGCACGGCGAACGAGACATTGTCGACAACCGTTCGGCCGTCGTACTGCTTCACCAGGTTGGTTGATTTGAGGATGAACACGGCGACAGGATACCTGGGGCTGAGAAAAAATGGCAGAAAGTGCTTGGTGAAAGAAAGACGTACACGTATAAATAAAACTCCTGTAACCATACGTGTGCGTATCACGTCTCTGAGTACCGGCCCATCCTGTCTGGGGTCGGCCGAGCGCCCACGTGATTTTGGGTCCGATCCCTTCTTCCCGGGAGACACATCATGCGACAACGCGTCACGCAACTGCTGGCCGGCATCCTCCTTGTCACGCTCGCGGGATGCACCGCGCAGCGCTACCTCGAGGCGGGCGATACCGCGGCCCAAGCGGGCGACATGCGCGCCGCGGTGCACAACTACCATCGCGCGCTAGAGCACCAGGAATCGCTCGCGCGCGACCGCGGGTTTATGGTCAGGCTGGCGACGGCCGAGTCGCGCCTCGCGTATGACGAGGCGGTCCGGCTGCGCGAAGCGGGCGACTACGAAGAGGCGATCGACCAGCTGCGTCTGTCGATCGAGCGGGATGCATCCTACGACGAACCGAAGCGCCTGCTTCCGCACGTCCGGGCCGAGGCGGCACGCGTGCGGTACGTGCGCGCGGTCGAGGCGGCGGACGTGGGCGACCTGCGGCGGGCCCGCATGCACCTGGACCGGGCGCTGCAGCAGGACCTGAGCAACGAGCAGGCGGCGTTTGCGAAGGCATCGCTGTCGCCCGAGCGGCTGCCCGACGACACGCCGGGGCTGGCGACCTACCGCGAAGCGGTCGCGCTCGCTGCGGATCGCAAGTGGACCGAGGCGGAGTCTGCGTTTGGCAGGGCCGTCGGCGAGGGGCCTGGCCTGCTGCTCGCGCGGGCGGGGCTGCACGAGGCGCGGGCCCAGCTCGCAACGTCACGGCGGCTGGCCGCGCAGGGCTCGGCCGAGCTCGAACGGCGGCAGATCGGGCCGGCGATGAGCACGCTGAAGCGGGCGCTCGATGTTTGGCCGTTCAACGTCCAAGCAAAAACCCAACTCGATGAAGCGAAGCAACAGCGGGCGCTGGCGGACAACAAACTGGCGTCGGCGTCGGAAGCGATGGCCAGGAAAAAGTGGGAAGAGGCGATCACGATCGCGGAGAACGGCCTGTCGATCGACCGCTCGCACGCGGGCCTGCGCGAGCTGTTGGGCGAGCTGCGCCAGCGCGCCGCCGGTGAATACGACCGCGAGGCCGAAGTGCTCGCGGCGGCCGGGCGGCTGGTCGAGGCGCAGGCGGCCTACGCCCGCGCGGTCGATCTGGACCCGTCGCTTCGGTCGGCGGCGTCGGGCCTGCGCCAGGTCGAAGCGGGACTAAACGAGTCGGAGCGCCTGCAGCAAGCGGGCCAGGCGCACCTGAGCAACCGGCAGATGACCGGCGCGATCGAGTTGCTCGAGCGATCGCTTGAGGTCTGGCCGTTCAACGAGCGCAGCGAAGAGCAGCTCGCCTACGCGAAGAAGCAGCAGGCGCTCGCCGACGACATCTACCGGGCCGCGACTGCGGCGGCGGACAAGGGCGACTGGGACCAGGCGCTCGCCGACGCGGATGAAGGCCTGGCCGTGGACGGCTCACACGCGGGGCTGGTTGCGCTTCGGCCCCAGCTGCCAAACCGTGCCGCGGCGGACTACGCCGCGCAGGGCGATGAAGACCTCAACGCCGGGCGTCTGGATCAGGCGCAAGCGGGTTACATCAAGGCGCTCGGCTACGTCGGGTCGTACGACCGCGCGTTGTCGGGCATGGCGTCGGCGCACCTGGCCAAGGGCGAAGCGCTGGAGGCACAGGGCCTGGTCGGCGCGGCGCTCTTGCACTACGCCGCGGGACAGTCGTACAAAACGAAACACCCGGTCAGCGACGCGCTGGCGGGCGCGCTCGCGGCGGTGCGCGACCGCGTCGGCATGGGCATGAGCGTGACCAGTGATGGCGGGCGGGGCCTCGCGATCGCGCCCAACCAGGTCGGCGACGCGGTGGCGGGTGTGCTCGGGCGGTACCGCGGCGACGGGCTCGCGCTAGGCGGGCAGGGCTCGCCCTACGAACTGCGGCTGACCGTGCGTGAGGCGACGATCAGCCAACGCCTGATCGGCTCGGTAGACCGCGGCC
>JANQKT010000092.1 GCA_028280965.1 Phycisphaeraceae bacterium
CCGCCCAAAGCAGGACACCGGCCGGACCGAAGAGCCAGCCGAGCACCGGCGTGACGCGATCGAGAATGCGGTCGGGATCGAACAGCGGGATGCGCGCGAACAGGATGCTCGCCAGGTACCCGCGGACCTCGCGCTGTTTGCGTTTCTTGTAGCGGTCGAACATCCCGCTCGCGTCCGCGGGCAGGTCCGCCTCGATCAGGTTGTTGGTGTAGAGCTGGCCGAGCAGTTGGATGACCTCGCCCTGGGTCGGTGCATCGTGCCCGAGCTGCTCGCAAACGAGTTTCCAGACCTCATCGACCGTGCGCTTGCCGTCCAGCAGGCCGACCATCCGGTAGTTGTCCTGATCGACGCGGTAGAACTTGTTGGTCGCCGGGTCGCGCAGGACCTGCCACCGCCGGCCGCGGTAGTGCTGGCGATCGACCTGGACGGTTGACCGCAGCCGGGGCCGCAGCGATGCGATCCGGTACCAGCTCTCGTGGAAGGTCGGGCGGTCGACGGGCATGGTAGGGTTTGGCGTTTAGGGCCTAGGGTCTAGGCGAGTCGGGCAAGCCGGTCGCGTCAGCAGGTTTCTCATCAAATGCGGTCGAGATCGTTTGTAGGAAATATGTCTTGGTTCGACGCCAGACGCCGGGCCCTGCACGCTAAACGCTACAGCCACAGCTTCATCCGCACCCAGTTCACGGCTTCGCGGGTCCAGAGCGTGGCGTAGTTGCGTCGGCCGATGTGGATGCGGGCCTCGCCCTCGACGCCGGGGCGGAGCCAGTTGGGCAGTTCGTCGAGCGAGACGCGAACGCGGAAAACGTTCGCGCCGTTGACGACCTCGGCCTCGGGCTCGATGCGTTCGACGGTGAAGCCGATGAAGTCGCCGGGGTGTGACGCGGAGGCGAGCTCGCCGGTCGAGGGGTTGCCGGGGTGGGTCAGACGCGATCGCAGCTCGCCGATGCGGCTGGCGGGGACGTGCAGCTCGGCGCGCAGCGCGTCTAGCGGGGCGACCTCGAACAGGACCTCCCCCTTCTCCAGCGCACCATTTATGCGCTGGCGGAGGTCGCCCTCGATCACAACGCCGGAGATCGGGCTGGTCAGGGTCGAGCGCTCGATGCGGTAGTCGTAGAGCGCGGCCCGCGCTTCGAGGCGTCGGATATTGGCTAGCGCGACGTCCACCGCGGCGAGGTCGCCTTCGCCACGCGCCCGGTCGGCCTGGGCCCGGTAGTCGGCGATCTCGGCGCCCAGCGCCGCGCGCTCGACACGCAGCTCGCTGGTGTCCATCATGGCCAGCGTTGTCGGCGACGCGCCCGCCGGGGCGTCACCGGTCCCGATGACGGGCTCATTGACCTCGACGCCCTCGCCGACACTCAGCAGCGTGCCCGCGAAGGGCGCGGTGACGACCTGCCGGTTGATGGTCTGCACGGTGAAGGACGCGTTGACCGTGTCGTCGCCCTTGACCAGGAAGGCGAAGGCCAGGAACGCGAACACCGCGATCGCGAGGAGCTTGGCCCAGGTGTGCTTCGGGCCGACCATGAGCGCGGCACCCTTGCGCAGCGATGTCGCCAGCCGGGCGCCGAACCAGCGGTCGTCCAGGTGGAACTGGTGCAGCCGGGCGGTGAACAGGTTTGCGGCGACGCGCAGCGACTCGACCTCGACCGGCGCGATCTCATGATCGGTTGGCCACTCGACCGCGAGGGCGCCGACGACGCTGTCACGCAGGCGCAGCGGCAGCACCGACATCCGCACAGGCCCGTGTTTCTCGGCGTACAGCCGGGCCTGGCGGTTGATCGTGGTCGCGCCCTCGGGCGCGGGCGTCAGCACCTCGCTGTCCTGATCGACGCACTCCTCCATCGCTGCCTCGAGGTCCTGCACGAGCTGCATCTTGCGCGTGATATCCTCGGTGTGGCTCATTGCCCGGAGTTTGACGGTCTGCCCGGTCAGGAACCCGACCGATACGCGCGTCGCCTGCCAGGTGTCGGCCATCTGGTTGCACAAAGCGATCGCCGCCGGGCGGAACCGCGCCTCTCGGTTGACCGCGTCGAGCGCCTGCATCGCGTGGGTCAGCGACAGCAGATCGCCTTCGCGCTCACGCAGGGTCTGCGACAGCTCGTACCGCGCGACGACCTGCGCCGCACGCTCCAGTTGGCGGATCGCGTTGTAGCCCGCGGCCGCGTCCCCGCTGTTGACGAACAGGCCGAGCACCGCGCGCGGCTCGGCCGAGCCCGGTGCGCGGATCGGCGCGAGCACGATCTGTGCCCACACCTGCTGGCCGGTGTTGTTGTGCAACGGGATCCGACAGGCCTCGGTCGGCGGCTGGGTCTCGAGCGCCTGCTTGACACGCCCCAGCCACGCCCCGCTGTCAGGGTGGCTCTGCGGCTGCGGCGGGTGGCAGGCGACGGGCGCCGCCTGGCCGTTGGCGGAACCGGCGAAGACGGCTGCGCTGGGCGAGCGTGTCGCCTGGCAGACCGCCTCGATCAGCCGAGGCAGGAACGCGCCCGCGGGGCCATCAAAATCCGCCATGGCCTCGATCGGGTCCTGCCACGCCTCGCCCACCTGCTTCTGCTCGCCGGAATGCTCTGCGGTTTGGACCATGATTCGGCCGCGTGTGTGCTTCAGGACGCCCGCCAAACCTCGATGCAGGCACGATTTAATGATTGTAACAAACCTGTGCCGCGGGCACGCTGTGCCGATGCGTACTCACGATCACATTGCTAACCAAACGCTTACCTGCGCCTGCTAGACTCCCCGCCCCTGATGCTTTCAGGACGTGCCTCATGCCACACCCCCTTGCCAAACGCTGTCTCGCCGAGCTGATCGGCACGTTCTGCCTCGTCTTCGCCGGCTGCGGCGCGGTCGCGACCGACAGCACGCTCGGCGGGTTCGGCGTCGTCGGCATCGCGCTCGCGTTTGGCCTGGTCGTGCTGGCCATGGTCTGTTCACTGGGCCACATCTCCGGGGCGCACATCAACCCGGCGGTGACCGTCGCGTTCCTGGCCAAGCGGATGATCCCGCCTAAGGATGCCGCCGCATATATCGTTGCACAGGTCATCGGCGCGATCGCCGCCGCCGCTCTGCTCAAGGCGATGTTCTACAACTTCGATGGGGTCACCCTCGGCGTCACCAACCCCGCGGAGGGTGTCACCGTCGGCCAGGCGGTCGGCTTTGAGATCATCGCCACGTTCATCCTGGTCCTGGTCGTGCTCCAGGTCGTGACCGGGCCCGAGTCGGCCGGCGCGCTCGCGGGTGTGGCGATCGGCGGGGCCGTGACGGTTGATGTCTTCCTCGCCGGGCCGGTCTGCGGCGCCTCGATGAACCCCGCCCGGTCGATCGGCCCGGCCCTGATCGAGCTGGACCTCCGGCACCTGTGGCTCTACATCGTTGCGCCCGTCGGCGGCGCGCTGCTGGCCGTGCTTGCCAACAACGCGATGAGCGCGGGCGAGGAAAATTGAGCCAGCCCTGGCTTACTCATTCGGAAACAGCCGCGACGCTACGGCGTCGCCGGCGAATAAGGCTCGATGTGTACTGCACGCCGATGTGTATCATAGTGATACGCTATCGTTTACCGAACGCGCACGGTAGTCGGCATGAGTCAACAACCCAACCCGACCAGCACCGGCGGGGACAAACCCTCAACCGCCAAGGCCGCGGGTGGTTGGCCCGCGCTCGGTTCATCGATCAAGCACACCCTCAAGCAGGCTGGCAGCCTACAGATCGCACGCTCGCTACTGAAAGTCAACCAGCCCGAGGGTTTCGACTGCCCGGGCTGCGCCTGGCCGGACCCGCAGGACACATCCGCGTTCGAGTTCTGCGAGAACGGTGCCAAGGCCGTCGCGTGGGAGGCGACCCGCAACCGCGTCACCGCCGCGTTCTTTGAACAACACCCGGTGTGTGATCTGCGTCAGCGCTCGGGCCACTGGCTCGAATCGCAGGGCCGGCTGGTCGAGCCGATGCGCTACGACCGCGTGTCCGATCGTTACAAGCCGAGTGCATGGGGAGACGCGTTCGCCTTGATCGGCAAACGCTTACGGGCGATCGACAACCCGGACCGCGCGGTCTTCTACACCTCCGGCCGAACCAGCAACGAAGCCGCGTTCCTCTATCAACTGCTCGGCCGACGCCTGGGCACCAACAACTTCCCCGACTGCTCAAACCTCTGCCACGAGTCGTCCGGCGTCGCACTGACCGAAGCGATCGGCGTCGGCAAGGGGACGGTCACGCTCGAAGACTTCGACCATGCCGACCTCATCATCGTCATCGGCCAGAACCCGGGCACCAACCACCCGCGCATGCTGACCGAGTTGCAGAAGGCGGCGAAACGCGGCGCGAAGATCGTCTCGGTCAACCCGATGCTCGAGCCGGGGCTGATGGCGTTCACCCACCCCCAGCACGCCGGCGCGATGCTCACGGGCAAGGCGACACCGATCAGCAGCCGGTACCTGCAGGCGCTCATCGGTGGCGACCTCGCCGCACTCAAAGGCGTGTGCAAGCACGTGCTTGACGCCGAAGCCGAAGCGCCGGGTACCGTCCTCGACCACAAGTTCATCCGTGAGCATACGCGGGGGTTTGATGCGTTTGCTGATAATGTGCGTTTAACCGATTGGGCTTTGATCGAAGAACAGTCCGGGCTGAGCAAGCAAGACCTCGCCGGCCTGGCCGATGATTACATCGCGAGCAAGCGTGTGATCGTGTGCTGGGCGATGGGGCTGACCCAGCACAAGCACGCGGTGCCGACGATCCGGATGATCGTCAACCTGCTGCTCTTGCGCGGTAATCTCGGCCGGGCTGGCGCGGGCGCCTGCCCGGTGCGTGGCCACTCCAACGTGCAGGGCGACCGGACGATGGGGATCACCGAGAAGCCGGGCGAAGCCTTCCTCAGCAAGCTTGGCGAGGTGTTCTCGTTTACGCCGCCGACCAGGCACGGCATGGGTGTCGTGCACGCGATCGAGGCGATGCTGCAGACGCCGGGGCACGTCTTCATCGCGATGGGCGGGAACTTCGCGGCAGCGACGCCGGACACCGATCGGACGGCGCGGGCGCTGGAGAACTGCCGGCTGACGGTGCAGGTCTCGACGAAGCTGAACCGCTCGCACACCGTGGTCGGCGAGGACGCGCTGATCCTGCCGTGCCTCGGCCGGACCGAGCGCGACGTGACTTCGTGCGGGCCGCAGCGCGTGTCGGTGGAGGACTCGATGAGCATGGTGCACGCGTCTGAAGGCAGGAACCCGCCTGCTTCGGAAACGCTCAGGTCCGAGCCCGCGATCATCGCCGGCATCGCCGACGCGGTGTTCGGCGGGGGCGATCCGATCGACTGGCAGCAGCATGCCGGCGACTACAGCCTGATCCGTGATGCGATCGAGCGTGTGATCCCCGGCTTCGAACGCTTCAACGAACGCATCGAAGAGCCCGGCGGCTTCTACCTCGGCAACAGCGCACGCGATCGCGCGTGGACCACCGCGTCCGGGCGGGCGCAGTTCGTAGCCGCCGAGATCCCGGACCTCACGCTGCCGGCTGATCAGGTCCGCCTTATGACGCTGCGCTCGCACGACCAGTACAACACGACGGTTTACGGCCTAAACGACCGGTACCGCGGGGTGAAGGGCAGGCGTGACATCGTCTTTGTGAACCAAGACGACCTGGCCGAGCGTGGCCTGGTATCGGGCGACCGTGTTGATATCGAGAGCCATTACGCGGATGGCGTTCCCCGCCGGGTCGAAGGGTTCGAGGCGGTCGCTTACGCCCTGCCGCGTGGCTGTGCCGCAGGCTATTTCCCCGAGCTCAACCCGTTGGTGAGTCTGGCCTCGCGAGCCGACCGTAGCCACACACCGACGTCGAAGTTCATCCCGGTCACGATCACGCGGAGCCGAACGGCATGACTGCGGCCGACGGAATCCCGGCTGAATCCGGTGGCGGCCCGGCGGCGTCTTTGCGATATCGGGTTTGGCACTGCCGCCTGCCGGATGCATGCGAAGCGGTTGACGATGAGTTGGCCGAGGAGTCCCCGCTGGAGATCCGCGTCAAGGGACGCGCGGTCTGTGTGACCATGCGGACGCCCGGCGATAGATTGGGCAACGCCTGCGGGACCTATTTTTTGACGCAGAACGACCGCGAACTCGCCGCGGGCTTCCTGCTCTCGGAAGGTGTGGTGCAGGGGGTGGAGGACATCGATCACATCGCCGCGTGTACGCTGGCCGTTGAAGGCAACGTGCTCAATGTCTTCCTTTCACCGCACGTCGCCTTCAACGAGCAGCAACTGACGCGGCACGTCTTCGCTTCTTCGAGCTGTGGTGTGTGTGGCAAGGCGTCGATCGACGCGATACTCGGCGGCTTCCCGTCGATCGCCCCGCCCACGACACAAGGCGCGCAAGCGCATT
Source organism: Phycisphaeraceae bacterium (assembly GCA_028280965.1). Lineage (GTDB taxonomy): Bacteria > Planctomycetota > Phycisphaerae > Phycisphaerales > Phycisphaeraceae > JAHQVV01. The sequence goes on from JANQKT010000092.1 coordinate 6,357, forward strand.
GGACGATAGCAGCGGACGTGCTGGTGTCTCTACCGGACAAATTGCGCGATGCCCAGCACGGCTTCGGCAGGACCGGCGGGCTGCACGCCGCGGGGCTGTTCACGATGCAAGGCGACCTGATCGTGGCGCGCGAGGATGTCGGCCGACACAACGCGGTCGATAAGGTGCTCGGTCACGCGCTGTTGAATAACGCCCTGCCGCTAGGCCGGCACGTATTGATGGTCTCCGGGCGTGTCTCGTTCGAGGTCATGCAGAAGGCGCTCGCCGCCGGCGTGCCCGTCGTCGCGGCGGTGTCGGCGCCCTCGTCGTTGGCCGTCGCGTTCGCGCAGGACAGTGGGCAGACGCTGGCCGGCTTTGTGCGCGATCAGCGGTTCAACCTCTACGCCCACCCCGGGCGTGTCGGCGGGCTGTCTGCAAACGGATTGGGCAGCGCTAACACAAAAAAGACACCGGCCGATTGAGGAATCACGGCCGGCGTCTTTGCAAGGTGTGTTGCGTCACTGCATGGCGCTGGGATCAGGCCCCGTGCCGCCTCCGCCGTGCAAGCAGGAAGCCGCCTGCGGCGAGTAGGGCAAGCGAGCCCGGCTCGGGCACGAGCGACAGGACCTGCTCCCCGTTGGCGCTGGTCAGCTCGAAGTACTTGCCGTTGACAGCCAGGGACTGCAGCTCGGTGTTGAGCGCCGCGATGTTGGCCGGGTTGGTCCAGTCACTGCTGTTGGAGATCGTCGGGTTGATGCGCGTGCCGTCGATCGAGAAGAAGCCCTGAGCGATCTTGCCGGCCAGGTTGTTGTTGTTGTTGCTCAGGTCGGTGTGAGTCACCGTGCCCGAGCCGGCGGCGCCGGTCCAGTTGAACGAGCCCTCGAAGGCAGTGCCGCGCAGCGGGTTGGAGTCGCTGACTGTGATCGTCCCGCCGGCGAAGTCCAGCAGGATGTCCGTGCTCGACGGCCCGCCGCCGGCGTTGAGGCGGAGGAAGGCGAGATCGGCGGTGGCGTTGTTGAAGTCAATAAAGCCGGTCGCGGTGAGGACCTCGATCGCCCCGCCGCCGGTGATCGCCGAGTTCGAATCGAGCGACAGCGAGGAGTTGGCGTTGGCGATATCGATCTCACCGACCCCGCCGGGCTCGGTCGAGAGGTTGATGGTCGTGTTGACCAGCGACAGGGACGAGCCGTTGGTGATGCCCAGCGCCCGGCCGTTGGTGTTCGACCGCGAGAGGTTGACGGTCGAGTCGGTGAACACGCCGGTGGTGGCGTTGCCGGACTGGCCGAGGTTCAGGCCCGAGAGCGATGCGGTGGTGTTCGCCGAGCTGGGCAGCAGCGAGACGGTCGAATTGGTGATGTTCAGCGACCCGCCGTCGAGGCGGACCTGGACGTCCTCGTTGATCGTCGCGCTGTTGATCGTCCAGTCGTGGCCGCTGTACAGGTAGTCGATCATGTTGCCGCCGGGGACGCCCACGTCGGGCGTGACGACCTGGCCGGCGGGCCCGGCGTCGATCGTCCAGTTCGCGCCGGTCGAGCCGTTGTTCGGGAATGCCGTCACGCCGGTGTTCTGCGGGCCGTTGGTCCAGTTCTGGTCGGTCGTGCCGTCCCAGACAATCGTCGCGGCCTGCACCGAGGCGGGCAGGGCTACCGCGGTAAACCCGGCAACGAGCAGGCGGCGGGTGCAAACGGTCTTCATCATGTTCTCTCCTGAGGTGAAGTGTCGATTCTCTCCAATACGCACGCCCCGGCGGGAAGCCGGGTGTTGAGGCGGAGGCTGTTCCGCTCTCACCATAAATTCGCAGTGAGAGGCGCAATATCACATAGCGATATGGGGTAAAAATGGGTTGGGATTAGTGTTAACGCTTTGGCGCGATTAAAACGACCGCACCGGTTCTTGGCGCGGTCGATCGAGGATTCATGAGATCGAGTAAACAGGTGGATGAGCTTAGTTGTCGTACATCTTCTCGTAGCTATCGACATCGGCCCAGTGACCGACGAACGGGGTGGTCGCACGACTGTTGGGCCCGCCGCTGGAACCATGAACGACGCCGAAGCCCTGCGCATCTTCAGAGCTAACAAACTGCGTTGAGCCGTCGTTTGCCGTGACATTGCCGCCATCGGAATTGGTCTCGAACACCGGTGTGTGCCGGGGTGCGAGAATCATCCCCTTTGGCCCGTGCGGGTAGGTGGCTTCGGGCGGGGTACCGGTGCCGCGTTCGAGGATGCAGGCGGCCATCGGCAGGTCGCCCGGGTCGTCCATCGACATCGGCGGGTACCACAGCCGCCGGGGGCTTGGGCTGTCGGCGTTTCGCACGGTCTCTTTGTTCCGCCCGGCCATCGTATAAAAGGCAATCCGGAAGCTGCTGACACTGTTGCCGCGCGGGTCCAGGGCGGCGGCGTTACCGCCACCGATCCCTCGGATGAAATCGGGGCCGCGGTTGGGGCAGGTAAACGAGCTGACATCGATGCCGCTTTCGATCAGGTCGATGTAAACAAACCGGTTGATGAATGAAAGATGATCCACGCCATAGGCACTCGGCGTGTCTTGCCGCGAGTATCGCAATTCTTTGGCTTGGCTCCTGTTTAGCTCGCGGTTCGTGAGCCGGTACTGTTGTTTGTTGTCCACGCTCATGGTCATCATGCCGGTTGCGACCGATCGGCAGTTGGACGAGCACTGGGCCCGCCGGGCGCTCTCGCGCGCCCCGGCGAGGGCGGGCAGCAGGATCGCGATCAATAGCGCGATGATCGAGATCACCACCAGCAGTTCGATGAGCGTGAAGGCGCGGCGGTTGATGAGCTGCATGGGCGACTCCAGTCCAGCGGTAAAACCCGGTCGGCGTCGTCAAACGCCGCCCGGGCAAAGGAGGAATGCGTCATTACGCGCGCCGACGGCGGGCCAGCGCCAGGCCACCGAGAGCCAGCAGCGCGAGGCTGCCGGGTTCGGGCACCGCAGCTGCACCGCCGGGACCGGTAAACGCGGCGAAGGCCAGGCCGAAGTCCGCGTCGTCGGTGTCGTTGTCGCCGTCGAGGTCGGCGGCGGGGTTGCCCGTCGGCACGCCCGGGCCGGAGAAGGCGGCGAAGAACAGGGCGAAGTCCG
>JANQKT010000121.1 GCA_028280965.1 Phycisphaeraceae bacterium
CGTTTAGCGGGTGAAGCGAAGCGTCCCGCGACCGTGATCAAACACGTACAACGGGACGCTTCGCGTCACCCGCTAAACGGTTTGTTGAGTCTGTTGCAACCCAACCCCGCCCAGGTGCGTATCATTCTGTAGCCTGGCCCCGGTGCGTGCGTGATGATTCAGACGGTTGACATGCGGGTCGATTATGACGGCTTCACCGCCGTGGATGACCTGTCGCTGGATATCCCCGCCGGGCAGGTCTTCGGCCTCATCGGGCCCAACGGCGCGGGCAAGACTTCCACGATCCGCGTCCTCGCGACGCTGCAGCAGCCGACCTACGGCGAGGTGCGCGTCGGCGGGATCGATGTGGGCGAATCGCCCGACGCCGTCCACGCCATCCTCGGCTACATGCCCGACCTGGCCCCGGTCCACGACGACCTGAAGGTCTGGGAGATGCTGGACATGTTCGCCGCTTCGCACTTCCTGGGCCGTCGCGAACGCAGGCGGCGTGTCGATGAATGCCTGGACATGGTCGGCATGACCGCCAAGCGCGACGTCAAGGGCAAGACCCTGTCGCGGGGGATGATGCAGCGCGTCGTGCTCGCCAAGACACTCGTACACGAGCCCGACGTCATGCTGCTGGACGAGCCGGCGAGCGGGGTCGACCCGGTCGCGCGGATCGAGTTCCGCCGGATCCTGCGCCGGCTTGCGGACGAGGGCAAGACCGTGCTCGTCTCCTCGCACATCCTCACCGAGCTGGCGGACATGTGCGACGCGATCGGCATCATGCGCGAGGGCCGGCTGGTCGTCTCCGGCCGGATCGACGACCTCGTCCAGCGGATGCAGCCCAAACGCATTATCGAGATCGACTGCCCGGAGGGCGCGCCCGCCGCCGCATCGATGCTCGGAAGCAGGCCCGGGGTGATCAGCGTGAATACCGAGGGCCAGACCGTCTTCGTCGAGTTCGAGGGCGACGCCAACGAGTTGTCCCGCCTGCTGGCCTACCTCGTCGCCGGCGGGGTCGGGGTCACGCGCTTCGTAGAGAAACGCTTCAACGTCGAAGACATCATGTTGAACCTCCACACGATGGAGGTCGCATGAACGCCTGGAAGCTCTGGGAAAACCCGCTCATCGTCCGCGGCATCCGCTCGCGGCTGCGCCCCCAGCAGGCGATCAGCTGGGGCCTGGTCACGATCGTAGCCTGCACCTTCCTTTACATCTTCGTCTCCAAGAGCGCGACCCAGCACACCAACACGACCCCCGCCGAGGCCTCGCGCGAGGCGATCGTCCCGCTGCTGGTCCTGCAGGGCGTCATCCTCATGGTGATGGGCACCGGCGCGGTCGCCGGCGGGATGGCGCGTGAGCGCACATACCGCCTGCTCGACTACCAGCGGCTCACGCCGATGCGCCCTGGCGCGAAGATCCTGGGCATGCTCATCGGCCTGCCCATCCGCGAGTACTGCCTGTTCGCGCTCACCCTGCCGTTTGTGTTCTACGCGGCCTGGGTCGGCGGCATGTCCTTCGTCGTGCTGCTCCAGTTCTATGTCGTTTTCATCAGCTCCGCGGTCGTCTACCACATGACCGGCCTGGTCGCCGGCATGATCGTCGACAAGCCCTGGCGCGCGGGCACCGTCTCGCAGGGCCTGATCTTCCTGCTGTACCTCGCCCTGCCCCAGATCTCCAACGCCGGCTTTACCTTCTTCGAGCACCTCACCGCCCGGCCGGTGTTCTACGGGCTGGTCATGGAGCACATCGTCCCCGAGAACACGCTCGAGGGCTTCGTCGCAGACATCCGTTACCAGCGTTTCGAGGCGGTCGATTTCTTCGGCATGAAGCTCATGCCCACGTACTTCTCGCTGGCCGTGCAGGCCTTCGCGCTCGTGTCGCTTTACGTGATCGTCTACCGCAAGTGGCTGGGCGATTGGAAGCTGCCGTTCTCCAAGGGCTACGCCCTGCTGTTCTTCGCTGTCGCCCAGTTCTTCCTGGTCGGCTCGGTCCAGCCGTACCTGCGCAGCGACAGGCTGTTCGGCATGCTGACCGAGACGGCATCAGACGGATTGATTGGTCGGTCGCCGACGCTCGCGGTATTCATCGTCCTGTTCATCACCCAGGCGGTGTCCGGCGTCGTCGCCGCGTTGGTGCTACACCTGTGCACGCCGACCTGGCACCAGTCGGTGCTCGCGCTCCGCCGGGCGAACAAGCGCGGCAACGCACGCCTGTTGTGGACCGACGACTCGGCGAGCTCGCTGCCGGTCGCGATCGCGTGCGGGCTGATGAGCTGCCTGAGCTTTATCGCGGTGTATCAGAGCGCGGTCCAGGCCGAGCGGATCACGGTGAGCAACACGCCGGCCGAGGTCGCGACCATGCTGCTGCTCTTCGCCGCGGTCCTGATCGTCGTGCAGCAGGTCCGCGAGCAGTTCACCGAGCGCGTGTTCGTGATGGCTTTGTTCGTGTTCTGGGTCGTGCCGTTCCTGTCGATGATTGTCCTGTGGGCGGGCTTCGGCAGGTCGGTCGCCGGGCTCTACGCCGCAGTGCCCTTCCCCGCCGCCGCGTTCTGGAGCGGCACCGCGATGCTGGTCAGCGACCTGCAAGGCACGCAAGACCGCGAGATGGTGCCGGTGGAAATGGTTTCGCACACACAAACGATCGTCTGGCTGACCGTGATGCTCTACAGCGGCGCAGCGTTGTCGCTGCTGCTCGCCGCCCGCCGACGCTGGCAGCGGATCCACAACGCAGCAAAGCCCGGGCAGCAAACAGCAGAGACCCTTGAAACCGCACCCGACGCCGAACCGATCGCCACCCCGGTGCCAGCGTATGCGCGTTCCGGCGAATAATACTTACCGCCATCGCTCCGGGCGGGGGCGAGGAGCAGGCGGTTACAAATCACTACAACGGGTTTGCCCAGGCTCGTTGATCCCGGCTCCTGGCTCCCGCCCGGAGCTATAAACACAAGGTAATCGCTACGCCGCAATCAACACATCCGCGACGCCCGCGACACCGAGCAGGATACTGATCACGCCGTTGACCGTGAAGAAGGCCATGCTGAGCCGGCCGGTCTTGCCGCCAAAGACCAGCGCGTGCTCAACGATCAGCAGCAGGCAGGCCACGATGGCGGCGATTGCAAACAGCACACCGAGTTGATCTGAAACAAGAGCGGTGGTAACGAGTGCCGTCGCCGACACCAGGTGCAGGCCCCGGCTGATCCACAACGCCCGCCCGACGCCCAGCCGCGACGGGATCGAGTGCAGGCCGAACTCGCGATCGACCTCGGTGTCCTGCAGGGCGTAAAGGATGTCGAAGCCGGCGACCCAGCACAGCACCATCAGTGCCAGCAGCCAGACGACGGGCGCGCCCAGGTATCCCGGCTCGATTGCGCTCGCGGCGGCGACCGGGCTGATCGCTAACGCGAATCCGAGCACGGCGTGGCAGAGCCAGGTGAAGCGCTTGGTGAAGCTGTACCCGCCGAGCACGGCGAGCACCGCCGGTCCGAGCAGCAGCGGCCAGCGGTTGTCAAAGAACAGCCAGAACCCCGCGGTCGTCAGAACGAAGCCAAGCGCGCAGGCGATGACGACGCCGAGCATGGTGGATTTCTTCACCCGCCCGCTGGGCACAGCCCGCCCCTCGGTCCGTGCGTTGCGTGCATCGATCCCCGCGTCGGCCCAGCGGTTGAGCGCCATCGCGAACGTCCGCGCGAGCACCATGCACAGCAGGATCAGCGCGAACTCGCCCGCGGTCGGCGTCCGCCCGGACCAGCCCGCCGCAAGGAACGTGGCCAGGAGTGCGAACGGCAGCGCAAAGACCGTGTGGCTGAGCTTGATGTCGCGGGCGACGGCGACGAGCTGGGTTGGCAAAGACGGGGCGGAACTCATCTGCGGAGTTTAACTGCGATCCGGGCTCGACCCCATGGCGTGCCGCAAAACCGGCATGCCGCGGGCTTGAAAGAAAAGAGGAATCGGTTCCCTACTCCCTACTCCCTACTCCCTTCCTCAGCACCTTCTCGCTCCACCTGATCTTCAGATCGTGCTCGACGCCAACCAGGTCCAGCACCCGCCCGACAACGAAATCAACCAGGTCCTCGATCGAGGAGGGAAGCATGTAAAAGCCCGGCTGCGCGGGGCAGACGATGGCGCCCGCCTCGGTAACAGCCTGCATGTTCTTGATATCAATCAAAGAAAGCGGCATCTCGCGGTGGACGAGCACAAGCTTCCGCCGTTCCTTAAGCGTCACGTGCGCCGCGCGGTGGACGAGGTTCTGCCCCATGCCCGACGCGATCGCGCCCAGCGAGTTGGACGAGCACGGCACGATGATCATCCCGTCGTGCCTGAACGAGCCGGACGCGATCGTCGCACCGACATCACGGAAGCTGTGCAGAATCAGGTTGTCCGGCTTGTCGCTCTCTTCGGGCAGGCCCGCGAGCGTCGCCAGGCCCGCCGGCGACAGGCCCTCGAGCCCGAGCTCGTCATGCAGCAGCCGCTGGCCCAGCGGCGAGACGACCAGATGCGTCTCGATGCCCGCATCGACCACCAGCTGGATCAGGCGGTGCGCGTACACCGCCCCGCTCGCGCCGGTGATGGCGACGACCAGGCGGCGGGGTTGTGCATCGGTGGGCATGGCTTTGCTCCGTATACGCGTAAGTATAGGCGTATCACCTATTCATTCGCCTGCTTCGGCCGTACGGTTTCACGCTCGACGACCAGCGCATCCTCGCGGACCTCAAGCCCGACCAGCCGGCCGTCACGGCCGCGGTCGATCGGCAGCTCGATCGGCCCGGTCGGCGTGCCCTGCATCAGGTGCACCATCCGCTCGCTGTTGGATCGGCGGGCGATCTGGTCGATCGCGACCTCGGTCGGCATCGGCAGCCGACCGGCGGTCGCACCCGCGAGCCGGCTCGTCACCGTGCCATCCTCGCCCACATCGATCTCAAAGACCAGCGCGACGACCTGCTGGATGTCCCCGCTCTGCAGGTCGCAGGTAATCCTCAGCAGCCCCCCGCCGGCCGAGTCCACCATCGCCGCCTGCACCGCGCTGGGCAGCCTGACGCCGACCTCCGCGAGCAGATCGATCCCCTCCGCCGCGAGCCAGACGTTGAAGTCGTCGTAGGGGATCTCGATGGTTCGGCGGTGGCCGTACAGGTCCGCAGCGGTCGTCGGCACCTCCGGCCCCGCGTCGCTCCACTCGGTCGCCAGGCGGTTGCGCAGGTTGTGGCTGATGACCTTCTTCTCGTCCTCCGAAAGCGCGGCGATGCGTTCCTGCTGCTCGGTCCAGTACGCCGGCGTGCCGACCATGCGTGACATGACCAACGCAACACCGAGCAACACGACAAGGATCACCACGAACACGATCCCGAGCACGCGCACACCGCGCCTGCGTTGCGCATCGTGATCCGCACTCATCGGCCGGCCCCGTGCAGCACCTTCGCGGCGTCGGCGAGGCGCTGGTGCAGGATCTCGTGATCGCCGACCGCGGCGAGCGCACCGGCGAGCGCATCGAAGTACTCGACCGTGCCCGGCGGCTCCACGATCGACGCAAGCGCCGCGTTCCCGAGCGCCTCGCTCGCCTGCATGAACCAGTGCGCAGGCGTCGGCGGCGCGGCCTGCTGCGCGTTGATCGTCTGGCCGACCCACTCACGCTTGGGCGCGGGCACCACCGCGGTCACACGCGGGCCACGGAACGTCGTGATCTGCCAGGCCTCGCTGCCGGCGTCGTTGTCGGCATACAGGACTTCGACCGGCAGCGCCCCGGCACGCATCGTTAAGTCAAAAGATGCCGCACGCTCCGCGGTGACCGGCCGAATAAAAACAACACAGCCATGGCTGCGGTCCTCCGCATCATCCCGGTCCTGCCCCAGCGTGATCCACCCGTCGATCGCGGTCTGCCGGCGTTGCCGACGCGCCTCCTGCAACGGCAGCAAGACCCGCCGAACCGCGACCCAGTCTTCCGCCTCTCTCGCCTGGGCCAGCGCTCCCAGGCACAGGGCCTCACATCTGGCGTAGTCCATCTCGGCCAGGGCCTGGCTGGCGGTCTGCATCTGATCGTCAAGCGTGGCAGGCATCGCAACAGTTTAGCTTGAGACAGCCGCGACGCGACGCGTCGCAGGCCCGACGAAGATGCATGCCCCATCACCCTCCTGCGACGCGTCGCGTCGCGGCTGTAAAGACGAGAAACTCACAGCATCGGTGCCACGATCAGGATCACCGGTAAAACGACCAGGCAGAACACCGCGGTATTGACCACCCACACACTCCCGGCCATGCGCGCGTCCAAATGGAACAGGTTCGCGACGATCACGCTCTGGATCGCCGCCGGCATGAACGCGATCAGGACAAACGTCTGCTCGAGCATGGCCGGCGGCGGGGTCAGGCCGACCCGTTTCGCGATCAAAAGCAGACCGATCGTCAGCGCCGGTGTGGCGATGAACTTGACCCCGGCCAGCACCGCGTGTGATTTGAGGTGCAGGCGGAGCTGGTCCACGTGCAGCCGCATGCCGACGCCGAAGTACGCCGTCGCCGAGCCGATGAAGATGAAGGCCTTGAGGATGTGCCAGTCATCAATGAGTTGCGGGCGTGGGGCTCTCAGATAAGCAAGCGTGATCCCGGCGGCGGCCGAGTAGAACAACATCGCCTTCCAGTCAACGAAGCTCTTAAAAATAATCCGCCCGATCGAGTCGTCATCCTTGCGGTGCTCGCCGAAGTGCTGGACCATCGGGAACAGGAAGACGACGACGGCCATGGACATCGTCATCACGATGAGCATGCCGTACGCGAGCGCATCGCCCGACAACTCCTCCACCTGCTTAGCCGAGAGCATGCCCTCGGGCCCGACCTGCTGGCGAAGCAGATCGCCGACGGGCAGGACCGCGTAGGCCAGGAACGCCCCGAGGGCGAAGCCGCTGTTGCGCAGGCCCGCGCCCAGCGCGAGCACGCCGACCTGGTCCCGCCGCAGCCCGATCGCCTTGGCCAGCGGGATAATCAGGAACGCGGGGATAACCACCAGCAGCGGCTCGATCGCGAGCACCCAGAGGTTCGCCGGCACGGGATCCAGGTTCCACAATGCGAGGAACCCCGCGATACTCCACAGCACGACAATCGTGAACCAGTGGATCTTGCGGCTAAAGTCCTCGCGCAGCCAGCCGCGCTCGCGGGCGAGGTAGCCGCCGACGATCGACAGCGCGCTCACGGCCATGAGCGCAAAAAATTCGAGGGTGCGGGGGTCCATGCGATTCGCTTAAACCGTATCCGGGAGGGCGAGGCTCCTGCCGAGCCGCGAGTTTTCTGTGATTGGTGGCTCGGCAGGAGCCTCGCCCTCCCATCCAAACACAAGTCACCCCAGCTCGCGCGGCTGCGAGTCTTCCGAGACGAACGCGCGGTAGATCGCCTGCACCGCCTTCTCGAAGTCCTGCACGTCCGTGCCGACGATGATGTTCATCTCGCTCGAGCCCTGGTCGATCATGCGGATGTTGACGCCCGCCTCGCCGAGCGCGGCGAACAGCTTCGCCGACGTCCCCGGCAGCTTCGCCATACCCCGGCCAACCGTTGCGATGAGCGCCAAGTTGTTGTCGATGTCGATGCGGTCGGGCTTCACCGCCGACCGGATCGCCTCGACGACTTCATCGAGCGACTCCTCGATGGCGGTGTCTTCGATCACCACGCTGAGCGTGTCGATGCCCGAGGGCATGTGCTCGAAGCTGATGTTTTGGTTGGCCAGCACCTCGAGCACACGCTTGCCGAAGCCGATCTCGCTGTTCATCATCGCCTTCTCGACCTGGATGATCGTGAAGTCCTTGCGCCCGGCGATGCCCGTGATCTGGTAGCTCAGCTTCGCGCGCGGGTGGTCGCCGGCGACGATCAGCGTGCCCGGGTGGTCGGGGTCGTTGGTGTTGCGGATGTTGACGGGGATGCCCGCGGCGCGGACGGGGAAGACCGCCTCCTCGTGCAGCACGCGCGCGCCCGAGTACGACAGCTCGCGCAGCTCGCGGTACGTCACCGCCTCGATCGTGAACGCGTCCGGCACGATGCGCGGGTCGGTGATCAGCAGGCCGTGCACATCCGTCCAGTTCTCGTAGACGCCGGCCCCGACGCCGCGGGCGACGATCGCGCCGGTCACATCCGACCCGCCCCGGCCGAATGTCTTGACGTTTCCGTCCGCGCCCAGCCCGAAGAAACCGGGCACGACAGCCCCCCCGGCATCTCCTACCCCCAACCGATCGGCGACCGCCCGGTAGGTGCGATCTTCATCCAGCCGGCCGCGCTCGTTGAAGAAGATCATCTCGGTCGGATCGACGTAGTCAAAGCCCAGCAGCGCCGCGATGATCCGACCGTTGATCGCCTCGCCCCGGCTCGCCGCGTAGTCCGCGGGCAGGCCGCGGTTGCCGTGGTCGGCGATGACCGCCTCGGCCTCGTCTAAGAGCGCGTCCAGACCCAGCGACACCCCGAGTTCTGCGACGATCGTGCGGTACCGCTCACAGACCGGGTCCCACGCGTCGTCGAACGACAGCCCCTTGCTCGCCAGATCGTGGCAGAGGTACAAGAGGTCGGTGACCTTCGTGTCCTGGCCGCTGCGCTTGCCCGGGGCCGACGGCACGACAAACCGCCGATCCGGGTCGGCGCGCACGATATCCTGCATCTTGCGGATCTGGGGGGCGGAGGCGAGCGAGGTCCCGCCGAACTTGGCGACTTTGATGGGCATGGGGCGGCCTATGGATGGATAAACCGGACACGATAGCAACTTGAAGCATGGCAGGCCGTCGGCAGAACGGCATGAGCGATCTTCCCGGTCCGGGGTTGTGGCCCGGCCGGCCGTAGCGTCTTAACTCTGTGGCAATAGCGAAGCGATCAATGCGTTATGTCCGTATCGGTGCGCGGGATCGATCACTTCTCCATACCAGGCTTGGCCGCCCCGGGCGTTGCTGCTGAGCGGAGGGCTGTCAAACGATGACCGACCGTGAATACCTGGATGCCTATGTCCGGACCGGGGACCGCGACGCCTTGAGCGCGCTGGTCTGTCGGCACCGGTCGCTGGTGTACCGGGTGTGCCGCCGACGTTTGGCACGTCATGACGATGCACTGGACGCGACGCAGGAGGTATTCCTCTGTCTCTGCCGCAACGCCGGCCGCATCCATCGCGATCTGGCCGGGTGGTTGGCCTGCTGCGCGTCGAACACCGCCGTGTCCTACATCCGCTCCCACGTAGCGAGGCGTCGGCGTGAAACAGAGGTACGCCGGCCCGAGTCCGTCGCGTGGCAGGACCCGGCCGAGCCTGCGGAGACCGCGTGCATTGTGCGTGCGTGCCTGTCGGAGTTCAACACCGAGGACCGAGCGCTGCTGGAGTCGCATCTGATCGAGGGCCGGACTCAGTCGGCGATAGCCTCGGAACTGGGGATCTCGCAGCAGGCGGTTTCCAAACGGCTGGCCCGGCTGAAAGAGACGCTGCGTTGCGATCTGATTCGGCGGGGTGTGGCCTCGCTAGCCGCCGCCCTCGCCGGGCTCGCGCCCGGCCGGCTGGTGCAGGCGGGGCTGGGCCAGCTCACCGGGGCGCTCTGCTTCGCCAAGCCAATCAAGACGGCCATCGTCATCACCGGGCTGACCACGATCGCGCTGCAGCCGACAGCGACCGGGCCCGATCACGCCGAGCGTTCATCGGCGTTACCCACAAGCGCATCGCCGGCCTCCGAGCGCACGCACACGCCGTCATGGACGCTCGCGGGCGCGCTCATCCGGACCGATCCAGTGCCGAGCCTGAATCGGTCCCGAGCGGAGCATCCCGCGACTCGCATAGCCCCAGGCGTGCACCGTCCGGGCATAACCCATCGCTTCGGAACGCACATAACCGGGCCCCCCCTGCTCACGCATCGCATCGAGCCGAGCAGCCCCGGCATCGAATCCGCCTATACCGATGGCACAAATGCCAACCCGCCGAGTACAAACCCGGCGGACCGGTGGAGCACACCGACACAGCGCGGCGCGGCGCTGATGCTGGAAGAACCCATGTCGAACCCACCGGCTCAAGACACGACACCACACGGCCAGTCGCAGCACTCGGCGGATGACGGATCGGCGACACATAACCCGCAGGCCGATCGCGCAACGGGTCAAACCCTGGCTTCGGTTACCCGCGCACATCGGGTCGACCCCGCGGACGCGCGGATTAACGCGCTATCTCTTGTCGCGGCGAACGAAGACAGACAAACGATAAATGGTGTGGTTGTGGATCAGATGGCGGCGACGACTGCATTACGGACGCGCAAGGAAGCGATACCTTTCGCGGCCGTGAGCACCCCCGCCCATGACCCGGAGCAAGCTATGCCCAGCCGCCTGCGACGTCTTCAACTGACCTCGGCCCTCGGCGCGGTCGCGCTGCTTGAACCCGCCACCGCGTTCGCAGGCGTGACCGTCGATAACCCGGACCAGGCCGCGTACGATGCGCTGATCGGCGAGCCGGCCTACGACACCGTTGGGCTGATTACCTGGAGCGGCGGCCTGGCCTCGGGTGTCTACCTCGGCCAGGGTTGGGTCGTCACCGCCGCCCATGTCGCAGAGGAATCTGCCACCTTCGGCTTCACGATCGGCGACACGTCTTACGCCTCGCAAGCGATCTACCTACACGACCAATGGGATGGCAACGCCGCTGCAGGCAACGACATTGCTTTGATCCGGATCGACGGGGACACCGACGAGCTCGCAACCGCGCTGCTCTATGAGCCAACCGATGGTGGCGACGAGATCCTTGATACCGCCGCCACCTACACCGGCTACGGGCGGACCGGCCAAGGCAGCACCGGTGACACTGGCAGCGCAGGCGAACTCAACGGCGGGCAGAACCTCATCGAGGCCTTCGGCCAGGACAACTTCATGCTCGCCAGCTACGACGATTCGATCTTCTTCGCGGACTTCGACGACCCCGACGCCTTGTCCGACGGCCTGCCTTGGAGCGACAATCAAGCCCTTGTACTCGAATATATGATCGCCGGCGGTGACAGCGGGGGCGGCGTCTTTGTCGATGCCGACGGCCAGGCCGCCCTCGTCGGCATCAACTCCTTCGTCCTCGCGCGCGACGGCGAACCCGACAGCGACTACGGCGACATCGCCGGCGCCACCTACCTCCCCGACTACTACGACTGGCTCACCGACATCACAGGCCTCGCGCCCTCGGCGTTTAGCGCGCTCGAAGGCGACCTCGACTTCGACGGCGACATCGACGATGCCGACCTCGGCTTGGCCTTCGCCGCCTTCTCCGGGCCCGGCGTCTTGACGGGCAACCCCGCTGCCGACCTGGACCGCGACGGTGACGTGGACGACGCGGACCTGGGCCTGGTTTTCGCCGCGTTCACCGGGCCAGCCGACCCCGAGGCTGTCCCCGAGCCCACGGCCCTGGCCCTGCTCGCCATCGCCGGCACCGCACTGGTCTGCCGACGCCGCCGGCCCACACGGTAACCGGCGTACCGCGGATCTACGCTAGAATCCAGCCACCGCGGGGGCGTAGCTCAGTGGTTAGAGCACGGGACTCATAATCCCTTGGTCGCAGGTTCGAATCCTGCCGCCCCTATTGATGATCCCGGCCCGCAACCGCCTATTGGCCCGGGATCGGCCGTAACCGCGCTGGCCCGGACGGCGTCTGTCTGCAATAATAGAATCTAACCAGCGTTACCCAGCCCCCACCCACGCCCCCGCGGCGGGAGACACGACATGACCGCATTGGAACCCACCCTTGCCTTCCTCGGCCCCATCGGCTGGCAGGAACTGCTCATCCTCGCCGTCATCGGCGTGCTGATCTTCGGCAAGCGCCTGCCCGAGGTCGGTCGGTCCATCGGCAAGGGCATCGTTGAGTTCAAGAAGGGCCTGGCCGGCGTGGACGAGGAAGTCGATGCCGCGGTCCAGCGCCAGAAGCAGCTCGAAGAAGACGCCGGCGACACGACCACCGTCGAGACCCACGCCGACGCGAATGCAAAGCCCTCGGCGTAAGCCGCGGGCCTCAGCCCGAGCCGCAAATCCACATCAGCCTGCGACCAGCAGCCGCCGCAAGGGGGCTGCTGTTTGTTTGTTGGGTCATGCGTCTACCGGCGAAAGTGGTTTTAG
Organism: Phycisphaeraceae bacterium; assembly: GCA_028280965.1. Classification (GTDB taxonomy): domain Bacteria; phylum Planctomycetota; class Phycisphaerae; order Phycisphaerales; family Phycisphaeraceae; genus JAHQVV01. Next base: position 12,051 of record JANQKT010000121.1, read on the forward strand.
ATTCATCCTCACCGAAAAGAAGACAAAAGAACAAGATGGCGCGCTCGAAATCTGATACGACGGGCTATATTGGTTGGCGCATCTCTTCACGGCTCATGCCTCTCTTGCCAAACATTCACCGCCCCACAACAGGAGGCGCTGATGCGGACACACAGCCCCAGCCGTGCCTTCACTCTGATTGAGTTGCTGGTTGTGATCTCGATCATCGCCCTGCTGATCGCGTTCCTGCTCCCGGTGCTCGGGCCGGCCCGACGCAGCGCCCAGTTCATGGTCTGCATCGCTCAGATGCAGGACTTCACGGAGGCCCACGTCTCCTACGTCCAGGACCACAACGGCTTTGTAGTGCACCCCAACTGGGGCCCGGCCTCGGGCGGGTGGCTGTACGCCGTGCCGCGCGGCAACGGCTGGGACGCGCCGCAGGGCAAGAGCTTCGAGGCCCGCCGACAGATGCGCGAGACCGGGCTGCTCTGGGATTACCTCAACGGTGAAGGCCAGCACTACTACTGCCCGACCGACAACGGGCCGTACGACAACCAGCCCGGCGACGGCCTGCCCCCTATCCCCGTGCGCGCGATGACCAGCTACCAGTTCAACGGTGCGTTCAGCGGCTACGGCGGCAGGGGCCTGCCCGACGGCTGGGACACCAATTCCCACGACGACTTCCGCCCCAACGACATCATGATGTGGGAGTGCGACGTGACCACCACCCGCGTGCACGGCGGGTTCTGGAACGACGCGGGCAACCGCCCGGACGAGGGGCTGGAGGTCCGTCACATCGAGGGCGCGCCAATCGCCCGGATCGATGGCAGCGCTGAACGGATCGCGCATGACGAGTACTACCGGATCGAGCGCCTGCCGCAAAAAAATGAGCTGTGGTGCAACCCCGGGACAACAAACGGCCGCTGAGCCCCGAGCCGGCCGAACGCAGACAGGCATATCAGCTGCGCAATTGTTAGCATCAAGGCGAATAAAAAGGTCCCGTCCGGGGGGCAGCCGAACGAGACCCGATCCAGGGTGGAGGTTGTCGCGGCGGTCGTGGGCGTTGGCCCGTCTCGCTCGCGGCCCCGCGTCGTTGTTCGGCGTTGTTGCCGCCGTCGCTCGCAGGACAGGGGTAGTTACCAATTCAGCCGGCGACGATGCCAGCCGGGGATGAAAAAACCCCACGCCCAAGCGGCGCGGGGGTCGGTCTGTAACGGTCGTGAAGCGGGTGACGCGCAGCGTTCCCGGCAGAGTGATCTAAACGAGCGTGGGACGCCCCGCATCGCCCGCGAAGCGCGGTCACCCTGGCCGCGTCATCGCGTCGTAGTCCATCAATTCTTCCAGACGCTCGGCGGGCATCAGGTTCAGCTCGCCCACCAGCTGCTTGATCGTCTTGCCCTCCTTGTGGGCCTGCTTGGCCAGGTCGCTGCACTTGTCGTAGCCGATCTCTGGGGCCAACGCCGTGATCGTCATCAGCGACGCATCCAGCAGCTCGGCGCAGCGGGCCTCGTTGACCTCCAATCCAACCAGCAGCTTGTCAACAAAGACGTTGCAGGCGTTCGACAGCAGCGTGACGGACTCGAGGAACGCATCAATCATCACGGGCATCGCGACGTTGAGCTCGAAGATCGACCCAACCCCGCCCAGCCCGGCGGTGGTGACGGTCGCGTCATTACCAATCACCCGGCAGCAGACCTGCATGACCGATTCGCAAATAACGGGGTTGACCTTACCGGGCATGATCGACGACCCGGGTTGGATCGCGGGCAGGTTGAGCTCGCCGATCCCGCAGCGCGGCCCGGACCCGAGGTGGCGGATGTCGTTGGCGATCTTGGAGAGGGAGACGGCGATGGTTTTGAGGTGGCCGTGGGCCTCGACAAACGCATCTTTAGCGGCTTGAGCTTCGGTATGCACTTCTGCTTCGGCAAATTCAATCCCGATGCGTTCAGTCAGTGTGGTGCAAACCATCGCGGCAAACTTTGGGTGGGCATTGATACCTGTCCCGACCGCGGTACCACCGATCTCAAGATCATCGCACATGCACTTGGTTGCGTAGGTGGCATTGGCGTGCCCCTGCCAAGCTTGCCGGGCATAGCCCGCAAAGACCTGTCCAAGCCGAATGGGTGTCGCATCCATCAGGTGCGTTCGGCCGGTCTTCAAGATTGCGTCCCATGCCTTGGCTTTTTCATCCAAGCCTGCTTGTAGGTTCTGCAAGGCAGGTTCAAGTATGCCTCGCGTACCCATCGCACCCGCAACATGCATCGCCGTCGGGAACGTGTCGTTGCTGGACTGCCCCATATTGACGTGGTCATTGGGGTGGACGCCGCCGTCGGCCTTGGTGGTCGCGCCCAGGCCAAGCTTGCCGTTGGCGACCGTGGCGATCACCTCGTTGGCATTCATATTGGTGCTGGTGCCGCTGCCGGTCTGGTAGACGTCCACGGGGAAGTGAGCATCGTGCTTGCCCTGGGCGACCTCGTCCGCGGCGGCGATGATGGCATCGGCCAATTCCGGGGGGAGCTTGCCGAGGTCTTTGTTGGCCTGGGCGCAGGCGGCCTTGAGGTGGCCGAAGGCGTGGATCACCGCCCCCGGAAGCGGGCGATTCGCGATCGGGAAGTTCGCGACGGCGCGGGCGGTGCTGGCGCCGTACAGCGCGTCGGCGGGGACGGGCATCTCGCCCATCGAGTCTTTTTCGATTCGGGTCGTTCCGGGGGTAGCTGACATCTCGTGGTCCTTCAATCGGGTGGGACCGCGAGTGTACAAAGATTGGATTGGTCTGCCTTGCCCCCTCTCCCTTCCAGGGAGAGGGTTGGGGTGAGGGTCCTGCGTGGAATTAGCAAAGAAACTTGAGGTGAGCCGCGTTCTGCTTAAAGACCAACCCTCATCCCCCGCCTTCTCCCTGGCAGGGAGAAGGAGCCCAAGCCATTCACGCCGCGTCGTTGGCCTTCTTCGATGCTGGCTCATCCGGCGTGACGCCTTGGAACGCGGCGTGCTGCGCCTTGCGCTTCACCTCGTTGAGCTGGGCCTCGAGCCGGCTGACGGCGAGGTCCACCATGCTCTGGGCACCGTCGCGCAGCTCGCCGATGCGTCGGCGGAGGGTCTGCTCGGCCTGGTCCACGACCTCGCGGGTCTGCGGCTCGATGTGGCTGGCCTGGGCCTTGACCTGGCGGGCGACGACCTCGATCATCGACCGCGACGCGTCGCGCAGCTCGCCGATGTTGCCCCGCAAGGTCGCCTCGGCCTGCCGCAGCGCCTCGGCGGAGATGTCCTCGAACTCGCGCAGCTTGTCGTCCAGGTCCGCCTGGGCCCGGGCCGCGGTCTGCTCGGCGGACTTCGCCAGCGCGTCGATCGACTCGGCGACCGCCTTGCCCGACGACTCGGCGAGCTCGACGATCTTGGTGACACGCATCGCGGCGTCCTGCTCGACCTTGTTCAGCCGGCCGTCCACCGCGGCGATCGTCTCGTTGGTCGAGTTGGTCGCCAGCGCGATCCGCTGGGTGATGCCCGACTCGAACCCGGCCAGGCGCTGCTGCGCCTCGGCGATCGCGGACTCGGCCATGCGTAGCGCCTCGTCTTCGAACCGGCGCGTCGTCTTCTCGTAGCCGGCCAGACGCTGGCGTGACTCCTCGATCCCGTCCTCGACCTCGTCGTCGATCGCCTGCAGACGCGTCAACGCGTTGGTCTGATACTCCTCGAGCTTGCGGTCCGAGACCTTGATCGCCGCGTCCACCGCCGTCGCGGCGCTGCGGTGGATGTGGTCGGCGGTCTGCTCGATGACTTGCTGCGCCTTCTCGACACGCTGGTCCGCAAGGTCGCCGAGCCGCTTGAACTCCGCGTCGATCTTCGCGATCGCCTGCTCGGGCTCGATGCTGTATTCGCTGACCGCGTCGCGCAGCTGCTGCCTGAACTGCTCGAGCGTCTGCTGCTGATTGGTCTTGCGGTCCTGCTCGATCTTCTCGATGAGCTGCTCGTACCGGCCGAGCGCGTCGATCCGGGCGTCGTCGAGCTTGGCGATCAGGCCCTCGACGTAGCCGCCGGCGTCGTCCTCGGCCTCGCTGAGGTACGCGTCCAGCGCCTGGGCGACCTTGTCGCGCATGATCTGCTGGGCGCTGACCAGCGTCTTCTCGTCCTGGCCGGTCGCGATCTCCTCGGCCTGCTTGGCGACCGCTTCACGCAGCGCGTTCATCTGCTGCTGCACCTGCTCTTCCAGCCGGGCGGGCAACGCCCCGGCGAGCTCGTCGGCCCGGGCCTGCGCGTCGCCGACGATCTGGTTGAACCGGTCGGTCAGCGGGCTGAGCGCCTCGTCGACATCGACATCCAGCTCCGCGATGCGCGCCTGGATCGCCTCGCCGATCTGCGCCTGCTGGTCATGGAGGTGCCGATCAAGCTCGGCCTTGACCGGGCCGGCGAGGTCGGCGGCCTGCTCCTTCGCGGCGCGCAGCGCGCCCAGCAGGTGCTTGTCCACCGCCTCGTTGGCCTGCTTGTGCATCTGCTGCATCCGCGCGATGCGTTTGTCGATCTGCTCGTCGAGCGCGGTGAGCTGCTTGAGCCGCTCGGCGATCGGCGCTTCGGAATCGGCCAGGTGCTGACGCACGTCCTCGGCGACCTGGCCGGCGGACATCTTGACGTGCTGCTTGGCTGCATCGACGTGCGCCTTGAAGTGCTGGGCCTGCTCGACCTGGATCGTAAACGCGGCGGTCGCTTCGGTGATCGTGTGCCTAAGCGACTCGAGGTATTGGGTCCGGCTGTCGATGTCCTGCTGGGCCTGCTCGAGCGCATCGAGCTTCTCGGAGACGACCTGATCCAGGCGCTCGACCTGCTGGCTGAGCTCCGTCAGCTTCGCATCGTTCGGTGCGGAAACGCCAGGCGTTGATGTTGTACCGCCGTTAACGGGCAGGTCGGCGGAGTGCTTGACCAGGCGCGCGAGCTTGAGCCGCTCTTCCCGGGCGCGGTCGGCGGCGAGGCGCAGCTCATCGAGCAGCGCCTGGCTGGAGGCCTGGGGCGAGTTGGCCGGGTGGTTGGACGGTCCGGGCTTGGACTTGGACACGGGCGAGCCCTCCGCGAATCGGGCGTAAAGGAGAAGCGTGCCCCGCGCAGCGCGAGGCGTCCGGACGACCCCTAAGCGGCTTATCGGCCCGGGCCGAGAACACGATGTAAAACAGGGATGCCCGCCGGGTTATCGGCCTAAACGGCGTAGCGATGACCGAGATTCACTGCATGCACAAGGTGACAGCCCCTCTGTAGAGAGGGGCTGTCACCGCCTCTCGTTCACTGCGAACTTGCGGGGAACTCCCCAGGCGTTACAAACAACGCCAAGACAGTCACCCAGCCGAACCCCAGCCATGACCTTCTTCGACATCGCGGGCGTCCTCGTCGGCCTCGCCGCCCTGCTCGCCTTCCTCAACCACAAGCTGCTGAAGCTGCCGACCACCGTCGGGCTGATGCTGCTGGCGCTCCTGCACGCCGCCGGCGTGCTCGCCGTCGGGCAGGTGTACCCACCCGCGCTCGACGCCGCCGAGCGGCTGATCGGCTCGATCGACTTCAACCAGACGCTGATGCAGGGCATGCTCGGCTACCTGCTCTTCGCAGGCGCGCTGCACGTCAACCTCAGCGAGCTGCGCAAGCAGACGCTGGTCATCGCCCTGCTCGCGACCGCCGGCGTGCTCGCGACGACGTTTATCGTCGGCGGGCTGGCCTTCCTCATCGCTCAGCACCTCCTGCAGATCGAGATCAAGTTCATCTACTGCCTGCTGTTCGGCTCGATCGTCGCGCCGACCGACCCGATCGCGGTGCTGGGGATCGTCAAGAAGCTGGGCGCACCCAAGACACTCGAAACCAAGATCGCGGGCGAATCACTTTTTAACGATGGCGTCGGCGTGGTGGTGTTTATCGCGCTGCTGGGGATCGCGGGGCTGGGCGGGCATGGCGACGGGCACAGCGAGACCGGCGCAGTAGAAGTCGCCAGGCTCTTCGCACTCGAAGCCGGCGGCGGCATCGCGTTCGGCTTCGTGCTCGGCCTGCTCGCGTTTGCGCTCTTGCGTTCCATCGACCACTACGCCACCGAGATCCTCATCTCCCTGGCCGTCGTCACCGGCGGGTACGCGCTGGCGATGAAGCTGCACCTCTCCGGCCCGCTGGCGATGGTCGTCGCCGGGCTGATCCTGGGCAACCACGGACGGACGCTCGCGATGTCCGACAAGACGCGCGGGCACCTCGACACGTTTTGGGAGTTGGTTGACGAACTCTTAAACGCCGTGCTGTTCGTGCTCATCGGGCTGGAGGTGCTGGTGCTGTCGTTCAAGGGCGAGTACCTGATCGCCGGGGCGCTGGCGATCCCCGCGGCGCTGTTGGCAAGGTTCCTGTCGGTCGGCAGTGTCGTCACCGTCTTGAAGAAGGCAACGGGCAAGGAGTTCACGCCACACGCCATCAAGGTCATGACCTGGGGCGGACTGCGCGGCGGGATCAGCGTCGCGCTCGCGCTCTCACTCAAAGAAGAAATCCACACTACCCAGTCCAGCTACGACAACGTCGGCGAGCTCATCCTCACGATGACCTACGCCGTCGTCGCCTTCTCCATCCTCGTCGGCGGGCTGACGATGGGGCCGATGCTGCGCAAGCTAGGACTCGCGGGGCAGAGCAAAGACGCGCACTAAAACGCGGCAAGCCCTCTGATATCCGATCACCCCCCCTTCGGCGGGTTCACCGCCACGCTCGCCGGCTCGCAGACCAGGCGGATGCCGGTGTAGTGGAAGTCACTGACCCAAAACCGACCCTTCGGGATCTGCGGGTGCGTCGCGTTCCAGACTTCCACATCTTCCACCGCTTGCCAGTCTTCGGTGATGCGGTCGGCGGGTGAAAAGAAGTGCCCGCCGACGACCACGCGGTCAACGCCCGTTCCGGTCACCCACTCGCAAGCGTTTCCAAACATGTCGTAGAGACCAATGGCGTTGGGTTTTTTTGAACCGATCAGGCCGGTCATCGGCTTGCCGAAGTCGTCATAATCTCTGTTGCCGCTGTGCCAAGCCGAGTCATCGAGGTTTTCCGGCAGCCCGCCGCCCAGCTTCATCGCGTGACGCCACTCCTCGATGCTTGGCAGCCGGTAGCGCCGGCCGGTTTTCTCACTAAGCCACTTGCAATACTGCACCGCGGTCAGCCTCGACACCGCGATCGCGGGCCGTTGATCCGTCGGAACGTCTATCAGCTGAGCCGGTTCTTGATATAGCGGCGACGGCCGGACGCCCTGCTCGATCAACTGGGCGATGTCGTGCGGCGACACGCCCGCCTGATCCAGGTCATTGCAGTACATCCACCGCCTGAACATGGCCCACGACACTTCGTGCGTGGCCATATAAAACGGAGCGATCTCCTGCTCGGCGTCCCCGGGCACCAGCACCATGACAAACCCAACGGGCCCGTCATCACCTTCTGCAAAATCGGTGTACGCCTCGGGCAATGCTGCCGTATCGACTTCGGCCTGGCCTGCGGGTGGCGCCGAAGCGAGCCGGTCTGCGTTCTCTTCTAGTACCTCGACGCGCCGGACTACGGTCTTGAGCACATTGATCTCGGCGGCCGCCTGGCGCAGTTGTTCCTGCTGCTGCTCGACGACCTGCGCGAGCTCGCTGATCACCGCCGCCGGGTCCGGCGACGCCGTGACGCGGACCGACAAAACGACCTCATCCTCAACCTCCGAGGTGATACCGCCGATCGTGCCAGCGAGGCTGGCGTCGCGTTCCTCGACGGCATAGTCGCTGCGCAGGATCGTGAAGGATGCGTCGATCGTGAGCGACTGGCCGGAGAAACTCAGCTCCGCCGGGATCGTCAGCGGCTTGGTGATGCCGTTGAGCGTAAACTCGCCAACGAGATCGTGCGTTTGCGACGGCGTTGCAGCATTGTTTGGGCTGATCTCGCTGCACCGGAACACCGCGGTCGGGTGATCCTCGATATCGAACCACTTCTCCTTGGTCGTCACGGTCGTCGTCAGCGCCTGCGTATCGGTCCGAAGCGAGCGCGTGTCGAACACCGCCTCGACGGCGAGCAGCTCTTGATCGTCGGGGCGGTAGAGCACGGCCCCGGCGATCTGGTCCCAGGTGCCCTCGTGGACCTCGCGCCCGCCGGGAATTTTTTTGCCGCAGGTAAAGGTCACGCGCGTGTTGCCGCCCTGCTGCGCGGCCTTGAGCGGGACAGCGAGATCACCGGCCTCGGCATCGACCTTAACGCTCGCGACTTCTTGGATGTCGCTGTACTTCGCGTCGAGCGCTGCGTCGGCCTGGTACTCGGCGGGCTTGTTGAGGTTGGCGAGCATCAGCGCCGCGCCGGCGACAGTGAAATTAACAGCCAGCACGGCGACGAGCGCCGCGGTCGTCTTGCGTGACATAACCGGTCTCCGAAAAAGTTGGAAGTGAAAATGAGTTTTACGACACCATGAAACCCACCCCGGGAAGCCCCGGAACCTTCCGGGGATGGGCCCCGCGCCGCTCGGCCGCAGGGGTAAGCAGACGCGCCGCGCACACGCCCGTTACACGCCTTGCTTGTTTTTCTTTCACCGCCGCGTCACAATGCCCCGCCCGCGGCGCACGGACGACGCCGAATCAACACGCCAATCCACACGGACCGACCCCCTTATGGCCAAGCTCCACGAAAACTACTTCTTCACCAGCGAATCCGTCTCGATGGGCCACCCCGACAAGGTCGCCGACCAGATCAGCGACGCCGTCCTCGATTCGCTTCTCAAGCACGACCCGATGGCCCGCGTCGCGTGCGAGACATTCGTCACCACCGGGCTGGTCATGGTCGGCGGGGAGATCACGGTCCACAACACCAAGGCCGAGCTCGCGCTCGCCAATGCCGAGGACACCGTCCGCGAGACGATCCGCAGGATCGGGTACACCGGTGACATCGGCATGCAGTTTGATGCGGACAACTGCGGCGTCCTACGCACGATCCACAGCCAGTCGGCGGACATCAGCCAGGGCGTCAGCGAAGGCGAGGGCGTTGACAAGGAACAGGGCGCGGGCGACCAGGGCCTGATGTTCGGCTTCGCGTGCAAGGAGACGCCGGACCTGATGCCGCTGCCGATTGATCTGAGCCACAAGATGGTCGCGAAGCACGCCGCGGTCCGCTGCGCCAAGACACCCAAAATCAAGGGGCTTCGGCCGGACGCGAAGAGCCAGGTCACGGTCGAGTACGATATCGATAACAAGCCGGTGCGGATCGACGCGGTTGTTTTATCAACCCAGCACACGCCGGACTGGAACGGCGAAGCGAAGCAGAAGAAGCTCGGCAAGGAGGTATTCAAGCACATCATCGAGCCCTGCCTGCCCGCGAAGCTCTACAAGAAGGGCACGAAGCTTGTCTTCAACCCGACCACGACGACGCGCATCCCCGCGGGCGCGCTGAAGGTCTTCGTCAACCCGACGGGCCAGTTCGAGATCGGCGGGCCGCACGGCGACGTCGGCCTCACCGGCCGGAAGATCATCGTCGATACCTACGGCGGACGCGGTCGCCATGGCGGCGGCGCGTTCTCCGGCAAGGACCCTTCGAAGGTGGATCGCTCTGCTGCTTACATGGCGCGCTACATCGCCAAGAACCTGGTCAAGGCCGGCATCTGCGACGTCTGCGAGGTCCAGCTCTCTTATGCGATCGGTGTCGCCGAGCCGACATCTATTCATATCGACACCTACAAAACCGGCCGGGTCCCCGAACCGCAGATCCGCAAGATCGTCCGCGACCTCATCCCGCTGACACCGAGCGGCATCCTCAGGCACCTCAAGCTCCGTGCCCCGATCTTCTCGGAGACCGCGGCCCACGGCCACTTCGGCCGAAGACCCGGCAAGATCAAGATCAACGGCAAGACGCACGAGACGTTTACCTGGGAGAAGACGGATCTCGCGGCGAAACTGAGGAAGGCGGCGGGGTTGTAGATAAACGGCTCGCTGGTGTAAGGTTGAGATATGCGTCCAACGAACCAACGGGACTACTTCGCTGAGCTTTACATTGCCGGCTTACTTTCAGATGCCGGTTGGAACATTTACTTTCCGCATCGTGATATCGGTTTCGATTTCATCATCAGTAAAACAACTGATGACACAACGATCCTCCGCCCCGTTCAAGTTAAAGGCAAATATCCTGAAGCAAGTAAGTCCAACAAATCGGCCTATGGATACGAAGGTCGGCTGACAGCGGTTCACCCAGAGATGGTGCTAGCAATCCCATATTTTTCTTCGGATGGGAGAAACACGCCTCCCCTCCATTCGGCTTTCATGCCATGGCCAACGATTAAAACTCGTGATCGCGGTGGATATCGATGCGTCCCATGCTCATATCAAGATGGCATGGCGGTGCCGCGCCGTGACTTTTTGAACTATTTTGATGCGGAAGGGATCGTCGCAATTGACAAACTTGATTGGGCCAAACCCTCGTAGCTCTAAAAATCAAGGGGGACAGGCATTCCTGCCTGTCGTTCGGCGAAGCCGAAACTCAACCCGTAATCAAGGCTGCGCCCTGTTGACAGGCAGGAATGCCTGTCCCCCACCAGCATGTACAATCAGACATGAAAGAGCGGAAGTTAACCCGCACCCGAAGGCACCTGCCGCATTGGGATCTGCCGGGCAGCACCTACTTCGTCACGTTCCGGGTTTATCGCGGGCAGATGTCAGAAACTGAAAGGCAGTTGGTCCTGAATCACATTGTTTTAGGCGATGAGAAGTTCTATTGGCTTGTCGCAGTGGTGGTGATGCCGGACCATGTGCATCTGCTCATTCGACCGCGCGAAGGGTATTCGCTGCCGCGTGTCATGAAGGGGATGAAAGGCGTCTCAGCGAAGTTGGTTAACGAATTTCGCTCAACCGCTGGCACATTTTGGCAAGACGAGTATCACGATCGGATTCTGCGATCGGAAGAGGAACTAAATGAGAAGGCGCGTTACTTGCTGGAAAACCCCGTCAGAGCCGGGCTGGTAAAAGTTAACGAGCGGTACCCGTTCGTTGTTGACAATCTACCGCGTGAGACGTGATGTCAATACTGAAAGGGGGACAGGCATTCCTGCCTGTCGTTCGGCGGCAGCCGAAGTTCAACTCGCGATCAGTGCTGCGCCCTGCTGACAGGCAGGAATGCCTGTCCCCCTGTTCTTTTGGACATGAACTGTGTGTTGGCAGTAGTCAGTCTGCCTAAGCGTGTTCCACTTCCGCTAAACTACCCCCATGCAGTCCCGACGCGGCATCCCGGTTTCGCCCGGCATCGCGATCGCTAAGGCGGTCGTGCTGGACAACGACGAACGCACCGTGCCCAAGCGGCACGTGCCCCCGGAAGGGATCGCGGAGCAGCACGAGCGGGTCGATAGCGCGATCAGCGAGGCGCTCGAGGACCTCGCCGGGCTGCACAGCCAGACGGCCAGCGTGCTTGGCGACCACCTCGCGGACATCTTCGCGTTCCACTCGGGGCTCTTAAAAGACAAGACGATCGTCTCGCGGTTCCACGCGGTGATCGACTCGGAGCGCGTCACCGGGGCGTACGCGGTGTTCACGGTGATGCAGGACCTGGCCGACCAGTTCCTGGCACAGGACAACGCGTTCTTCCGTGAGCGCGTGACGGACATCTACGACCTCAAGCGCCGGCTCCTGGAAAAACTCGTCGGCGAGCAGCGGTCGGCGCTGGCGGGGCTGGAGCAGCCGGCGATCGTCGTCGCCCACGACCTCACGCCCAGCCAGACCGCGGCGCTGGACCGCAAGCTGATCCGCGGGCTCGCGACGGACCTGGGCGGGCGCACCAGCCACACCGCGATCCTCGCGCACGCGCTGGGCATCCCCGCTGTCGTCGGGCTGCACGACATCACCAAGCGCGTCGCGACCGGTGACATGCTGATCCTCGACGGCCACCGCGGCCACGCCGTCATCCAGCCGGACGCGGCGCAGCTGCTCGAATCCCGCCAGGAGGCGCGTGCCTACCGCGAGCAGGAAAAAGCGCTCAAGAAGCTCCGCGACCAGCCGGCGGTCACGACCGACGGCACCGAGATCACGCTGCAAGCGAACATCGAGTTCACCGAGGAGGTCCCCGAGGCGATCGAGTTCGGCGCCCAGGGCATCGGGCTGTACCGCACCGAGTTTTTATTCATGGACGCGGACCGGGTCCCGACCGAGGACCAGCAGGTCGAGGCCTACGCCGGCGCGGTCAGAGCGCTCGGCGGCCGGCCGCTGACGATCCGAACACTGGACTTGGGCGCGGACAAGATCGCGCCCGGCCTGGCGGATCTGCACGACGAGGCGGAGCCGAACCCGTTCCTGGGCTGCCGGTCGATCCGCCTGTGCCTGCAGCACCTGGAGCTGTTCCGAACCCAGCTCCGCGCGATCCTGCGGGCCTCCAGCGAGGGACCGGTAAGGATTATGTTCCCGCTGATCTGCAACATCATGGAGCTTCGGCAGGCGAAGATGATCCTCTCCGACGTCCGGGAAGACCTCGAGGATCAGGGTGTCGCGGTCGGTGAGGTGCCCGTGGGCATGATGATCGAGGTGCCCTCGGCGGCGCTGCAGGCGGCAAAGCTGGCCAAGGAGGTCGATTTCTTCTCGGTCGGCACGAACGACCTCATTCAGTACACTGTAGCGGTTGACCGATCCAATGAGCGGATCGCGAGCCTGTACTCCGGGGCCCACCCCGCGGTGCTGGAGCTGATCAAGGGCGTGGTCCGGGCCGCCAACCACGCCGGGATCGCCGTGAGTTTGTGCGGCGAGATGGCGGGCGACCCCGAGTTCACCATGCTGTTGTTGGGCATGGGCTTACGGACGTTCTCGATCACCCCGCCAGCCATCCCGGGCATCAAGCGGGTCGTCCGCTCGGTGGGGATCGAACGCTGCAAGCGCGTCGCCCGTAAAGCTGGTAGCTTTGACAACGACCGCGAGGTGCTGAACTACCTGCGGGATGAACTGAACCGAATAACCCCCGGGGCCGTGACTGGACGGTCCATGAACTACTGACCCCGGGACAAAAGAACTGGCCCCAGACCGATCGCCGCGCGGACCTGCGCCGGCTGAGCGGAGACGGGGCCCCAAGACAAGGAAGTCTTGAGGCTTGAGGCTTGAGGCTTGACCACCACCCGTGCAACGATGTGCGCCTATCACGGCGCGATCCTGTCGCATGAGTGCGCAAGCCCCAGGACCCAGGCCCCAAGCCTAAACACAACGTGTCCAAAGAAATGCTTATCAACTTCGTGCCCGGCGAGGAGTGCCGGATCGCGATCGTCGAAGACGGCAAGCTCGAAGAGTACTACCAGGAACGGGCGTCCGCCCAGTCCCACGTCTCGAACATCTACAAGGGCCGGGTCACCAACATCGAGCCGGCGATCCAGGCCGCGTTCGTCGACTTCGGCCTGGAGCGCAACGGCTTCCTGCACATCTCTGACCTGCACCCCAAATACTTCCCGGGCAAGGACCGCGAGGCGTTCGAGAAGGTCGGCAAGAAGACGGCTCGCCGCGACCGCCCGCCGATCCAGAAGTGTTTGAAGCGCGGCGACGAGGTGCTCGTGCAGGTGCTCAAGGAGGGCATCGGCACCAAGGGCCCGACGCTGACCAGCTACCTGTCGATCCCCGGCCGGTTCCTGGTGATGATGCCGGACATGAAGCAGCTCGGCGTGTCGCGCAAGGTCGAGGACGACGACGCGCGGAAAGAGACGCGCAAGATCCTCAAGGAGCTGGACCCGCCGAGCGATTTCGGGTTTATCGTCCGCACCGCGGGGATCGGGCAGACCAAGACCGACCTTAAACGCGACCTGTCGTACCTGGTCCGCTTGTGGAAGAACATCGAGCGCAACCGCAAGAAGATCCGGCGGACCGGCGAGCTCTACGCCGAGTCGGACCTGGTGATCCGCACGATCCGCGATGTGTTCACCGCCGATACCGAGCGGGTGATCGTGGACGACCTCACCGCGGCGCGGCGCGCGGCGGACTTCCTGCGTGTCGCCAGCCCGCGCTCGAAGACCGAGGTCGTGTACTACGACGACCCGGTGCCGCTGTTGCACCGCAAGGGGATCGAGACGCAGATCGGCCTGATCGGCGCCCGCGAGGTGCCGCTGCCGTCCGGCGGGGCGCTGGTCATCGACCAGACCGAGGCGCTCGTCGCGATCGACGTGAACTCCGGCAAGAGCCGCAAGGCCCGCGACGCGGAGACCAACGCGCTGAACACCAACCTCGAGGCGGTGGACGAGATCTGCCGGCAGCTGCGCCTGCGCGACCTGGGCGGGATCGTGGTCAACGACCTGATCGATATGCGCCCGGCCCGCAACCGCAAGAAGGTCGAGGCGCGGATGAAGGAGAACCTGAAGAAGGATCGGGCGAAGACCAAGGTCGGCCCGATCAGCGGGTTCGGCCTGCTGGAGATGACGCGCCAACGGATGCGTCCGTCGCTGAAGAAGTCGATCCACGCCGAGTGCCGCCACTGCGCCGGGTTGGGCTACACCCAGAGCGCCGAGTCGGTCGTGCTCAACGTGATGCGCCGGCTGGCGCTGGTGATGCAGCGGGATGATGTCGCGCGTGTCGAGCTGACGATCAGCCCAGACGTCGCGTTTCAGCTCTTGAACCGCAAACGCAACGAGCTGACGCACCTCGAGGAGTCGCACGGCAAGGCGGTGCTCGTCCGTGTCGGCGGCGGGCGGCTGGACTACATCGCTATCGACGCCTACGACAGCCGCAACCAGCCCCTGGCGACCGAGGACGAGGACACGCTCAAGAACCTCCGCAAGGCATCGAAGACCACCTACCGCCAGCTCGACGCCCCGGACCTGCCCGAGACGGTCGCGCCCGTCGTCGCGGACGAGGCCGAAGACGAAGCCCCGGCGGAGGGCGCTTCAGCAGCCATGGAATCCGAGGAAACCGCAGACACCGAGGACGCCGAAGACAAGCCAAAGAAGAAGCGCCGACGCCGTCGCCGACGCAAGAAGAAATCGGACGGCGAGGATGCTGAAGCAGCATCGGAAGACGGCGATACCGCCGAACCATCGGACCCTGATCAGGCACCCGACGACCCTGCTCAAGCCGCGGAAGATAAGCAAGCGTCTGATACAGACGACACCGAGGCGTCGGCGCCCGACGAAGACGCCGAAGACAAGCCCAAAAAGAAACGCCGACGACGCAGGCGCGGCGGTCGCAGCCGCAAGAAGAACACCGACGGCGACGAAGCCGGCGACAGCGCCGGCACCGACGACAATGCGCCCACAGCCGATGCCGACGCCCATGAAGCGCCGATGCTTGCGGCGGAGGCAGCAGAAGCGTCTCAAGATGCGGACAGCGCCGACGCCCAACCGGAAGACAAGCCTAAAAAGAAACGCCGATCGCGAAGCCGTTCCAAGAAGAAGGCGGCAGGCACAGGGTCCAGCACCGCGCCGGAACCCGACGCAACGGGACTAACCGCCGACGCGTCCTCCAACGGCGAGGTAACGGGCGACAAACCCAAGCGCGTCAAGCCCTCGAAGAAGAAGAAGATCGTCAAGCGCAACGCCCCGCCGCCGGAAGCGGTGAGCGCCGGGTACTCCAACCGCCGCCAGGACGACAGGGAGTAGCGTGACCGCCAGCCCCGACCAGCCTCGGAAGCTCATCGTGCTCGGCTCGACCGGGTCGATCGGCGTCAACACGCTGAGCGTGGTCGATCACCTGCGCCGCAACGGCCTGCCAATGCAAGTGGTCGGCCTGGCGGCGCGGTCGAGCACGAAGGCGCTCATCGATCAGGCCAAGCGATTCAGCGTGAGGCACCTCGCCGTTGCGGACCCCGCCAGCGCGGCATCGCTGCAGCAGGCGCTGCCGGACGCCGAGGTGTCCGCCGGGCCCGACGCGGCCGAGCGGCTGGTGCGCGAGACAGACTGCACGGATGTCGCCGCGGCGATCGTTGGGACCGCCGGTCTGCCCGCGACACTCGCGGCTGCCGAGCTTGGCCACCGGATTCATCTGGCGAACAAGGAAACGCTCGTCGCCGCCGGCGAGTTGGTCACGCGCACCGCTTCGGCCAACGGTGCGCAGCTCCTGCCCGTGGACTCCGAGCACTCGGCGATCTTCCAGTGCCTGGCCGGCGCTCCCGACTCGCCGAACAACAACACCGTCCGCCGGCTGGTCCTTACCGCGTCCGGCGGCGCGTTCCGTGATCGGCCGATCGACGAGATCGCTAACGCCACGCCCGAAGACGCGCTCAAGCACCCGACCTGGGACATGGGCCCGGAGGTCACCATCGACTCGGCGACGATGATGAACAAGGGCCTGGAGATCATCGAGGCCCACTGGCTGTTCGGCCTCGCACCCGACCGCATCCAGCCGATCATCCACCCGCAGTCGCTGGTGCACAGCTTCGTCGAGTTTGTTGATGGCTCGGTGCTCGCGCAGCTCGGCCCGCCGGACATGCGCACGCCGATCCAGGCCGCTTTGACCTGGCCGACGCGCACCGCCGGCTGCGGCGACAAGCTCGACTGGACGCGTTTAAGCGATCTGAACTTCTACCCGCCCGACCCCGCGCGCTACCCGGCGATCGAGCTGTGCTACCACGCCCTGCGCCTCGGCGGCACCGCGCCCGCCGTCCTCAACGCCGCCAACGAGATGGCGGTACAAGCGTTCCTGGACCGCAAGATCGCGTTCGGGCGGATCGTGGAACTGGTCAGCGATGCGCTAGGGGCAATCAAACCGCAGCCGGCGGACGACCTGGCTACGATCCTAGAAGCGGATCAAGCCGCGCGGCGATCAGTTAGCACGACTATCAAAAGGGGGACAGGCATTCCTGCCTGTCAATCGGCGGAGCCGAAACCTTAACAACTAGCAATTGATTCAGGCCTCCGGCCTGACGACAGGCAGGAATGCCTGTCCCCCTGAAAACAAACCACCAACGGATAACACCGACATGCTCGCATTCATTGAACCCTTTGGATTCCCCCTCATCGAGTTCATCTACCTGGTGCTCGGCTTCGGGTTCCTGATCTTCGTGCACGAGCTGGGCCACTTCGCGGTCGCCAAGTGGGTCGGCATCCGCTGCCCGCAGTTCGCGATCGGGTTCGGTAAGGCAATGTGCTCCTGGCGCAAGGGCATCGGTTTCGTTGCCGGCTCGACCGAGGCCGAGTATGAAAAGCGGTGCATCGAAAAACTCAAGGCCGACGGCGTCGAGCCCGAGGCCGACGGCCCGCATACCGGCACGGCACGCTACGACACGGACGTCGTCAAGGAAGAGCACAAGAACAGCTACACGGGTAAACAGATCTTCGCGGTCGGCGACGGGCTGGGCCTGGGCGCGACCGAGTACCGCCTGAACTACCTGCCGCTGGGCGGGTACGTCAAGATGCTCGGACAGGAGGACATGGACCCCAACGCGAAGTCCGACGACCCGAACGCGTACAACAACAAGCCGATCTGGGCCCGGGCCTGCGTCATCTCCGCGGGTGTGGTGATGAACATGATCTTTGGCGCGATCTTCCTGGCGATCGCTTTCTTGATGGGCGTCGAGTTCCCCAAGGCGACCGTCGGTCAGGTCCAACCGGGCATGCCCGCGGCGACGACATACGCAGACGGACACGAAGACGATCTGCGCTACCTCGGCCTGCGCGAGGGAGACGTGATCTTGTCGGTCAACGGCAAGGCACCGGAGGACTTCAAGGACGTCGCCATCGCGGTCGCGCTGAGCAGCAGCAGCAGCGTGGTCGAACTCGAAGTTGAACGTCATGGTGAGGACGAGCCGCTGACCTTCCAGCTCAAGCCCGAGCGGCAGAAAGACGGCGAGCGGCTCTTGTCCGCCGGGTTCACGGCCGGGCCGGGGCTGAAGCTCGCTTATGATAAGACCGCCGAAGGCCCGATCGTCGAGTGGTTTGACAATCGGCTCGAAGCGGTGCCGGTCGAGCAGCGCCCTGCGGGTGAGCTGATCCACATCGCCAAGGTCAACGGCGAGTCGGTCGAGAACTACGCCGATTACCTTGCTGCGTTCGCCGCGTCCGGCGGCAGGCCGTTACAGGTCACGCTCAATGATCCGGCCGAGGAAGGCGCGACCGTGACGTTCGACGTCACGCCGCTGCCGACTCTGACCCGCGAATCCGAACGGCCCGCGCACCTCCTGGGCATGATCCCGGCCGGGCGGATCGTTGCGGTCTCCGAGGACTCGCCGGCAGAGGAGGCCGGCCTGAAAAAAGGTGACCTGCTCCTGAAGGTCGGCGATACCCAGCGGTTCAACAGCGTTGTCGGCTTGCAGATGACGATCCTCGACAACCCGGAACAGGGCTTTGAGTTTGTTGTGCTTCGCGACGGCAAGGTCGTTGACCTCGGCACGATCGAGCCGAACGATGACGGCATCTTCGGCCTGCGTGTCGAGCCGGCGTATAACACGCCTGTGATTTCGCAGGTGCTCAAGGGCACGCCCGCCGACGCGCTGGATCAGGCCGACGGCTTCATGCCCGGCACGACAATCACGCACATCAATGGCCTGGCCGTCAACAGCTGGGCGGATATGCAACGCCTATTTGTCCAACTGCAAGAGCAATCCGCGAGCGACGCTGGCCCGATCAAGTATGCGGTAACGATCCAGCTGCCGGTACCGAACACCAAGCCCGAGCAGGTCGAGCTGACACTGACCGATGAAGGTGCCGCCGGCCTCGCCGCCACAGGCTGGCAGCCGGACCACACGGCATACGTACCGACCACCGACTTTGTCACCGTCAAGGCCGAGGGGCTGGGCGACGCGCTCTTGATCGGCGTGGACAAGTCGCGCGACTTCGTCTTGCAGACCTACATCACCCTGCTGCGGCTGATCCAGGGCGACGTGAAGATCTACAACCTCCGCGGGCCGGTCGGCATCATCTCGACGGGCACGCAGGTCGCCGAGCAGGGCATCCCTTACCTGCTGTTCTTCCTCGGGCTGATCTCGATCAACCTGGCGGTGATCAACTTCCTGCCGATCCCGATCGTGGACGGCGGGCACATGGTTTTCCTGGCCTGGGAGAAGATCACGGGCAAGCCGCCGAGCGAGAAGGTGCAGGTCGTCTCGCTGTACGCGGGGCTGGCGGTGATCGGGTTCGTGTTCATCGCGACATTCTACTTCGATGTGATGCGCGAGATCAGCAAGATCTTCTGATCTGTGTTGCGGGTGACGCGGAGCGTCCCGTGCATCGATGACGCGTGTCAGGGCTCAAGGGGGACGCTGCGCGTCTCCCGCTAAACGTGGTTGCCCCGCCGTTTTGCTGCCTTTTGTATACTGCCCCGCTTGTCCAAGAAAGCCAACAACTCGTCGCCGATGCGCATCATCGTCCCGCTCGCCGCGCTGCTGCTCGGCGCGTTGGTCATCGCCAGCCTGATGCGCCCCAAGGGCGATGCGGCCACCGACCAGGACGGCCAGAAGCAGGCACAGCAGGCCGATCCGGACAAGGCCGACGACAACACGCCTTCTACCGAGGATGACACGCGGGCTGACGGCCCCGAGCCGGCCGACCCGCCCACGGGCGACCAGGCCGCCGATACGAACAACGACGGGGATGGCCCCGATGCCAGCGACGACGACCCGCCGGCCGACCCCGATGGCGAAACAGCGGCTGACGATCAGGCCGACGACCCGCTGAGCAACCTCCGCGCGGTCTTTACCGACACCCCCGCGTCGCTCGACGAACCCGACAACCTCATCACGCTCGGCAGCAACAAACCCGACGGTGATTACGAGCTCTACGCCCAGATCAACCCCTACCGTGCGGGCATCCACCGCGTCTCGCTGCCGAACATCAAGAACACGGTCAGCGGCGATTCGATCTACGTCCTGCTCGACCCGGTCAGCTACGACCTGTTCGATAAGAACGGCGAAAAGACAGAGAACTACCCCGAGATCGGCTCCTACGCCGCGCGGACAATCACGATCAACGGCACGCCCGTCGCCATGGGCCGGCAGGACGCAGAGACCGGCGACTGGTTCGGCGGCTGGACCCTCGAATCCCGATCCAGTGAAGCGGTCACGCTCTCGCTGCTCATCCAGGGCGGGCCGGACGATGCGCCGGTCGACGTCGCCAGGGTCACGCGCACCTTCCGCGTCGAGGCCGGCTCGCACACGATCGAGCTCAAGCAGCGCGTCGAGAACCTCACGGGCAAGCCGTTGAAGGTGCGGTGGGAGCAGCTCGCTCAGGGCGACGTCCACCGCGAGGTCAACGACTACCTCCGCGGCCGGAGCCTCCACTACGTGACCGGCTACTTCGATGATGACTACGACCCGTCCCGCTTCTCGATCTACGTCAAGGACGGGTTCCTCACCCGTGAGGATGTGATCGACGAGCTCAAGGACCCGGGCGACACGGGCAAGTGGTCGTCGGTCTGGCCCAACCCCAAGGTCAAGAAAGAGGACAAGCAGCTGGTCTGGCTGGCGTCGGAGAACCGTTACTTCGTCGCGATCAGCTCCGCAGACATCGAGCCCGACACCGATGAGACCAAGGACATCGCGCCGATCGAGGCGGTCTACCCGACAATCACCACGGAGGTCTACCCGGACATCAACGCCGACCGGGACATGAACGACACCGAGCGGACCGTGCTGATCGGCCTGATCAGCAAGGAAATCGAGGTCGCGCCGGGCAAACAGAGCAAGACCGCCGACCTGTCGCTGGACCTGTTCGTCGGCCCGCGTGAGGACCGGATCTTTGCGCAGGCTCCGTACAAAGCGATGCGCTTCGAGCGCACGATCCGCTACTCGCTCGGCGGGTTCTGCGGGTTCTGCACCTTCCAGTGGCTGGCCAACCTGCTGCTGAGCTTCCTCGAGCTGCTGCACATGGGCGTGTTCGACTGGGGCGTCGCCATCATCATCCTCGTGCTGGTCGTGCGCGTCTGCCTGCACCCGCTGACCAAGCGCGGGCAGACGAGCATGATGATGATGGGCAAGCAGATGGCGGCGGTGCAGCCGGAGATGGAGAAGCTCAAGAAGAAGTACGCCGACGACCCGCGTCAGATGCAGCAGGCGCAGCTGCAGCTGTTCCGCGAGAAGGGCATCAACCCCGCCGCCGGGGCGCTCGGCTGCCTGCCGATGTTCCTGCAGATGCCGATCTGGATCGCGCTATACGCGATGCTGTACTACGCGATCGAGCTGCGGCACGAGCACGCGTTCTACGGGTTCTTCCAGCTCTTCGGCGGCTGGTCCTTCCTCGCCGACCTGTCCTCGCCCGACCGCTTCATCCCGCTGATGGACGACGACGGGACGACCATCTTCAACCTGCTGTTCATCCAGTTCAACTACTCGTCGATCAACATCTTGCCGATCCTGATGGGCATCACGTTCTTCATCAACATGAAGTTCACCACGCCCCCGCCGATGAACGAGCAGCAGGCGACCCAGCAAAAGATCATGAAGATCATGCCGCTGCTGTTCCCCTTCTTCCTCTACTCCGCGCCCGCCGGCCTCACCCTGTACATCTGCGCCTCGACGCTCGCGGGGATCATCGACAGCTACATCGTCCGCAAGCACGTCAAAGAACTCGAAGAGTCCGGCGAGCTGTTCAAGCCCAAGCAGCGCAAGCCCGGCGGGTTCATGGACCGGCTCCAGAAAGCCGCGGAGCTGCGCGCCCAGCAGATGGAGGAGGCCAAGAAGCAGCAGCAGAAGAACCGCGGCCCGCAGCAGTACAAGAAGCGGAAAAAATAGCACCGCCCGTTTAGCGGGCGACGCGCAGCGTCCCGCGATCTATCTCTCATCACCGCGATGCCAGCGCCCCCCACCGACACCATCGCCGCCGTCAGCTCCCCGCCGGGGCGCTCGGCCCGCGGCCTGATCCGGATCAGCGGGCCCGATGTTCCAGGAATCCTGGCGCACCTACTCGATGACGCGTCGGCCCCGCTACGCGAACTGATACCCGTGCGCTTACGCGGGCCATTTCTCCCGACGATCCCCGGCCTGCTGCTGCGCTTCTCCGCGCCCGCGAGCTACACCGGGGAGGACCTGGCTGAGATCCAACTCCCGGGCAACGCCGCGCTGCTGGACCGTGTGCTACACGAAACGTTGACGATTCCAGGGGCCCGCTTGGCCGAGCCGGGCGAGTTTACCTTCCGCGCCTACACCGCGGGCAAACTGGACCTGACACGGGCCGAGGGCGTGGGCGCAACGATCAGCGCGGTCAGCGACAGCCAGCTCGCCGCCGCCGGGCTCTTGCGCCGCGGTGAGCTGGGAGCAACCGCCGAATCGCTGGTCGATCAGATCGGCGGGCTGCTCGCCCTGGTTGAAGCCGGCATCGACTTCACCGATCAGGAAGACGTGAACCCGATCGCGCCCAGCGTATTGGATGAAAGGCTCGCGGCCGCCGAGCAACAGCTCGAGCGCATCCTGGCCAACAGCCGGTCGTGGGGCGCGCTCGAGGCGTTACCCCGCGTCGTGCTCGTCGGCCCGCCGAGCGCGGGCAAGAGCACCCTGTTCAACGCCCTGCTCGGCCGGGAGCGGGCGGTGATCGACGCGTCGCCCGGTACGACACGCGACGTGCTCGCCGAGCCGCTGCAGCTCACCGACGCCGACGGCCGAAGCTCAGAGATCATGCTGGTGGACCTCGCCGGGCTGGACGAATCGCTCAACGATCACGCGCTGCTGCCGGACCGTGATGCGCAGCGGGCCGCGCACGAGGCGATCAAACAGGCCGACTTGATTGTGCGCATATCAGACATCGCCGGAGCGGGTTGGCAAGACATTGAAAGCAGCGCAACGTGTGTCGATGTTCTCAGCAAGTGCGACACCCTTGAGGTTGAGACCAACACATCAGCGCCCGTCATCCGTATCAGTGCCCGCACCGGCTCAGGTCTGGGCGAACTCCGTCAACGCATGGCCGACGTACTCGGCGGGCGGGCTGTGAGCCTCCAGGCCGACCTGCTCGCGCTCCAGCCACGCCACGAGCGTGCGTTGCGCACCGCGCTCGACGCGCTGCGCTCGACGCGCACCGCGCTTGCGCCTGCGATCGGCTCAGCTCAACTGCCGACGATCGAACTGCTGGCCGACACACTACGTGGCGCGCTCGACGCGCTGGCCTCGCTCGGCGGTCAACTGACACCGGATGAAGTCATCGGCCGCGTCTTTGCGACGTTCTGTGTGGGGAAATAGAGACTCGGCAAGGCAAATCCTGTATTTCCTGCTCCGGGCCGTCTACTCCCGGTTCCCTGCTGATATAGAATTGCTGGCTTCCGACAATCAAAGCACATATGGGCAAAGGCAAGAAAAACAAGAAGGCCAACATGGAGCCGCGGATCGAGAACCGCCGGGCCAGGCGTGACTACAACCTGTCGGGTCACCTGGAGTGCGGGATCGTGCTGCGCGGCACCGAGGTCAAGAGCGTGCGTCACGCGCGGGTCTCGCTGGCCGAGGGCTACGCCGCCGTCGAGCCGGACACGATGGAGCTGTGGCTGCACAACGTCGACATCGCGCTCTACCCCCAGGCCGGCCCGCTGCAGCATGCGCCCAAGAACGCCCGCAAGCTGCTGTGCCATAAGCAGCAGATCAAGAAACTCTTCGGCGCGACGACCGCGAAGGGCGTGACGCTGATCCCCACCGCGATGTATTTCAAGGACGGCCGGGTCAAGGTCGAGATCGCCATCGCCGAGGGCAAACGCAGCTACGACAAGCGCGACGACATCAAGAAGAAAGAGATGGACCGCGAGGCGAAGCGCGGGATGACGCGGAAGGTGCTGTGAGACTATTGGATGGGCTTGCCCCGCATGTCGCGCTTGCCTTCGAGGATCTCAAACACCTCCTTGATTCGTTTGGATTGGGTCTCAGCTCGCTTAGCGCTTGAGACGCGGTAGGCCAGGCCGCGCTGCTTGCCCGGCGTCAGCGCATCCCATCGCTTCTTGACGCGCGCATGCTTGCGCAACGCATGCGCAAGCACATCCGGCACTTCAACAGCGTCCTGATCATCGACCCCGAACCGAACAAGCACCGTGTCATCCACCCCAAGCTCAAGCTGCCTCAGTTGGCGTTTCGAGAGCAGGATGTAGTGCCGGCGGTCACAAGAGGAACCGGGCACCGCGTCGCCGGGGACGGGCATCAACGCCGATGCAAACTCTAGCTCGTTGATTTCACCGACAATACGCAACCGACCCCGCGTCGCTTCATGCAACGGTATGTCATCGTGCAACGCCTCGGGTAAGAAGATCACGGTATAGATATACCGCTCACTTCCAACATCGTAAGTGGATATCTCGGCTTCAAAATGGTACGGATAAATCGATCCCGACATCACGATTCACCATCGGTAAGCTCAGACAACGCTGCTAATGCCCGCTCGCGGGCCTCCTTGTGATCAACGATCGGCTCCGGATAGTCCTCGCCAAGTGTCACGCCCGCCGCGGTCAGTTCCATCGGCGGGCATTCCCACGGCTTGTGGATGTACTTGTTCGGCACGCCTTTCAGCTCCGGGCACCACTTGCGGACGTACTCACCCTCGGCGTCGAACTTCTCGCCCTGCGTCATCGGGTTGAAGATGCGGAAGTACGGCGCGGCGTCGGCCCCGCAGCCGCCGGCCCACTGCCAGCCGAGCGTGTTGCTCGCAAGGTCGGCGTCCACCAGCGTGTCCCAGAACCACTTCGCGCCCTCGTGCCAGCTGATCAGCAGGTGCTTGACGAGGAACGACGCGACGATCATCCGCACGCGGTTGTGCATCCAGCCGGTGTGCCAGAGCTCGCGCATGCCGGCGTCCACGATCGGGTAGCCGGTCCGGCCTTTCTTCCATGCTGCTAAAGCAGCATGGCCGTCTTTCGTGCTGGTGTCGATCCAGGGGAACGCGTCGTACTTTTCGCGCAGCGGCCGGTCCGGTGTCTGCGGGAAGTGGTAGAGCAGGTGGTAGCCGAATTCGCGCCACAGCACTTCACTGATGAAGTGGTTGATGCTCTTCTTCTGGTCTTTGTCAGTCGCGGCTTTCAGGCGCTTGGCAGCGGCGTGGTAGGCCTGGCGCGGGCTCGTCTCGCCGTGGTGCAGGTGCGGCGACAGCATGGAGTTGCCGGGCTTCGCCGGGAACTCACGGTCTTCTTTGTACGTGTCGATCGGGCCGTTGATAAAGGCCTTGAGGCGTTTCGCGCCGCCCTGCTCGCCCGGCCGCCATGCCCCGGCCATGCCCGTGTACCACGCGATCGACGGCATCAGCCCCAGGCCGTCGAGCCGATCTGACTTCGGCCACTTGGATGGCGCCGCCAGCTGCTTCGGCGCGGGCGTCGGCCTGTCCGGCTCGGGCAACGCCTCAACGAACCGCCGAAACGGCGAGTAGACCTGGTACGGCCGGCCCTGCTTGGTCTGCGCTTCCCAGGGCTCGAACAGCAGCGCGCCATTAAAGCTCTTGGCTGCAATACCGGCCTCGGCCAGCCCCTGCTTCGCGGCCGTATCCGAGCCAATCAATGCGGGCTCGTAACGACGGTTCCAGACGACCGTATCGGCCTTGGCTGTATTCACAAGTTCTTGCAGAACATCCAGCGGGTCGCCCTGCCGGAGGATCAAGCGCGAGCCGATCTGCTCAAGCGACTCATTGAGCGCCATCAAGGATTGATGCAGCCACCACCGCGAAGCCCCGCCCGGCGACCAATGAGCGTG
Source organism: Phycisphaeraceae bacterium (assembly GCA_028280965.1). GTDB lineage: Bacteria > Planctomycetota > Phycisphaerae > Phycisphaerales > Phycisphaeraceae > JAHQVV01. Next base: position 37,542 of record JANQKT010000121.1, read on the forward strand.
CTCGCCGGGATTCCAGATGAACACCGGCACGACCGCGCTGCGCTCGGCGGCGTGCATGAGCGCGGGGTTGTCGGCCAGGCGCAGGTCGTTGCGGAACCAGTGGATCGTGGTCTTCATCGTCAGCCTTCGGGCTTGGGCCTATTGGTTCAGCTCGCGTTTGATCGCCTGCTCGAGGCCGGGGAAGTCAAAGGTGAAGCCCGATTCAAGCGCTCGCTTCGGGACCACGCGGAAGCTGCCGAGCGCCGTGGATTCGGCGCAGTCCCTGCCATAGATCAGCTTGGGAGCGAATGACGGGATCGGCAGCAATGTTGGGCGGCCGAGCACCCTGCCGAGCGCTTTGGTAAAGCCGCGGTTCGTGATGGGTTCGGGGGCGACCGCGTTGATCGGCCCGCTGACACCCGGCGTGTCGATGCAAAAAATGAACAGCCGGACGAGGTCGTGCAGACCGATCCAACTCATCCACTGCCTGCCGTTGCCGATCGGCCCGCCCAGCCCGAGCTTAAAGGGCGGGAGCATCTGCTCGAGTGCGCCGCCGTCCGGGCTGAGCACAAAACCGATGCGGACGTGGACGACGCGGATCCCGGCGTCGCGCGCGGGGTCCGCCGCGGCT
>JANQKT010000126.1 GCA_028280965.1 Phycisphaeraceae bacterium
GGCAACATGCTCAAGCCGATGCTCGCGCGCGGCGAGCTGCACTGCATCGGCGCGACGACGCTCGACGAGTACCGCCAGCACATCGAGAAGGACCCGGCGCTCGAGCGGCGGTTCCAGACCGTGCTTGTCGACCAACCCACCGTCGAGGACACGATCTCGATCCTGCGCGGGCTCAAGGAGCGTTTCGAGGTGTTCCACGGCGTGACGATCCAGGACGGCGCGCTGGTCAGCGCCGCGACGCTCAGCCACCGCTACATCACCGACCGGTTCTTGCCCGACAAGGCGATCGATCTGGTGGACGAAGCGTGCGCGATGATCCGCACGGAGATGGACTCGATGCCCGCCGAGCTGGACGCGGTGTCCCGGCGCGTCATGCAGCTCGAGATCGAAGAGGCGGCGCTCAAGAAAGAAAAAGACGACCCAAGCCGCCTGCGGCTTAGCGCCCTCCAACAAGAACTCGCCGATGCCAAAGAGCAGGCGGCCACGCTCCGCGCCCAGTGGGAAAGCGAGAAGGGCTCGGTCGACGAAGTGCGCAAGCTGCGCGAGCAGGTCGAGCAGGTCCGCAAGGACATCGAGCTGGCCAAGAGCCCGGGCGCGTACGACCTGAACAAGGCCGCGGAGCTCGAGTACGGCACGCTGCCGGAGCTCGAGAAGAAGCTGGCAGAACTCGAACAAGCCCCGCAGGTGAATGCGGAGCCCGAAAACGAATCGCGCCTCCTCCGCGAGGCGGTCACGGACGAGGAGATCGGCGAGATCGTCGCCCGCTGGACGGGCATCCCGGTCACACGGCTGATGGAGGGCGAGCGCGAGAAGCTGCTCAAGCTCGACGACGTCCTGCACGAGCGCGTCATCGGCCAGGACGAGGCGGTCCGGCTGGTCGCAGACGCCGTGCTCCGCGCCCGCGCAGGCATCAAGGACCCCAAGCGGCCGACCGGCTCGTTCATCTTCCTTGGGCCCACAGGCGTGGGCAAGACCGAGCTCGCCCGGGCGCTCGCCGAGGCGCTCTTCGACAGCGAGGACAACATCGTCCGCATCGACATGTCCGAATACATGGAGAAGCACGCCGTCTCGCGCCTCATCGGTGCGCCGCCCGGCTACATCGGCTACGAGGAGGGCGGCCAGCTGACCGAGGCGGTGCGTCGTCGGCCGTACGCGGTCGTGCTGTTTGATGAGATCGAGAAGGCGCACCCGGACGTGTTCAACGTGCTCCTGCAGGTGCTCGATGATGGGCGCGTCACCGACAGCCAGGGCCGGACGGTCGACTTCAAGAACACGGTCATCATCATGACCAGCAACATCGGCAGCCGGCACCTGATGCAGGACGCGGTGATGGGCGCGACCGAGATCGACGCGCCCGCGCGCAACGCGGTGATGGCCGACCTGCGCAGCCACTTCCGCCCGGAGTTCCTCAACCGCGTGGACGACATCGTCCTGTTCAAGCCGCTGAGCCAGCGGGAGATCGCGCGCATCGTCGACCTGCTGGTCGCGGGCCTGGCCGCGCGCTTAACCGATCGGCGGATCACGCTCGAGCTGACGGACGCGGCGAAGCAGCACGTCGCCGAGCACGGCTACGACCCGGTGTACGGTGCGCGCCCGCTGAAACGCTACCTGCAGCACGAAGTTGAAACACGCGTCGGCCGGGCGATCATCGCGGGCGATGTGCCCGAGGGCGCGACGCTGTCGGTGGATGTAGATCATGAGGGGCAATGGGTTGTGTCGGTCCGGCCGCCGAACAACGACGGGTTGTGATCGGTTATTGATCGAGCACCCATCGCGCGTTGTTTCATGCAGAAAACCCCGGGGCTCCGCTACGGCCTTTTCGTTAACGCGACGCCATTGCCACCATCGGCGTATTCTGAGCGATTTGGTTAAGGGAGCGCAAAACACGCGGGTTTTGCGCTGAAAACAGCAGCCCAAACTGCTATTGTTGGCTGCCTGTGCGCCTGTGCGGGCCCTGACGAGAGGCGAGATGAAACCCTCCTTGATGGCCCGGCCGCGTCGCAGCATGTGTGTTGCTGTGACAAGGACATTTAACTCTTAGAGGAGATTTTGAGATGAACCGTATTGCAGTAGCAGCCCTGATGGCAGGCGGCGTGTGCGTCGCCGGGTCCGCTTCCGCCAGCTTGGTGATCAAGGGCGTGGTCGATGGCCCGCTGACGCTAGACGGCAACGGCGGCGACCCCAAGGTGTTTGCCTTCGAGGCGACCGCCCCGATCGCGGACCTGAGCCTGTACGGCGTCGGCACCGCAAACAACGGCGGCGGCTCGGACGGCCAGGAGTTCTCCTTCGGCGCCGTCGCGTTGGCAGCCGGTGACATCGTCACGATCACCGCCGACCCGACACACACCGCCTTCCTCACCTCGAACTTCACCATCGCCGCGACGTTCGAAGACGGCGTCACGTTCATCAACGGTGACGACCCGTTCGAGCTCTACTTCAACGGGTCGGTCATCGACACCTACGGCGACGTCGCGCTTGACGGCACCGGCGAGGCCTGGGAGTACACCGATACCTGGGCCGTTCGTACCGGCCTGGACGGCACGCCGTTCGATATCACCGACTATTCGATCGCGCCGATCAACTCGCTGGACGGCCTCGATGCCACCGCCACCGCCGCCGCTATCGCGCCGATCTTCAACCCGATCCCCGAGCCGGGCTCGCTGGCTTTGCTCGGCCTGGGCGGCCTGCTCGTCGCCCGCCGGCGTCGGTGATCTCCGGCCAGGGCATCGGCAGAACAACTGATCTCAGTGGGGCCCCCGCCATCTCGGCGGGGGTTTTCACGCCCCGACATCGCGCCTGCGGCAAGCGATACTGAAACAAACCCGCCATGACAAGAGGTAGAAAAGGAGCTGGAGATATGAAACGCAACGCATTGCTGTTCGCCGCCGCGACCTCCGCGGCACTTTCCGGACAAGCACGGGCCGACTTCATGATCACCGGCTACCTCGACGGCGAGGCCGGCGGCACGGCCCGCGTGATGGAACTGTACGCGCTCAACGATATCACCGACCTGAATGACTTCACCATCCAGCGTTCCTCCAACGGCGGGGCCTGGCAGAACGCGGTCGTCAACTGGAACGACTTCAGCGGCCCGGTGACGACCGGCTCATTCTTCTACGTCGTGTCCGGAGCGCAAGACAAGACCGACCTCGAGGTGGAGCTGGGTGCAGGCTCGCTGGACCCGGCGGAGCTCAACGGCGGGTTGAGCGGAAACGGTAACGACGCCTTCCGCGTGGTGCGGGACAGCGACCAGGCCATCATCGACACTCTCGGCGACCCCGCCCAGGTCGCCGACTCCGCGGACTTCTCCGCCCCGTGGGCGCACGAAAACGGCTGGCTGTACCGCAACGACGGCACCGGCTCCGATGGCGACACCTTTGCCCTCGCCAACTGGGACGTCCAGGCCGACGGCGACGACGCAACCTTCCCTATCGGTACCTTCTCCCTGAACGGCGGGCTCGACCCCGCCGACCTGGACCTGGACGGCGACGTGGACGACGCGGACTTCGCGCTGTTCTTCGCCGCGTTCTCCGGCCCCGGCGTGCCGACGGGCAACCCTGCCGCCGACCTGGATGGCGACACCGACACGGACGACGCGGATTTCGGCCTGGCTTTTGCAGCGTTCACCGGCCCCGGCGCCGCGGCGAGCGTGCCCGAGCCCACCAGCCTGGCGCTGCTGGGTATAGGTGGTTTGCTTATCGCCCGCCGCCGCAGGTCCTGAGCCGTGCCGAAGGTCGGCGGGGCTGATGAAACCCACCCGCCGGGCATGGGGCGGACGCCCCGTTTTGGAGACCGGCACACACCGCTCACACATTGCTTACATTGACAACATAAAACTCGGCTAGACTAAATTTCAGGCAGTCAACGACGTGCGGCCGCCGACACGCAACAACCAAAACCCAACCCAAGGAGATCGAGATGAAGAAGATCAAGACCCCGCTCCTGCTGGCTGCATTGACGGCCGGCACGTTCACCGCCGGCACGAGCCAGGCCCAGATCGCCGGTGCCCTTCGCTCGGGCGACGGGCTTGGCGGGCTGAACCTGACCAGCTACACCAACGATTTTCAAGCCACGTTTGCCGGCTTTGAGTTCGATTCCGCCTTCAGCTCCGGTGCAGACGGCTTTAACATCTATCAGCGCGGGATTTCGCAGAGTGTGCCGTTTGCCCTTGCAGATGATTCGATAAGCGTTTTTGCTGCCGACACGCTGGGGATCGTTGACGAAAACGACACGGACCCCTTCTTTGGCGTCACGGACACCGCCAACGGCGATACCGAAAACCCTTTTACCGATGGGAACACCGGGCCCTTTGACCCGGTCGTGGCGACCTGGGTGTTCGATATCAGCTCGGCAGCCGCGGACGTCGCCATCAGCGTCGATCTCGCGGCTATGGGTGATTTCGAGGACGAGGATTCCTTCATCTTCTCGGTCGCGCTGGACGGCGGTGCCCTGGCTCCTGTCGGCACATTTAACATCCTCGACACCGACGAAGAACTAGACCCCGATGACCCCGACTTCGGCACATTCACGGTACCCGCCGTGGACTACACCCTCGACAACGGCACGAACACCAACCGCCTGAACGACCCCTTGCAGTTCAACGGGACGCTGTTGGATAATAATTTCGAGACCTTCTCGCTCGGGACGATCGCGGGCTCGGCGTCGGCAAGCAGCCTGACCATCCAGTTCGAAGCAAACACCAATGGCGGCTCTGAAGCCCTCGCCTTCCGCAACCTCATCATCGATGAGGCCGCCGGCCTCCCCGCCGACCTCGACGGTGATGGCGACGTGGACGACGCGGACTTCGGCCTGTTCTTCGCCGCCTTTACCGGCCCGGGCGCAGGCCCGTCGACCACGCCGGAAGCCGACCTGGACGGCGACAATGATGTAGACGACGCGGACTTCGGCCTCGCGTTCGCGGCCTTCACCGGCCCCAACGCCGCCGCCGCCGTGCCCGAGCCGGCCAGCCTCGCGCTGCTGGGACTCGGCGGCCTGTTGGTTGCTCGCCGACGGCGGTCCTGAGGACCCCGACCATGAATTAAAAGTAAGCCGCCCTTGCCGGGGCGCTGACAACACATACGATATGCAGGGTGGGTCTTCATCGGCCCACCCTGCTTTTTCCCGGCCTCGCTCAACCACGACATGGACGCACCATGACGCACACACACGCCCGCCCGCTAAGCCGCCGCCGTGCCTTTACTCTGATCGAGCTGCTTGTTGTCATCTCGATCATCGCGCTGCTGATCGCGATCCTGCTGCCCGCGCTCGGGGCGGCCCGTAAGACCGCGCAGCTCGCGGTGTGCAAGAGCAACTTCAAACAGTGGGGCATCGCGTTCACCGGGTACAGCGCGGAGAACAAGGGCCGGCTGCCGGCCGAAGGAGATACCAACATCAATGGCGGGGCCCAGGCGGACGATGACAAGCGCCGCTGGTTCAACGCGATGCCCAGCTACATCGACGCGCCCGAGTACAGCGAGGTCTACGGCCGGTTCGGCGCGGGCTACAACGAAACCTCCAGCGTCTGGTTCTGCCCCAGCCAGCTCGCGCGGTACGGCAACGAGCGTAATCCCAACGGCAACAACTTCCACTACGCCTGGAACAGCGTGCTGGATGGCACCTCACGTTATCTGCCTATGCGCCCAGGCGGCGAGGTCCTGCAGCTGCGCGTGGCGCAGATCCCGACCGGTTCAGAAACCGTTGTGATGGGTGAGCCGCACAACCGCGTGCCCAACATCGTCCCGCAGAGCGACCTGGTGCCCGGGCCCAGCTCCAACGAGAAGCTGGACGAAGACCGCCACCAGGGCGATGTCCTCAACTTCCTGTTCCTGGATGGGCACGTCCAGTCCTTCGATCAGGAGGAGGCCGCGACGATCTCTTCCGGCTCACCGACCGAGCTGTGGAAGACCAACGATGACGACCTGGTCTGGGGCTCGTTTGTCCGGTGATGCCGGCGCCTCGGTCGGGCGTTGCGCTCAAAGGAACTGCCAGTCATTGGTCCACAGCGTCCACGCCCACAGCGCCGCGTTGGTGATGCCGTGGCTCCAGACGATCGGGCCCAGCCCGATGCGCCCGCCCGCGGGCTGGTCGGCCCAGGTCTCGCCCTTCTTCGGCCGGTTCGTGTACCAGACCAGCCAGCACCACACGACGCCGCAGGCGATGCAGCCGAGGTAGTCGCGCCGCTGGTGGGCGAGCATGAACACCAGCGTTGACGCGATCACCGCGAAGAAGCTGACCTGCCCGACGCGCGTCTCCACGAGCTGCCGGGTAAACATCGGCGGCTCTTTGGCGGCGGCCTTGGCGGCTTTGGTCTGAGCGATCGAGTCGCCGATGACCGGCAGGTCCTGCGCGATCTGGAGGATCGCGGTCTTGGTTTTGGATGGGCTGAAGGTGCCGCGCAGGACCGCCGAGCGCACCCACAGCTCCTCGAACAGCGGCACAACAATCGACATGCCCAGCAGCCGCAGGGACATCGTGGTCCAGAACCACGCATCGCCGTAGGACACCCGGCCGTCATAGATCGGGACCGACCCGGCGTCGCCCTGCGCACGGAGCTGCGCGGCCTCGGCGGGGCTTATCGGCAGCGCCGGATCGACCAGGTAAGCCATGACATCCCCGAGCACGGGCACGCCCTGCGCCGCGCGGGACAAGCCGATCGTCGCGTAGCCGAGGTAGACCCAGGCGAACAGCAGCCCGATGCCCGTCGGCACCGCCAGCCAGTGGAACTTCACATTCAGCTCGGGCAGCAGCCTGCGGTAACGCCAGAGCAGGAAAACGACCAGCCCGACCTGGACGGTATAGATGAACGGCCGCAGGAACGGCTGGCCGAAGGGCTCGGGCCCGCTGAGGAAGAACCCGCCGACGAGGATCCCGATGATGTAGACAAAGAACGGCGTGGCGCGCGGGTGCCAGGGGTTGACGGCCATCCACGCGTCTAGCCTGGTGAGCGGGCCGGATGCCTCGGCGGGGGTCTGATTCGGGGGCTGGTTCGGCGTCAACGCAGTCTCTATGTCGGCAGGATCGTCCCCTGGGGCAAGGGACGATACACGATGGCGTGGCATCGGGCACCCGACCCGTTTGTGTAAACCCTTTGTTAGCGGTTCCATCCACCTGCCCGGGCGGCTATCTTGGTACGAACCCCTTTCAATCCTGAGAGTTCATCATGTCTGACACCCCCGAAGCAAGCCCGAAGGCCAAGCCCGCGTTCTCACCGGTACGGCTCGGCGTCACGCTGGCCGTCGTCGTGGCGATCGGCGTAGTGGTCTACCTGATCGGCGCCGCGCAGTCGGTCCAGGGCGGTGATGCCAACGAATCGGACGCGATCCGCAGGGCGATGGGCCTGGGCGAGCCGGTCACCAACCGGCTGGGCGCGGGCTACGCCGACAGCGACGGCGACCTGGTCGCGGACACGCCCGGATCTGAAGCCGACCTGCTCGATCCGGGCGTGCTGACATTCTCTTTCATCGCGAACGCGGAGCCCGGCGCCGACGCCGACCTCTGGCAGCCGCTGGTCGATCACCTCGCACAAGCCACGGGCAAGCAGGTGCAGTACGTGCCCTACACCTCGCGGAGCGAGCAGCTGCGCGCGGTCCGCGATGGGCGGCTGCACCTGGCCGGGCTCAACACCGGGTCGGTGCCGGTCGCGGTCAACGCCTGCGGGTTCGTGCCGGTCTGTGCGCCCGGCCAGGGCGGGTCGGCGGACGCGTACAAGATGGTCGTCATCGTGCCGGCGGACAGCGCCGCCGAGAGCCTCAAAGACCTGTCGGGCAAGCGCTTCGCCTTCACCCAGCCGACCTCGAACTCCGGCTGCAAGGCGGCGTTGGTCATCCTCGCAGAGTCCGGGCTGACGCTCGGCGAAGACTACGACTACGCCTTCACCCACGGCCACGCCCAGCTGATGCAGGCGATCGCAGACAAAGAATACGCCGCCGGCTCCACCGCGAGCGACCTGTTGGAGCGCGCGATACAACAGGGCGAGTTGGATGAAAGCAAAGTCAGGGTGATCTACACGTCCGAGCCCTTCCCGACCGCGGCGCTGGGCATGACCCACAGGCTCAAGCCCGAACTCGCCGAGCAGATCGCGCAGGCGATGATTGGGTTCAGCTTCATCGGTACGCCGCTGGAGCAGGAGTACGCGGCCAGCGGCGCAGACGCGCTCGTGCCGATTAGCTACAAGGACGATTTTGCCTTGATCCGCCGGATCGACGACGCGGTAGGCTACGACCATCAGCGGGCGCTGGAGGCCGAGGACGCGCAAGCAAAAGACGCCGACGAGTAGCCGCCGACGTCTTACAGGTGTTTTCTTGATCGAATGCCGTTAGGCTCAGTTCTGCCCGCCGGCGTTCTGGCGCTTGTAGACATCCGCGTTCCAGCCCGGGCCGTCGCCGATCTCACCCAGCCACTGGATCGTAGCCTCGTCCAGCTCGGTGATCTTGGCGCTGTCGTTCTCATCGACCTCGCCGGCGACCTTATTGTCCTCGATCGCGACCTTCAGCCGGCCCTCGTCGTAGGTGTACATCGTCAGCGTATCGCCCTCGATCTTGTACCGCAGGAGCGTGCCCTCCTTGCTGTCCTCGTCCACGTTCTCGAAGCCGAGCACCGCAGCACGCAGGCCCGCGACGATGATGTACTTGTGCCCGTTTGTTTCGATCGACCGGCAGCCGCCCTCCAGACCGCTGGTGCCGGAGGTGACCAGGAAGTCCTTGTCGGTCTTGACAAAGCCGACCTTGCCGTCCCCATCGTCCTGGAACCACATGCCGATGAGGTCTTCGTCGGCCGAGCTTGCGTTCCAGGCCTCCTCCACGTTTTTCACTGGGATGCAGCCAACAGCGAACAGACAAACCATAAACAGCGCGGCGGCGGGCCGGGTACTCGAAGGATTCAACATGGCGGTTCTCCTTTCAGAAGGTTGATGGTCCACTCATCGGTCCGATGACACACCCGAGTCTACCCGGGGCCGGGTGTCAGGGGTGGGAAAAGCGTTGACGCTTATGCAATCCAGGTAAAATAAGGGGATGCTGACCCTGCTGGCCGAGACCGAACGCGATCAGGCCCTTGCCGAAGGCTACTTCCTGATCTTCTGGATCGCGCTGATCGGGCTGGTCGGCGTGCTGGTGATCGTCGGCGTGATCGCGCTTCGGCGGGCCACCCGGCGGAGCCTGGACGCGATCGAGCACGACCGGGCCGAGCGCCGCGCGGCCAAGTCGGCCGGGCGGGTCGATGCCTGGAGCGCGGGGGCCGAGCGTTACGTCGATCACGACAAGCTGCCCGAGCAGGTGCCCTACGACACCGAGCCGGACGCGGCGGATCTGCCGCCGGAAGATGGAGATGAAGGCCTGCCCGACCCACCGCCTGAAGGGGACGAGCAGGAGCAGGACGCCGAGCCCGAGGACGACCCCTACGGGCTGTTCGAAGACAAGCCCTACCGCGACCCCGAGGATGAAGATGACGAGGACGAGGAGGAATGGGGCGATGGGGATGAAGAAGACGGCCGACGATAGTGGCGTTTAGCCGCGCAGCTTCTCGGTGACCTCGTCCAGCAACTCCTTGGCCGCGGCGGTGGTCTCGAAGTCTTCAGGCCCGCGCGACAGCGGCAGCAGCGCCCGGCGGGCCTCTTTGAGCTTGTCGTCCGCGACCAGCTGACGCGCCGCGTCGAGCTCGGCCTGGGCCATTGCCAGGTACTCCGCGTGCTTCTCACCGCGCAGGTCGGGGAAGAACGATGACACCGGCTTGTCGGGCATCTTGGCGTCCGCCTCGGCCTGGCCGATCTGCTGCTGGATCAGGTGGCTGACCTTCGCGTCCTGCTCGATAAGCTCGTCGATCTTCTCCATCGCCTGCTTGTACCGGCCGCGCTCGGCGTCGCGATCGGCCTTGGCGACCTCGGCCGGGACGCTGCTGCGCCACTCGCCGATCTGCAGGACCGCCTTGCCCTCGTCACGCGCCGAATGCGGCTCCTCGTAAGGCACAAAGCCGAGCGCCTTGCCATCCGTTGTCGTGTAGTACATGTCCGGCGCGATGTTCGAGGGGTCAACCACCTGGGGCCAGACCTTGTTGTACAGCGCCTTGGTCTTGGCGCTGTTCAGCTCGGCGGCACCCTCACCCACGTAGTAGACGATCCGCACCATCTCCTTGTTAGCCTTGGCCGACACCATCGTCCGGCCGGCACCGATGCACTTAGGACAGCTCGTGTCGCGGAACTGCTTGATGATCACGACCGGCACGTCGTACTTCTCGGCCTGCTCGAGCGCTTCGTCAGCCTCATCGCCGTACAGCCAACCCTCGTACTCCACGACCCCGCCCGCGGACGGGCCGGCGAGCGATACAGACAAACCGATGGCGGCGACGGCGGACGACAGGCGGGCAGAGCGTTTCATACAAAACCCCAGGTCAGTGGTTGGTGTGCTGGGAATCCCGGTACAGACGACGCTTTATTTTATCGTCCCGCCGGGTACTCGCCAAGAAAAACCCGTCCTCGCCGGTCCGATCAGTGCCGCACGCCCCCGGCGACGACGCCGCTGCCGGGCTTGATCGTGACCGCTGCAGTATCCTTGTCCAGCTCGAACGGGCAGGTGTTGCACTGGATCCGCTTGTCGGTGGCGGGCGTGTCCTTCAGACGCGGGTCGGCTTCGCCACTGGTCAGCACTGGCTGGTCATCCGCGTCCAGCCGCTTCTTCAAGAGGTCCAGGATCAGGTCATCGATGCCCAGCGGCTCGGCGATCTGGTAGGTCGTGCCGGGGAAATCGACCGCGGCCTGGCTGGTCAGGCTCGGGATGTCGCGCATGAAGTGCTTGCCGTGCGACAGGAAAAACGGCAGCACGACGATGTGCCCGGCGCCGCGCTCGACGCACGCGCCGTACGCCGCGGCGATGTCGGGCATCGCCAGCTCCATGTGCGCCGGCTCGACGATCGGGCAGCGATCCGCGAAACGGGCGGCGAACAGGCGGGCCACCTCTTCCAGGCTCTCATTGGACTGCGCCCGGCGGCTGCCGTGGTCCACGATGACGACGCCGAGGGTGGCCGGTTTATCTGACTGAGGATCGCTCATCACGACCCATGATAGGCGGGCCAGCAAACGATGGCTATAACGAGAGATACAGACCATTTCGCGGGTGACGTGGAGCGTCCCGTGCGGACCCCGTCAAGCGCTTGCAGAACGGGACGCTGCGCGTCACCCGCGGAACAGGAAGGATCACCGCCGGCCCAGCTCGACGGTCAGCTCGATCTCTTCCTCGCCACGCAGGACGGTAACGACGACCTCGTCGCCGGGCTTGGCCTTGGCCAGGGCCGAGCGCAGGGCGCCGGCGGTCGCGGTCTCTTCGCCGGCCATCGACAGCAGCACGTCGCCGGTCCGCCCACCGGCCTTGTCCATCGGGCCGTCAACCACGACGTCACGCAGCAACACGCCGCGCTCGTGCTGGCCGAGCATCACGCCCAGGTAAGGCCGCGGGCGGTACTGCGGCTGGCTGACGTACTCGACGCGCTCGAGCGTCGCCGCCCGGTCGAGCACACCCGCCACCAGGCCCAGCACCTGCACGCTGCCCTCGGCGTTGATCTTGTCCGGTGTATCGCGCGGGGTGTGGTAGTCATCGTGCAGCCAGGTATTGAAGAACACCGCCGGGATGCCGGCCATGATGAACGGCACGTGGTCGCTGCCGCCGGGCGCCCGGATATCCAGCTGCAGCGACAGCCCCGCCTCTTCGTTGGCGGCGTTGATCCATTCGCGCCACTGCCTGCCCGACCCGTCGCCGAAGACGTACAGCTCGCCGCTGCGCAGCCGGCCGATCATGTCCATGTTGATCATGCCCGCGGCCTTGTCTTTATCAAACGCCCACTGGTCGGGGTAGGTCGTCATATAACGCGAGCCGAACAGCCCGCGCTCCTCGCCGGCGAAGCAAGTGAACAGGATCGTCCGGCGGGGCTTGTCCGAATCGGTCCGTTCCTGCGCGGCCTTGGCGAACAGGTCCGCCAGCAGCACGACGCCCGCGGTGCCCGACGCGTTGTCGTCCGCGCCGGGGTGGATGTGGCCGTGCGCCTCGGGGTCGCGCGAGCCGTAGTGGCCGTAGCCGATGTGATCGTAGTGCGCCCCGACGATGATGACCTCGCCCGCCAGCTCACCGACGCCCGGCAGCAGCGCCCCGACGTTCTCGATCTTGGACTCGATCACCTGCCCGTCTTCATCGCGCCCGGTCGGGATCGTCAGCGGCTGGGTGTAGCTGAGCCCGCCATCGACGACAAACGCCGGCTCGAGCCCCGCGGCCTTGAACCGCTTGATCAGGAAATCGCGCGCAAGCTTGATGCCCTCGGTCCCCGCGTCGCGCCCCTCCATCTCGTCGGCGCAGAGCGTATCGACGACGTACTGGTAATTCTCGGCGTCGAACGTGGACGGCGCCTGCCCGACGGTCTTGCAGCCGGTTTGTGCAAGGGCCAGGGCCAACAGCAGGCACACGGAGGACAGCCAATGAAAACGCTTGAGCATCGTGGATCGCCTTTGGGGTTTGAGCAGAAGCCTATCCTACGCGGGCTGGGGCGGGCAGGTTCGGGGGGCGTTGGGCGATCATCTGTTCGGATACCAGCCGCGAGGCGTAGCCTCGCGGCTGGCTGAGTTACACGTTATCGCCTCAATAATCCCGCCGACAGAACCGCCAGGCAGCGAGGCCGACCACCGCGAGCTCGAACAGCAAGGAGGTCAACAGAATCCAGGCCCAGGGGCGCTGCGCCCGGCTCAGTTCAAACTTCTTCTCTTCGACAAGCACCATCCGTGTATTGAAAAGCGAGTCGCCATAAAACTCTTCGGGGTCTTCGGACGGATCGAACTTGAAGTACTCATCGTCGGTCTCCTCCCGCAGCACCCGCTTCATCAGCTCGCGCGTCTCGCCGGTCTTGGGCAGCGGCGTCTTGACCCAGAACGCGTAGCCGCGCCATTTCTCAAGCGAAGCCGCCATCTCACGGGCCGACCCGGCCTGGTTACGGAGGGTGGACTCGTCACCCCAGGCCTCCGCGTAGCCTTCGCGCGTGCTTGTGTCGAAGTCGCCCCAAGGCGAAACGAAATCCAGGTCTTGCACATCCGAATCGGCATTAGCCGTCGCTTGCGCCGTGCCCGGTTCGACCTCCTCGGTCTCACGGTTCTCGCCCGGCGAGTCCGCCTGTTCGGCCACCGGTTCGGGGATCGGGTCGGGGCGGTTTGGTAGTGTGAGCATGTAGTCGGCACGCTGCTCGGAGATCTCGGTTTCGACCACCGCTTCTGCCTGGAGCGTCAGGATGATGCTGTCGGCGTAGTTGATGATGAACATGCCGAACCATGCGAGGATCGTCAGGAGCACCGCCAACAGGGTGGATCGGGTGACGACTCCAATCAGCACGCAGACCGCGTAGAGGTAGCTGAAGAACAGCAGGACGATCGGGATCGCCAGGAAGATCGTCGGGTCCCAGGCCGATGCGCGGATCCCGATCACCAGGAACCCGCAGATGCTGAAGATCGCGACCTGCAGGGCGACGAACCCCAGGCCAAGCATGTACTTGGTCAGGAACAGGCGCAGCCGGCTGATGGGCTTGGTCAGCAGCGTATCGATCGCGCCGGTGGTCATCAGGTCGGGGAACAGGCCGGCGGTGGAGATGATCGCGAGGATAATCGCCGCCCAGGTCAGCCAATACGTGACGCCGATCTCGTGGAAAACACCCTTATAAAACGACGCGCGCGCCTCTGCGAGCTGCTCATCGGTCATGTACTGGAACATCTCGCCGAACGGCAGCGGGATCGTCCAGCCGAAGATCGAGTAGCCCTCCCGATCCAGGCCCATCGCCGCGATGATGAGGATCACCAAACCCGACAGCACCAGCGTGATCCAGAACAGCTTCTTCGCGTTCAGCTCACGGTACGCATCCATCAACAGCGCGTAGGTCTGGCTCATCGTTTCACCCCCCCGTCGCTCGAGCCGTGCTCGGCGACCTCCATGAACAGGTCCTCCAGCGACGGCCGCATCGGCTGGACACTGCGCACCACCAGCCCGGCGTTGCGCAGCATGTCGATGATCGGCCAGGCGTCCTTCGGCTCCTCAACGCCGACTGACAGGTTCGGGCCGTGCAGCTCGAACCACACGCCCTCGCGCTCGCCACGCAAAACGTCAAGGCCGCTGCGCACGTCCGTCTTCTTCAGGGCCACACCCAGCGCCGAGGCCGCGGCGTCGGGCCTGGCCGTGTCGCGCGTCCAGTCGAAGCCGATCCGGTAGTACCGCTGGTCGATGGTCAGGTCGTCGATGCGGCCCTGCTTAGCGACCTTGCCCTGCACGAGGATCGCGACGCGATCGCACACCGCCTCGAGCTCGCTGAGCAGGTGGCTGTTGATGAAGACGGTCTTGCCCCGGTCGCGGATCTGCTTGAGCACCTCGCGGATGTCGCGCCGGCCGACGGGGTCCACACCGTCGGTCGGCTCGTCGAGCACGACCAGGTCCGGGTCGTTGACCATCGCCTGGGCCAGGCCGATGCGCTGCTGCATCCCCTTGGAGTACCCGCCGACTCTGCGGTCCGCGTAGTCGGTCGCGCCGACCAGGTCGATCAGTTCGTCGGTGCGCTTGCGCCGCAGGGTGCCGGGCATCTTCGCCATCGCGCCGTAGAAACTCACGACCTGCCGGCCGGTCAGGTGCTTGGGGAAGCGCGCGTGCTCGGGCAGGTAGCCGACCCGCGCAAGTGTCGGCTTGTGCCCGACGGGCTTGCCCAGCAGCGTGCCGGTCGCGGCGGTCGGGCGGACGACGGTGAGCATGCACTTGACCAGCGTGCTCTTGCCCGCGCCGTTGGGCCCGAGCAGGCCGAAGACCTCCCCGCCGTGCACGCGCAGGTCCACGCCCTTGAGCGCGTGGACCTTCCGGCCGAAGCGCTTCTCGACGCCTTGCAGGTCGATGACCAGTGGGTTGTCGGGCATCAGGTCGTTACCCCATGACAGGACCAATCGCAAGGCATCGTATCAGGATCGGATTCGCGAACATTGGAATCGTCACAAACCATCTCGCAAAAGCGAGGCCGTCGACATCAGAACAGCTTGCCCTGCTCGCGTGGCGGGGCGCTGTCGGCCTCTTCCTTGACCTGCTTCATCTCATCCAGCAGGTCGTCCACCTTGTCCACATCCATGTACACGCTGGCGAAGCGCATGTACGCGACGTGGTCGAGCGCCCGCAGCTTGTTCAACACAATCAGGCCGATCTCCGTTGAGGCGATCTCCTTCTCGCCCCGGCGGAACAGGTCCTCCTCGACCGACTCGGACAGCGCCGTGATCTGAGCCGCGGAGACCGGCCGCTTGTACGCCGCCTTCTCGACGCCGGCGACGACCTTGTCCTTCGCGTACGGCACGCGGCTGCCGTCCTTCTTCACCACCAGCAGGCTGACCTTCTCCTCGACCGTCTCGTAGGTCGTGAAGCGCTTGTTGCAGGACAGGCACTGCCGGCGTCGGCGGATCGAGCGCCCGCCATCGGTGGCGCGCGAGTCGATGACCTTGTCCTTGTCGATGTCGCAGAACGGGCAACGCATGGGTTAAAGATAGCAGAAGTGTGACAAATGAAGCCTATGATCTAAGGCCGTGTGCATCGAGACAGATGCAGGCCGTCATCACAGCACGTACCCTGTCCCCATGCCCATCAGGATCGCAATCCTCGGCGACATCGTCGGCGCACCCGGCAGGCAGGCGGCCGCGTCTGCCGCAAAGACCCTGCGCGAGCAGCACGGCGCACAGGTCGTCCTCGCCAACGCGGAGAACGCCGCGGACGGCAGCGGCCTGACCCCGACGCTATACAACAAACTCAAAGACGCCGGCCTCTCCGGCATGACGCTCGGCGACCACGCGTTCCGCAAGAACCAGATCTACGCGACGCTCGATTCCGCCGACGACCTGATCCGCCCGCTCAACCTGCCGCCCAAGGCACGTGGCAGGGGCGTGATGACGATCCACGCCACCGACGACGCCGGCAAGCCCTGCGCGGTGCGCGTCATCACGCTGATCGGCCAGCTGTTCATGACCAACATGCGCGGCAGCGACATGTTCAAGGCGATCGACGAGGTGCTGTCGAAACCGCCGCCGAGTTCCGGGGCAGACCTGCCGACGATCACGCTCGTCGAGGTCCACGCCGAGGCGACGAGCGAAAAGATCGCGATGGGCTGGCACCTGAGCGGCCGTGTCGCCGGCGTCTTCGGCACGCACACGCACGTGCCCACCGCCGACGCGCGGCTGCTCCCGCCGCCTAACGCCGAGGACCTCTCGATCCCCGGCGAGCCGTGGGTCGGAAGCGGGCGCACGGCCTACGTGACCGACCTGGGCATGACCGGCCCGTACGACTCGGTGCTCGGCCGACGCGCCGACCGCGTGGTCAAGCACCTGGCCACGGGCATGCCCACGGCCTTCGACGTCGCCGAGGGCAACGCGCGCGCCTGCGGCGTGCTGATCACCGCCGACCCGAAGAGCGGGCTGGCGACGGCGATCGAACGGATCGAGATCGCAGCCTGATCCCTGCCCACTTCGCTCAACCGTCACAACCCATACAACAACAAAATCTTTCCACCCGATGGCTCGCCCGTGTGCCTGCTGAATCGGATGGTTGTTTTAGTGGTTGCTGCAGCCGGGTAATCCAATCGCACGGTCCAGGCGTCTTTCCAGTGAGGCATATGAGTCAGCTTGAAAGCCATCCCGATCACGAGCACGCGGCCCCGATGCGTTCCGCCGCCGACCCGCTGCGCACGCACCGGATGGACGATGCGCCGCTGCGGTCCAAGGTCGCGCTGCTGGTCGTCGCCGGCGTCTTGGTCGGGATCTTTGTGCAGGTGCTCAGCTCGGAGTTTGGGAACACCGTCATCCTCGGCCGGCAGGTCCCCAGCGCGATCCTCGCCGTGCTCGGGTTCCTGGTAACGGGCTCGGCGCTCATCATGGTCGGCCAATGGTGGATCGCCTCGCCTTATGACCGGCTGGTCAAGCAGATCGACAAGGTCGCGGACCGCCGACACGTGACAGACCTCAGCGCGTTGCCCTTAACACGGCAGGACGAGGCCGGGCGGATCGCGCGCGCGATGCACCGGGTCACCACCGTCGCGATCCGCGACGGGCGCGAGGCCCGCCAGCTGCGGCGGTCGCTGGACCGGTAGGTGCAGGACCAGATCCGCCGGGCCACCGCGCAGCTCCGCCGATTGGCGCTGCGCGATGCGCTGACCGGGCTGGGCAACCGCCGGTTCCTCGACATGCAGCTGCCGAAGATCGTCGAGGCCGCCGAGGCTTCGGAGACGGACGTGTCGGCGATGGTGATCGACATGGACGGGTTCAAGCAGGTCAACGACCGGCTGGGCCACGACGCGGGCGACGAGCTGCTCGTGCTCGTCGCGGGCCTGCTCAAGGCGTGCACGCGGCACGACGACCTGGCGGTGCGGATGGGCGGCGACGAGTTCGTCGTGCTGATGCCCGGCTGCGACGCCAGGCGCGCCTGCGAGCTGGCTGATTCGATCCGCATGCTCTTCCGCCAGCAGTCCCAGGTGATGCTCGACCGCGGCGGCATCACCGCCGACCTCTCCGCGGGCGTCGCGTCCCTGGCCGAAGACGACCTGTCCGACGGCTACGCCCTGATCAAGCTCGCCGACCAGCGGCTGTACCGCGCCAAGCGCGAGGGCAAGGGGCGGACGTGCGGGGGGTGATGCGTTAGCGAAATCCCCAGAAGTCTTCAATGACGACTTCACCGGATTCAATCGCTTTCAAAAAAGGTGTGTCGTTGAAAGGGACGCGCACAATATCTTCAAAGGGTATTGACCAAGTTACTGTTTGTCCGGGTTTCAGCGCTTTTGGCCACACCGACCAAGTACTTGATCTCCGTAAACTATCGAAGCCTCTTTCGGAATATTCAAAGCGTCTGCCATTCGTAACAATAATGTCAGCCTCGAAGAAACCTGTTGCTGCACGGACCGGTATCTCATTCGTTGAGATATTTCTGAGTAAAACTTCGAGAACATAATCGTTCCGATTCAGCGACCAGGACAAGACAAGACCATCCCCATCTGAGAGTTCCGATCCAGGTTGGGCCTGTTCCTGCGTCTTCTGAGTAAGTGTTGGCTGATCAATCGTAAGCCGATCACGATTCGACTGACAACCGACAACAAACAGCAAGGCGGCGAGAACAATGGTGCCAATTTTCATTGGTACTCCTTTTCGTTTATGCCCTGGAACGGTTCACCCCTCGATTCTATTGGGACGGCCTGATCTCCCAAAGCATGTTCCGCTACCCTGTCCCCATGGCCGTCGCCATCGTCATCACGAGCACGGACGAGGCCGCGGCACTCGTCGGCTGGGGCTGGCAGTGTGCGCGGGCCCGGCAGGAAGACATCGTCGTCTTCGCGGCGGTCGGGCAGGACGACGCCGAGGACGCCGAGCCGCTGCCGGCGATCCGCGCCGCGGTCAGCGACCGCGCCGATGCGCACGTGCGCATGGCGGCCGCGCTGCACGAGTCGGCGGCCACCGGCCACGACGAGCCCGAACGCAGCCCGGAGGTCGAGGTCGTCCCCGTCCAGGGCAACGCCCCCGCCGGCGACATCCTCAAGGTCTTGGCCGAGCACGGCGTCAAGCTCCTGCTGCTGGCCAAACAAAGCAAGGCCAAGGGCAACGAAGACCCGCTGCCCGTGCGCCTGTTCCGCGAGGCGGCGTGCATGGTCGTCCTGATGCGACTCGGTGCGCAGAGCACCGGAACCGGCTGCCGGCGGGTGCTGATCCCAACATCCGGCGGGCCGCACGCGACCGAGGCGCTCGCGCTCGCCAACAACATCGTCCGGCTGCCCGACCCGGCCTGCCCGATCGATCAAGGCGGGCGCGCGGGCGTCGAGGCGCTCTACCTCGAACCGGACTACGGGCCCGAGGCCGAGCTGGTCGGCAGGCGCCTGCTTGACAAAGCGATCCGCAAGGCCGTCGGCGACCCGGCCGCGCACCCCGGGGTTCGGCCGGTCGTCGAAGTCGCACGCGACTTCCGCGCCGGGCTCGCGCGCGTCATCGAAGACGGCGGGTACGACCTGCTGCTGATCGGCGCGGGCAACCAGTGGCACGCGCGCAAGGCCCTGTTCGGCATGCTGCCCGACAAGCTCTTGGCCGAGGACAGCGCGCTGACCGTCGGCGTGGTGAGGCAGCCCAAGCCGCTGATGACCGCCGCCGCCGAGCGCATCCGCGGGCTGCTGAGCCGCGGCATCCCGCAGCTCGAACGCGAGGACCGGGTCACGCTGGTCGAGCGGGTGCAGTCCGCCAGCCAGTGGAACATCGACTTTGTCGCGTTGATCTGCCTGTCCACAATGATCGCGACGCTGGGCCTGATGCTCGACTCGGTCGCGGTGGTGATCGGCGCGATGCTCGTCGCGCCGCTGATGACGCCGCTGATCGGCTGCGGCCTCGCGGTCGTGCAGGGCAACGGGTTTCTGATGCGTAGCGCAAGCAAGTCCGTGCTGCTGGGCTTCCTCGTGGCACTGCTGATCGCGCTCTTGATGGGTGCGCTGATCCCGCACGCCGGGGTGACGGATCAGATGCTGGCGCGCGGCAAGCCCAACGCACTGGACCTGGGCGTCGCGCTGATCTCCGGCATCGCCGCCGCCTACGCAACAGCCAGACCGAATCTATTAGGCGCGCTCCCGGGGGTTGCCATCGCCGCGGCGCTCGTCCCGCCGATCGCGACCGCGGGCGTCGCGCTGTCGGATGGCGACGCCCTCACCGCTGCCGGTGCGGTGGTGCTGTTTGTCACGAATATCATCGCGATCGTGCTCGGCGCCGCCGCCGCGCTCTTCGCGGTGGGCATGCAGGCCAAGCACCTGCACACGAAGGAGAAGCGCTGGACCCGCCACGCGCTGATGGGCCTGACCGTCGGCGCGGTCGTGCTGTCGGTCCCGCTGATCTACTTCCTCTACGACTCGCTGCCGAAAGACGACATCAGCCCGGCGCTCGAGCAGGCCATCGAACAGCACATCGAGACGGAGGATACGGCCCAACTCATCTCGGTCCGTGCCGAACGGCGGGCGGGCCAGCCCTTGCTGGTCTGGGTCGCCATCGCCGCGGAAGACCGCCCGCCCCGGGCGCTGGCCGACGACCTGCGCCGCCTGGTCGAGCACGAGCTGGATCGGCCCTGCGACCTCCAGGTCCAGACACGGCTCGTCACCACCAGCTCATCAGATCGATAACCACCTTGACATCCCGACCGT
Organism: Phycisphaeraceae bacterium; assembly: GCA_028280965.1. Taxonomy (GTDB): domain Bacteria; phylum Planctomycetota; class Phycisphaerae; order Phycisphaerales; family Phycisphaeraceae; genus JAHQVV01. The sequence continues at coordinate 20,185 of JANQKT010000126.1, forward strand.
TTTGAATGATTAAAGAATGAATTGAATGGTTTACCGGGCACTTCGTCCATGAAAACAGGGTTGGGTGGCGGTAGATCAATGAAATTGTTGCGCCAGACTAAGGTTAGCCTTGATGGCCGTCGAATATGCCTACTGACAACCTGCCGCGGGCTTCGGGGGAAGCGGCGCACGTTCCCCTGGAGGCAATCCGATGCAGCAACTGGTCAAACGTTTCAAGTCCCTGAGCCTGGGTGTCCGGATCATCGCCCTGACGCTGATGATCATCACGGCCATCGTCGTCGTCAACAACCTGGTCTTCATCGACAAGACCCACGAGCTGGCGAACGAGGCCCTGGTCGAGAAGGCCTCGGCTTTTACCGCGTTGGCTAAAAGAACCAACGACCATGTGGGTCAGTTGCAGGCCGACAAGAGCTTCGACAACGAAGAACTCCTGGCCGAGCTCGCCGCCGACAAGAAGGCCGCCGAGGCCAACGGCGAGACCTACGACTACACCAAGGCGCGGATCTTCGACACCCTGCCGGTCGTCGCGGGCTGGAAGGCCGCGGCGCAGGCAGCGGAAGACGAAGACATCGCTTTCCAGATCTCGTCGTTCCAGGCCCGCAACCCCGACAACGAGCCGGACGCCAAGCAGGGCGACGACGATTTCGACGAGCGCGGTCCGTTTGCCAACCAAATGCTGACCGACCTTGAGTCGCA
>JANQKT010000128.1 GCA_028280965.1 Phycisphaeraceae bacterium
GCGCCGTCTCCCATGCGGTAGCCGGTGCGGGCCTTGTCCAGCACGTAGGGGGCGCGGGTCATGTTTTCGGTTCCGCCGGCGATGACCAGCTCGGCGTCTTCGCACTGGATGTACTGCGCCGCCAGCATGACCGCCTTCAGCCCCGAGCCGCACACCTTGTTGATGGACATCGCGGGCACCTCGGTCGGCAGACCGGCCTCAATGGCGCACTGCCGTGCCACGTTCTGGCCCAGTCCGGCGCTGATCACGTTGCCCATGATCACCTCGTCCACGTCGCGGCCCTTGGCGCCCAATCTTCGCAGCGACGCGGAAATCACCGCGCCGCCGAGATTCGCGGCCGGCACATCCGAAAACGCGCCGCAGAATCGACCGATCGGCGTGCGTACGGACCCGGCGATGTATACCGGCTTGAGCATCTTGCGCTCCCTGATAAGCGATGGACTCCATCCTCGGGCGCGTGACGACCTGCCGCGCGATCGCACAGCCGGTCGTCACGAACCTACCCCGCTCTACTCGATTATTCAGCCTGCTGCGCCGCTTGCTTCTTGCTGAGGTCCATCCAGGCCTGGGCGAACTGCTCATTGGCGGTAAGCGTTGCCTGCACGTTGTCCTGCATGGTCTTCAGCGATTGTTCCCAAAGCTCGTTGAGCTTCTGCTGCGCGGCCTCGATAGAATCGGCCTGACCCACCGCGAACGCCTTGTTCAGCAGGTCCACGCTCTGGTTGGCGCTCTGCTCCATCATCGCCAGCGATTTCTCGGCGTTGCTCTTCCATTGGTTCACCGCGTCGGTGATCACCACCTGGAGGTCCAGGTCGGCCGTGGGCGCGGAGGCCATCTGATCCGACCACCAATTGGCCACGTCCTGTTGCACCTGCAGCCCGGTTTGCATCGCCTTGAAATAGGTCTGACCGGCTTCGTCGAGCAATTCGATCATCCGCTCATGCGCATTGCCTGACATGTTCCACCTTCCTTTTCGGTTCGGCCCGAAGGGGACCACTAATGTGATGTATGGGTGTTCCGTAACACTGCTTACTATCAAGCTACGCTCGCGGCCTGTCTAATACAAGACAAAATGAGACGATTTTTATGCGTTTGCACAAAAATGTTGTCGGAGTCGATTTTTGAGTGGGAAAACGGGCTCGTCAGGCCGAGGGACGGGGGGTGGTCAGCCGTTCCTGCATGTGCTGCATGTTCTCAGCCAGGTCCGCGAGGCGTTGATTCAGGTCGCCCAGGCCGTCGGCATCCGGGCCGGGAGCGACGGCGGGTTCCCCGGGGGGCTGGGCCATCGTCGCGCCGAGCCCCATCATCTGCCGCATCTGCTGTTCCATCGACTGTCGGGACTGCAAGAACCACTCGAACGCCTGGTTGAAATAGACATCCATAAACTCGCGCACCATCGGCTCATCGTTGCGGATTACGTGGTGTAACAGCGAATTGGGGAACCACGACAGCTTGAAGCTATCCAGCTCCAGGAGGATCTGGCTCAGCACGGCCACGGTGATGTCCTGGCCGGTTTTCGAATCGGTAATCTGCACGTCGTGACCGGTGCGGATCAGCTGGTGAATCTGATCGAGCGTGACGTGGCAGCTGCGGGTTGAGTCGTAGAAGCGCCGGTTGGGGTACTTCTTGATCGACAGGCGCTGGCAAGATGAGGCTTTGGCCATGGCGTTCCTTCGTACGACTTAGACGGCCGCTTCGTTCCAATCACCCTAATCGTATCGTGAAATAGTGCAATTGCAAAAAAAAATCTGGCATTTTCGGTATAAGCCGGATAGCTTGGTGGTTAATCACGTCAGAAGGAGGATCGCGATGCGCATCGATCAGAACGTGGCGGTCGTCACCGGGGCGGCCAGGGGCATCGGTTTGGCAACCGTTCAGCAGCTTGCGACGCGAGGCATCGAGGCGGTCGCGATGGTGGACATGGCCGACGCGGTCGGCGCGTCCGCCGAGCGATGCGCCGCCGATTATCCCAACACGCGATTCAAGGCCTTCGTCGGCGACACCACCGACGAGGCGTTTCGCAAGAGCGTCTTCGATCAAGCCGAAGCCGAGTTCGGCAAGCCCGTCCGCGTCTGCGTGCCCGCCGCGGGCATCACGCGCGACAAGCTCGGCGCCAAGGTGAACAAGGAGACCGGCAAGGCCGACCTTTACCCGCCTGGCGACTTCCAGCTCGTCATCGACGTGAACCTCATCGCGCCGGTCTACTGGTCGCTAGAGATGGTGGGGCGGCTGGCCGAGTCGCGCAAGCGGTAGGGTCTCAAGGCCTGGGCCCCCGACGAGGGCATCCAAGCGGTGACCGTCTTCATCGGCTCCATCTCATCGCGCGGCAACCGAGGCCAGATCTCCTACGCCGCCACGAAGGCGGGCCTGGTCGGCGCCGCGTCCAGCCTTACGCAAGAGGGCATGTTCTACGGCGCCCGCGCTGTGGTCGTGCACCCCGGCTTCACAGACACCCCCATGGTCGGAGCGATGCCCGAGCAGATCGTGCAAGATCAAATCCTCGCCCACACGCAGCTCAAGCGACTGATCGACACCAGCGAGATCGCCCGGGCGGTCTGCTTCATGATCGAGAACCCCGCGGTGACTGGGTCGCTCTGGTGTGACGCGGGCTGGCAGCCCTCGCCTTAGGGCGATGGGTCCTTTGCATGAATCGGCCGTTCGCGACGGCCTACAATGTGTCGGCGGGCGTTCGCGTGGCACACGTTCTACAGCGGGATGACGCGCCATGTCGGTGAAAAACCTCGACAAGCTGTTCAGTCCACACCGCCTGGCGGTGCTGGGCTCAGCCGATACGGAACAGCGCATCGACGAGGTCATCCTGCACAACCTCATGGAAGCCGATTTCGGCGGTGTCATCTATCCCGTGGTGCCCGGCCGCGAATCCGTCCTCGGCATCCCCTCCTACCAGCAGATCGACGCGCTGCCCAACACGGTTGACCTGGCCGTGATCTGCAGGCCCGCCGAGCGTGTCGCCGAAGCCGTACAGGCCTGCGGCCAAGCCGGTATTCCCGGCGCGCTCATCCTCTCGGCCGGCTTCCGCGATATCGACGACACCGGTCCCGAACTCATGCGACAGCTCGCCGACGTCGTCACCCAATTCCCCGACCTGCGCGTCATCGGTCCCAACTCGCTCGGCTTTATCAATACCGCCCTCGGCATGAACGCCAGTCTCAGCCCCTCCATGCCCCGTGCCGGTCGGCTCACCTTCCTCTCTCAATCCCGTTCGCTGTCCAGCGCCATCATCGACCGCGCCGTCGATCGCGGCGTCCGCCTCGCGCACTTCGTTTCGCTCGGCCACATGCTCAACGTCAGCTTCGGCGATCTCATCGATTACTTCGCCGCCGATCGACACACCAAGTCCCTCATCCTCTACCTGCACGCGGTCAAGGAGCCGCGCAGCTTCATGTCCGCGGCACGCGCCTTCGCTCGCGTCAAACCCATCGTGGCCTACAAGGCGGGGCGACACCACGTCTCGGCGCGCGCCACCGCCAGTCACACGGGACAGCTCGTCGCCGAAGACCTCGTGTACGAGGCCGCGTTCCAGCGGGCCGGCATCGTGCGGGCCACCGAACTCGATGACATCTTCGACGTCGCCGAGCTGCTCGCCAGCCAGCGATTACCCAGAGGCTCGCGCCTCGCGATCGTCTCCAATTCCGGCGCCGCGGCCGTCGTCGCTGTCGACTGTTTGCTATCTCACCAGGGCGTCCCCGCCGAACTCGGCGCTGAAACGCTCGAACAGCTTGCCATCGACTGCCCCTGTGCCCACCCGACCGGTAATCCCATCAACATCAGTGAAGACGCCTCCGCCGATT
>JANQKT010000130.1 GCA_028280965.1 Phycisphaeraceae bacterium
GCGTCCCGCGTGAACGGTGATAAATGCTTCGCACGGGACGCTGCGCGTCGCCCGCGAAACGCGTTCTATCGCAGCCTTAAACCACAACCTTCACGATCAACCAGCCCCCCGCCGCCGCCGCGCCGGCGTACATCACCGCGGTGAACGGCTTCTCGGGGATCCGGTGGTGCATCGCGATACCGAGCAGCGATCCGATCGGCACGAAAAGCACAAAGAACGCGGACTCCTTCAGCGTCTCGAGCGTGATCCAGTTGAGCGCGACGTAGCTCGGCAGCTTGGCGGTGTTGACCAGTATGAAGAACAGCACCAATGATCCGGTGAGCACGCGCTTGCTCAGCTTTTGGTCCAGCCAGTAGATCGACATGATCGGCCCGGCGGCGTGCGCGAGCATTGACACGAAGCCCGCCGAGGCGCCGACACCGACTGCGGTCGGTTTGTTGCCGGGCAGTTTGGGCACGTGCCCGCCGAGCATGCGGTAGACCTGTACGCCGACCATGAGCAGGCAGATCGAGCCGACGAGCACGGACAGCACCGCGGCGACGCTGTCGGTCGAGCCGCGCTGGTCGTCGCCATCGATCAAGAGGAACAGCAGCAGCGTGCCGAGCGCGATGCCGACCGCCGCCCCGCCCAGCGCCGGGCGCATGGCCGACCAGTCCCACTGTCGGCGGTGCTGATACACCGCGAACGAATCGGCAACGATCAGGATCGGCAGCATGACCCCCAGCGCCCGGTCGGCGGGCATGGCGTTGACGATCAGCGGGACCGCGAGGATGCCGATCCCCCCGCCGAACCCGGACTTCGCGATGCCCATGACGATGACGCCGGCAATCACGAGCGCGTAGTACGCCCAGGCCGCGGTGCCGTCGGGCGGGGTGGGGAGCCAGGCTACTTCACAAAGAATCATCTCGAAGATCAATCAGCTTGTTCTACCGCAGGGTTCGCGGAGGGCCGCAGAGACGAGCCATGCCCTGCTCTGCGGTGCTCTGCGATTTCTGCGGTTAATCACACGTTCATTCAGGTTACAGGATGGCCCGATTAAACCGCGTTGATGATTGTTTTGGCTAAAGCAAGATCGATGGGCCGGTCAACCTTGCCGCCGGGCTTCGCCGCGCTGCCGACGATAAACCCATGACACACGGGCTTGAGTTGCGGGATCGACTGCGCATCTGCGCCGCTACCGATCAGCACAGGCGTCTCGCCCGCGTAGCGTTTGACCTCTTCGGCGTGGCTCGGGTCGGTCGGCTTGCCGGTGCCCGAGCCCGAAACAATGACCGCGTCCGCGCCGGCGCGGCGGACCAGCTCCTCAACCTCGTCCTGCAGCGGGCGCTCGACCAGCGGCGCGGCGTGCTTGACGCGCACGTCCGCGAAGACCTTGATGTGCTCGGCCCCGAGCGACTTTCGGTACCGCATGAGCGCCGCCGCCCGGCCCTCGATGACGCCCTGGTCCGTGAGCGCGGCGCCGCTCAACACGTTGACGCGGATGTAGCTCGCGCCCACCGCCGCCGCGATCGCCAGCGCCGACTCACCGTCGTTGCGCAGCACGTTGACGCCCAGCGGCAGCCCCGGAACAGCATCACGGATTTCTTTAGCGACCACGGTCATCGCGGCGATCGTTTCACGCGGGACATCGCTTTGATAAAACGGCACATCCCCGAAGTTCTCGACCATCAGCCCGTTCACCCCGGCCTCGGACCAGGCCCGCGTGTCGGCCAGCGCCGCGTCGATCACCGCGGCCAGGCCGCCGGCGAAGCGCGGGCTGCCCGGCAGCGGGCGGAGGTGGATCATGCCGATGACCGGGTGGGTCAGTCCCGACCAGGCTTCCAGAATCGGTTCCATCGGCTGCTTCCTCTTGCCAAACATGATCGGCGATACGATACTCTCTTGCGCCGCCACCGGTTTGGCGGCGTCAGGACCGATCGCCGGCGGGGTTCAACCAACCGCGCCCGTGCGTTTCTCATCGTGCCCGCAGTTCCACGCCGGTCAGCGTGCTGCATGGCTTTCCGATCCCCAAGCACGCTGACCGCCAGACAGGAACCGCATGCTCCCCAAGGAACCGCCCCGCCGACCCCAGCTTGGTTTTCTCTACCTCCCGCCCTACCGCGTGCAGGGCGTCTCGATCGCCGGCGAGGCGACGGCGGTGCAGGTGCCCGAGCTCGACATCGGCTTCGATATCGGCGAGTGCCCGCGCGCGATGCTGACCAGCAACATGGTCGCGATCAGCCACGGGCACATGGACCACATCGCCTCGCTGATCTACTACTTCTCGCAGCGCGCGTTCCAGGGCATGGGCACGGGCAAGGTCGTCTGCCACCCCGACCTCGCCGGGCCGATCCACAACCTAATGGGCGCACTCGTCGATATCGAGCGGCAGAAGACGCCGTACGAAGTCATCACACTCGAGCCCGAGCAGCAGATCCCGCTGAAGGGCAACGTCGTGCTGCGCGCCTTCAGCACGATCCATACTGTGCCGTCCCTGGCTTACTCCTGCGTCGAACTGCGCAGCAAGCTGCGAGCGGACCTGGCCGGCAAGCCGCAGGAAGAGCTCGTCCAGCTCAAGGACATGGGCGAGGAGATCACCGAGACGCACGAGATCCCGCAGGTGACGTACATGGGCGATACGCTCTGGGGCAAGCACTTCGAGCGGCCGGAGGTCCTGGACGCGAAGGTGCTGATCACCGAGTGCACGTTCCTCGAGCCGGGCCACCGCAAGCGCGCGGGCATCGGCAAGCACCTGCACCTGGACGATATCGTCCGGCTGCTGGAGATGTTCCGCGGCGAGGCGGTTGTGCTGACGCACATGTCGCGGCGGACGAACCTGTCGATCGTGCGTAAGACGCTGGACGATTACGTGCCCAGGGGTCTGCGCGACAAGCTGTTTGTGCTGATGGACAACCGCACGAACCGGGCGCGGTACGAGCAGCAGCTCGCGGACGCGGAGGCGCGGGAGTAGGTTTCTTGTTTAGCCGCGACGCCACGCGTCGCCGGGTCACTGTGATGCATCTGCCCCTACTCGCCTGCGACGCGTGGCGTCGCGGCTAAACCGCATGCCTGACGCACAACACACCCGCACCGCCGTCTGCGCCGACCCGCCGCATGAGGTGGCGCTGCAGCAGCGCGCGGCCGTGTTGGCCGCATCACTAAACACCCGCAAGACCCGCCTGGGTGATCCGGGCTGCGACCTGCTGCTCGCGGTCACGCGCGAGCGGCTGGAGCTGCGCGTCCTGCAAGGCGAGGCCGACCTGATCGGCGGGCACGCGGTCTTCGCCGACCTGGCCGCCATCGATGTCGATTCCCCCGCCGGCCGCAGGCTCGACATGCCGCTGCTCAAGGCGGTGGGTATCAAAAAGGGCGACGCCCATCGGCCGAGCGTGATCGACTGCACCGCCGGGCTCGGCGAAGACGCCTGGCTGCTCGCGGCGCACGGCTGCGCGGTCACCGCGATCGAGCGCCAGCCCGTGATCGCGGCACTGCTTCAAGACGCGATCGAACGCGCCGCGGGAGCCGCGCCAAGCATCGCCCAGCGCGTCACGCTCCACCACGCGGACGCCTCCGATTGGCTGGCGCAGGCCAAAAACACCTCACGCCCCGACACCATCGTGCTCGACCCCATGTTCCCACTGGGTCGCAAGGCGAAGGAACGCAAGCCCATGCGTGTCCTGCGGCTGCTCGCGGGCGATGACGGCGACGCACCGGCGTTACTCGACGCCACGCTGTCAACCGGCGTGCACCGCGTCTGCGTGAAGCGCCCTTTGCGGGCCCCTGTGATCTGGCACGCGACGCGCGCCAAGCCCGACCTGGTCTTCAAGGGCAAGGCGGTACGGTTTGATGTTTACTTCAATCACTAACCGCTTAGCGCGTGTGCTTATACGCCGACAGGCTCCGAGCTGATGTCCGGCTCGTCGGACGTCAGCTTCGCGGGACGCGCCTCGGGCCCGGTCGTCGGGCCCTGGCCGCGGGTGCCGATGATCAGGATCGGCGCGGCGATGGCGATCGAGGAGTACGTCCCGACGAGCACGCCCAGCAGCATGGCGAAGGCGAAGCCGTGCACGCCCGGGCCGCCGAAGATGTACAGCGTGCCGACCGCCATGAGCGTCGTGCCCGAGGTCAGCACGGTGCGGCTGATCGTCTGGTTGATCGAGTCGTTGATGATCTCGGGCGTCGCGCGGCTCAGCCGGCCGCGGTTCTCGCGGATGCGGTCGAAGACGACGATCGTGTCGTTGAGCGAGTAGCCGATGATCGTCAGGAACGCGGCGATCATGGCGAGGTTGATCTTGAAAGGGTCAAGCATCAGGAAGCCGACGATCGGCGATTCGGGGCCGAGCTTGTTGTACACCAGCCCCGCGAGCGCGACAACGCCGAGCGCGACCGCGACGTCATGGACCAGGGCCGCGATGGCCGCGAGCCCGTAGCGGAAGCTACCGAAACGGACCCAGATGTAGACGACCACCGCGAGCAGCGACAGGAAGATCGCGACGACGGCCTGCTGCTGCATCGTGCCGGAGACCTGGCTATTGAAGACGGTGACATTGCTGAAGCTCGAGTCGCGCTGCAGCGCGTCCTTGACAAGCTTCCACTCGGTGTCTGCCAGCCCGCCGTTCTCGGTCAGGCTTTCCAGGCCCGTGGCGGTGCTGTAATCGGTCAGGCCTGCCTCGTCGCGGGCGACGACGATCGCGCTGCTATACCGCACGTTGCCGTCGTTGTCGAAGCTGCCCGCCACGCGCTCGACACCAACCACCGTAAACGCCCGCGAGCCGAGCTCGTCGTGCGGGGGCTGGCGGCGCATGCGCTCGACGCGCTCGGTCAGCTCTTCGGCGCTCAGAGGCGGGGTCATCCCCTGGACGTAGATCGCCACGCCGCCGATGTACTCCTGCAGGTTGGTGTTGGCGGCTTCTTCGGTCAGCGGCGCATCCTCGAAGACCTCGCTCAGGATGCCGGAATCCATCGCCTCAACGATGCCCTTCGCCTGATCGGTCGTCTGGTCCTGACCGTCGAACTGCACCGGGCGGACGGTCTCGAGCACATCATCAAACGCGACCTTCAAGAGGTCGGTCACCGCCCGGCTGTCGGTGATCAGGGTCGCGACGCTGAAGCCGCTGGAGACCTCCGGGTCGTCGCTGTCGCCGGTCGCCACGACCTGCACCTCGTCGAGCAGGGCGAAGTCGGGCACGGGGTCGGGCTTCTCGATCGTGCCGCTCTGGCTGACCTTCTCGTACTCGGCCATCGCGGCGGCGTGCCGGTCGTACGCGGCATTGACCGCGGCGGCGACCTCGCGTTCCATCTCGTCCGCCGGCTCGAAGTCTCCCTCGGCGGTGCGCGCGGCCTGTGCCTTCTGCGCCGCGGCGGAGATCACGGTGATCCGCTCGCGTGCCTCATTCATCGTCAGCGTCGTCAGGATCGGCCGGCCCAGGTCGTCTTCCTCATCCGTCGGCTTGAGCTCGAAGCCGACCGCGGTGCCCGAGCGGAACTCGATGTCGAGCATGTCCACGCCGCGCTGGAAGAACGCCTCTGCGAGGCCGCCGACGAGCAGCAGCAGGCTGATCGGCAGGACGAACTTCGCCTTGCCGATCCAGTTGACCTTGGGGTGCAGCAGCCTGTGCATCGCCGGCACCATGGTCGGCAGCATCTCCAGGGTCCTGGGCCTGCGGTAGCGGATGTACAGGTCGATCAGCACCTTCGTGCAGAAGAGGGCCGTGAACAGCGTCGCGAGGATGCCGATGCCCAGCACCACGGCGAAGCCCTTGACGTCCGCGGTCGCGGTGTAGCCGAGGATCAGGCAGGTGATCAGCGTGGTGATGTTCGCGTCGAGGATCGTCGAGAGCGCCTTGCCGTAGCCCTGCCGCGCGGCGATCTCGACGTTGACCTTGCGGTCCATGAGCTCCTCGCGGATGCGCTCGAAGATCAGCACGTTCGCGTCCACCGCCATACCGATGGTCAGCACCAGGCCGGCGATGCCCGGCAGCGTAAACGTCGCCTGGGTCATCGCGAGGATGCCGAGGATAAGCACCATGTTCGCCGCGAGCGCGAAGTTCGCGACCATGCCGGCGAAGAAGTAGTAGATCGCCATGAAGATGGCGACGAGCACCAGCGCGGTCAGCGCGGCCCGGAAGCCGGCGTCGACGTTGTCCTGGCCCAGGGTCGCCTGGACCGTGAGCTGGCTGACCGGGTTCTCCGAGAGCTGGCCCTCGAGCGAGCCGGCCCGCATCGTGTCACGCAGGTACTCGACCTCGGCACGCGTGAAGTCCCCGCTGATCATGATGTCCCTGCTCAGCCGGACGCGGATGCTCGGTGAGGTCAGGATCTTGCCGTCCAGCAGCACCGCCATCGGCCGGCCGACGTTCGGGCCGGTCATCTTGCTCATCAGCGCCGAGCCCTTGCCGTCCAGCCGGTAGTTCACGGTCGGCTTGCCCAGCTCGTCCTGGCCGATGTTGACATCGCTGACGGCCCAGTCGTCGTCGCGGGTCATCGCCAGGCCTTCTTCGTTGTGCAGCAAGAGGTACAGCCGGCCGGCGTACGGCCGGGCAATCACACCCATTGAATCCAGGAAGAAGCCCTGCGTGAGCTGCCGGGCCTGGTTCAACTCGATTTGGTTGACGCTCAGCGACTGGTCCAGCCAGCCCTGCACCTGTTCGATATTTTTGCGCTGCTCTTCTTTCTTGCCCGGGACATACTGCTTGAGGTCGTCGACCTCGAACCAGCGGTACTCCGCGTCCGGCCGGGCGCGCGGGCCCTGCTCGTCGAGCTGGGTCAGGAAGGACTGGAGCAGGCCGACCTCTTCGGGCGCCGCGGTGATGCGGAACTCGAGCACGCCCGAGCCGCGCAGCAGCGCGATCAGGTCTTCGGGCCCGTCGAGCGGGCCCTTGACCGCTTCATACGCAACGAGCGCGTCGTAGGCCGCCCGGATCTTGTCGGCGCGGTTGGGGTTGTCTTTGAGGAGCTGTTCGAGACGCACCTCGCGCGGGGTTTTCTCGCCCGCCTGGCGCTGCTCTTCGGTCAGTTCCTGCACGGGGATCTCGCGGAGGAACTCGAACTCGCGGATGTTGAAGCTGTTGCCCTTGAGGATGTCCTGCTCGATCTCTACAAACTTGGGGACCAGGTCCTCAAAGTAAGATGCCTCGAGCTGCAGCAGCTTCTGGTAGACAGGGTCTGCGTCCCACTGATCCCGGTCGATGCTGCCCTTCTTCTCGTCCCAGGCTTCGGCCGCCTGCTCGTAGGCGAGGTTGCCTGCTTCGCGGTTGATGAAGGCCTCCTGCAGATCGCCGAGCCGTTCGCGGAGTTTCCCGCTGTTCTTGCCCGCAAGTTTGTCAAGCGCCGCGGGCGAACCGTCTTTCATCGCCTCATCGAGCTGGCCGGGCGTGAGGTTGCCGCGCTTGAGCTGTTCCACCGCTTTCTCGTAGGCCTCACGCGCATCACGCACCTTCTGCGAGGCGGCGGGCATGGTGACCTCGATGCGCTGGCCGGCGACCTGACGCCAGACCAGGTTGCGCGTCTGCGAGGGGTCCACGCGTTCAGAGAGGATCTCGATGGTCTCGTCGATGACCGCGCCGCGGTTAGATGCGCCCTCGGGGACCACGACGTCGTAGACCAGCCGCGTGCCGCCGGCCAGGTCGATGCCGGGCTTGAGCCGGTCGCCGGGCCCGTACACGCCGGGCACCCAGAGCAGCGCGACCGCGCCGAACATGACGCCGGCGATCAGCGACACGCGCCACCAGTGCAGGTTCATCGCGTAGAGGACGGCCGAGCCGAGCAGCAGCGCCGCAATGATGATGAGGAAGAGGATCGCCATGGGTTGGGTCTGTGTCTTGGGGCTTGAGGCCTGGGTGGCACTGACAGGCATCGCTCGTCAGTGGGTTGGAATACTTGCGTGTTTGCTGAACACCGACGAGCTGCCGCTTGTCGGTGGCACCCGCTGGGTTATTTGCTGTCTTTGTCGCTCTTCGCGTCGGCGTCTTTGCCGCCCTTGTCATCGAGGACGGTGCGGACCGCGTCGCGGCTGAACTTCATGCGCGTGTTGTTGTTCTCATCGACCTTGACGACGACCTCGTCATCGCGGACCTCGACGACCGAGCCCTTGATCCCGCCGATGGTCACGATCTTCGAGCCCTTGGAGATGGATGCGAGCATCTCGGCCTGCTTCTTCTTCTGCTTGCGCGAGCCCCCGCCGAGCAGAAAGATCCAGAGGACCATCATGCCCAGCATAAGCGGCAGGAACCACCCGCCGAACAGGCTGCCCCCCCCGCCGTCGTCCTTGCCGTCGGTGTTGCCGTCGTCGGCGGGTTGCTTGGTCCCGGATTGTTCGTTCTGTACGTCCGGCTGAGCGAGGAGGATCGGTCGGCCGTCCATCGTGGCGAGCACGGTTTGCATCGGGCATCAACTCGTTGGGGTCGTCGTCACCCCGCCCGGGCACGGCGCCAAGGCGGGCCGCTCAGCCCGTGGCGGTGGGCAGCTGAGCCACCGGCCAGTCTCGGGCGAGCAAAGACCAGTCATTGTGAGCGATCGCGTGTCGGATGTCCAACATGAGCCTTTGGAAGTGCCAGAGGTTATGGAGACTCGCCAGCGTCGGGCCCAGCAGCTCGTCGGCCCGGAACAGGTGGTGGAGGTAGGACCGGCTGTAGCCCCGGGAGCACGCCGGGCAGCCGCAATCCGGGTCGATCGGGCCCGGGTCCCGCTTATGGGACGCGTTGCGGAGCTTGACCACCCCCCGCGGCGTGAAGCAGTAGCCCTTCCGGCCGTTGCGCGTCGGCAACACACAATCGAACATATCCACCCCGGCCCGGACCGCGGCGACGATGTCCCGCTCGTAGCCCACGCCCATGAGGTACCTCGGCTTGCTCTTTGGCATCAGCGGGGCCGTGTGCGCGACGACGCGGTGGATCTCTTCCGGGGGCTCGCCGACCGCGACCCCGCCGATCGCGTAGCCCGGGCAGTCGGCGGCGCAGACGCGTTCGACGCACCACGTCCGCTGATCCAGGTCGGTCCCGCCCTGCACGATCGGGAACAGCGCCTGTTTGTCATCCCGCCCACTGCGCGTGTGCTCGGCGACGCACCGGTCCAGCCAGCGCAGCGTCCGCTCGTTGGCGGCACGCACGCGCTCGGCGTAGGACGCGGCGTCGCCCTCAAACGAATCCCCCGCCGGCGGGCAGTCATCAAACGCCATGATGATGTCCGCGCCCAGCTCGTGCTGGACCCGCATCGACCGCTCGGGCGTCAGCTCGATCGTCGCGCCATCCAGATGGCTCTTGAACCGTACGCCGTCGTCGGTGATCCGGTTGAGGTCCGCGAGCGAGAAGACCTGGAACCCGCCGGAGTCGGTCAGCATCGGCCCGCGCCAGCGCGACCAGTCTTGCAGCCCGCCCTGGCTCGCAACGAGCTCGCTGCCCGGCCGGAGCATCAGGTGATAGGTGTTGCCCAGAATCATCTGCGCCCCGCTCTCGCGGACCTGATCGGGCAGCAAACCCTTGACCGTGCCCTGCGTGCCCACGGGCATAAACGCCGGCGTATCAAACGAGCCGTGCGGCGTCGTGACCCTGCCCACGCGGGCGTGGGTGGTCGTGTCTTGGTTGGTGATTTCAAACGTGAGCGCAGGCATCAGAGCAAATCTTACCTTACGCCAAGACGGTCACTCATTCAGCCGGTCCGTGTCCTGCTGCAAGATTTTCTTTTCCTTGCGTGACAGCGACTGGATACCCTTCTCCGAGACCTTCGCGAGGATGCGGTCGATCTCGGTCTGGCGGGCACGCTGCTTCTGTTGCTCCTTTATTAATGCTTGCTCGCGCTTACGCTCGGCCCGATTGGGCTTTGCCTGCCTATGGATCGCCTCCATGACCGGGTCGGGGCCATAGCCAGACATCGCTTCATGACGAAGGGTCTGCAGCCGTTGCAGGCAGCGGAAGAGACCAAACAACGCGATAAAGAAGAGCAGCCGCTCACCGCCGAGCAGCCCGAACAGGGCGACGGCGACCGCCCCGCCGACACCGATCTTCGCGGCCAGATACGAGCTCTTGCTATAACCCATCCGCCGCCACATCGCGATCTGGATCAGCCGCCCGCCGTCGAAGGGGTAGAACACCAGAGCCAGGTTGAACAGCAGCAGGTAGTAGTTGATCGCATACGTGTAGGCGAGCAGCTGCTCGGTCAGGCTGGTGGGGGGACCGACCCAGATCGACAGCGGGTTGAAGCCGACCAGCCGATGGTCGGCGACAAACAGCAGCGCGATATACGCCGCAACCGCGAGCAGCAGGTTGACCAGCGGGCCGCACACGACGGTGACAAAGTGAGACCACGGCGTGTCGAGCGGGCGGGTGTAGGCCAGGCCACCCAGCGGCCAGAGCATGACCTCGTCCGCGCCTCCGCCAGTCCTGCGCGCACCAAAACAGTGCCCGAATTCATGCAGCAGGACGCTGATAAACAGTATGCTCAGCCACTTCACCGAATTGAGGATGTTCCCGCCGTCGATCAGTTCGTAGATTACGTAGGCGACAAAGAGGAAGTGCAGCTTAATCGCGATGCCGAAGACCCGCCCGACCGGGAACGACCAGTCGAAGACGCGCATCAGCTTCGCGATCTGATCGTTCGGAGAGACCCCGCGCTGCTGGTACGGGTCTCCACCTGGCCGCTGGTCCCACCTCACTGCGCCGCCCCATCTCTTTGGCGATCGGTTTCCTGCTTCAGCAGCTTCTTCTCTTTGCGCGTCAGGCTCTGGATGCCTTGCTCGCGGACCTTATCGAGGATGCGGTCGATCACCTCGGGGTCAGGCCCGCGTTTCTTGGGCATACTTTGGGTAGGGCGCGCGGTAGGCGGTGCCGGCAGGCGGTCAGCGAAGTTCAAGACGCGGGGGAATCGGATGAGCAGATAGCCCGCGAGACAGCCGCCAAGGTGGGCCGCTTCACCGCCCGCATTGGACCCGCGCTGGAAGCCGCGGAAGAGCACCGTAAACGCGCCGATGCCGACGAGAACCCACGCGATCGTTTTCAGCTTCACCGGGATCGGCGGGAACAGGAGTTGCACGGTCGTATTGGGCGCGATTACCGCCGCCCCGATCAGCACACCGAGCACGCCCGCCGACGCGCCGATCAGCGGCGTCAAGGGCCCGCTGAGGATCAGCCCGATCCCCCACATCAGCATGTACACCAGCGAGCCGATCGTGCCGCTGATGAGGTAGAACGCCAGGAACCGGCGCGAGCCGAGGTAGTGTTCGACCATCGGCCCGAAGAAAAACAGCCCGAGCATGTTCATCAGGATGTGCCCGATGTCCGCGTGCAGGAACTGGTAGCTCAGGAAACGCCAGGCCTGGACTTTCTGGATCGCGAAGTACCCGGAGAAATGGCCCCACCACTCCAGCGGGCCCATAAGCGGAAGCTTCACCGCGCCGCCATCCGCCCCGATGAAGAGCGGTTCGATGCCCTGCCCCGCACTGATCAGAATCTTGTCAAGCAGGAACACACCGATATTGATCGCGATCAGCCAGAACACAACCGACCGGCCACGGAGCGCCGCGGCCGAGAACGCCCGGCCCGTCTGCGTTTGATCCCGGTAATAGTGTCGGTCTTCCCAGCCCATGATCGTCTTCGTCGGTCAGGTCGCGGGGTTATCTGTATACAACAGTATGCGCGCTGCCCACGCTCGACGAGCGTGGGCAGCTAGGAATTATCGCGCCCTTCCCGCCGGCGTTTGCGCCAGGCCTTGAGCGACCCGGACGCCGGCGGCTCGAGCCTGGGCGCGCCCCTGTCTGCGAAGTCCAGCGCCCACGGCCGGCGGACCAGCACGAAGCCGAAGAACGCCCCGCCCAGGTGGGCCGCGTTGCCGCCGAAGTTGAAGTCCAAGAGCATCGCGACGACCGATAGGGCGATAAAGACCAGCGCGAGTTTGCGCGTCGTGACCCACATCGGCGGGATCAGCAGCTTGATCTCGTCCTTCGGGTAGAGCATCGCCGCGGCGACCAGCACGCCGAAGATCGAGCCGGACGCGCCAACCAGCCAGGCCTCGCCCGCGTTGACGAACTCGGGGTTGAACGCGAAGAGGGCCATGAGCCACGCCCCGCACGCCCCGCAGAGCAGGTAGAACGCGAGGAAGCGCCTGGGCCCCCACCACTTCTCAACGATGGGGCCGAAGATGTAGAGCGCCATCAGGTTCATGCCCAAGTGCAGCGGGTTGGCGTGCAGGAACTGGTAGGTCACCAGCCGCCAGAACTGGAAGCCGTTGATGCCCTGGAGGATGTTGAAGTTGCCGTACCAGGTGAACGGCCCGACATCGTCGCCCGAGCTGGTCACGGCCAGCCGGACGATGCGGTCCAGCGCGTAGACGATCAGGTTCAGCCCCAGCAGCCAGCGGACGACGACCGACTGACCCAGCGTCGGGATCGGCGCATCGTCGGGCGCGGGCTTGTGATCGGCGCCTTGATCCATAGAGATGGATTGTAAAGCCGTGTCGCGGGTGACGCGCAGCGTCCCGTGCGGCCGGAGTCTGATGGATTGCGCGGGACGCTGCGCGTCACCCGCTAAACGGCAATTAACCCACCGCTTGCAGCTTCGGCGCGATGTACTGGCTGCGCACCGCGCCGCCCTCGGCGAAGGTGGACTTGTGGTCGCAGGGGTGGGCCTCGTCGCCCAGACCGAAGTCGCTCTGGTACCACGCGTCGATCTGCTCGAGCACGTCCGCGGGCAGTGGATCGCCGGTGCAGCCGATGGCATAATCCTTGACATCGTCAACGCTGAGGATGTTCGGCTCGACGCTGACAAAGCCCGGCTGGCTCGCCAGCCAGCGCATCGCGAACTGCCGCAGGTTCAGGCCCAGGTCGCTCGCCATCGGGCGGACCCGGTCGTTCTTCTTCAGCCCGTACACCAGCCAGTTGCGGTCGCGGAACTTGCGGTGATCATTCGGTGGGAAGACGTGGTCCGGGCTCTTGAACTCGTCATCCAGCATGCCCGAGTTGGTCGGCACGCGGGCGATGACCCCGCCCCTGCCCAGGTGCTCGCAGATCTCGCCGAGCTCCCGGCCGAGGTCCTGCTCGTACATGTTGTAGACCGTCTGCGCGGTCGCGGCGCCGAACTTCAAGAGCCCGTCGTGGCCCTCTTCGCGCCAGCCGATCGCCGGGCCGAGCGCGACGCCCCACTCGCGGACCTTGCCCTGCTGCTTGAGCAGGCCCATCGTCTCCAGCAGCTCGTCGTTGTAGTGCGGGTAGCGGATGTTGTGGGCCTGGTACAGGTCGATGCAGTCGATGCCCATGTTCTCCAATGACCGCTCGCACTCGGCGAGGATCGCGGCCTTGGAGAAGTCCTGCCTGCGTTCGCGGTGGCTGCCCTCTTCGCCGGGGTCGGAGACGAGGTCGTAGCCGTACTTGGTCGAGATGACCAGGTTGTCACGCCCCGCGTACTCGATGGTCGGCTTGAGCAGTTTCTCCGCCCGCCAGTTGCCGTAGGCCGGCGCGGTGTCGAAGAAGGTGACGCCCAGGTCGTAGGCGGCGTTCTGGATCGCGACGGCCTGGTCGTCGGTCGCGTCGATCCACCAGTTGACGCCGAAGGTGAAGTTGCCGAAGCCCAGGAGGGAGACGGACAGGTCGGTGCCGGGGATGCTGCGTTGCTGGATGGCCATGGGGGGCTCCTATCAAAAGACTACGGAGTCTCATGATAGCCGGTCATTCTGATCTTGCTGACGCATGGCTACGGCGTGAGCCGCTCGATCCCGCCGTTGCGGTCGAACAGCTCGATGAACTTGTCCTTGAACGCTGGTCCGCCGAGGTTTTCATCGACGCGTCGGAGGAGTCGGGCGTGGCCGGGGATGTCTTTGGCCAGGTCGCCGCCGGCGATGTCCTTGAGGGTGATGACTTGCAGCCAGGCGTCCCAGTACTGGTCCGGCTTCTCGTTAGGCCGGGCGTTGTAGTACACGATGATGTCTTTGAACTGGTCGTGCGCGGCGTTGTAGTTGTCGATCGACTTGTTGCGGCGGTAGACCTCGATGTACGCCTTGCCCGCCTTCATGCGGATGTCGAAGTTGTTGGGGAAGGCCTCGGCGATGGGCTTCATCATCTTGACCGCGTTGTCGATATCGCCGGCGAGGATCAGCGACTCGGCCAGCGGCATCTGGTACGCGGCCATCTTCTGCTCGCCGAAGCCCTGGGCCTGGGCCCACTGCACGAGCAGCTCGCCGAGCTTGACCGCGAACCGGGCCTGGGTCCTGATGTTCTCGCGGGCCTGCTCGGCCTGGCGTGCGAAGGCGGCGTTTTCTTCGGCCCGGCGTTCGCGCTCGATCGTTGTGCGGATCCGGCCGAGCACGCCGTTGACCACCGCCGCGGCGACGTCCGGCTGAGCGTCCATCATGCGTCTGGCTTGCTCGGCCATCTGGTCGACCTGGCCCGCGTCGATCAGCGCGAGGATCCGCTGCTCCTGCGCGGACTGGACCAGGCCCAGGAGGTTGGCCTTCGCCGACTCGGGGTCCTGCTGCTGCGCCGCGAGGCCGGCGTACGGGCCGTCGGCGGCGTAGCGGTCCTCGAAGCCGTCGAGCAGCTCGAGCGCCTGGGGCGTCTCGCCCGCCTCGACATGGACCCCCGCGAGCACGACCGTCGAAGCGCCCAGCGCCGTCGCCGCGTCGAACTGCTGCTTCGGGTCGTCGCCGTTCTCGACGACTTCCTCCGCGTCGAGGATGACCAGCTCGGCCTCCTCGACGACATCGCCACGCAGGCGTTCGAGGTCTTCGAGCACCTGGGCCTGCCGCACCTCCCACCTGTCGCGCGCTTCCGCGGGCGCGTCGTCGGCGGGCTGGGTCGACTCGAGCAGCAGCTTGCCGTCCGCCAGCCTGCGGAACTGCCGCTGGAGCACGTAGATCATCTGCCGGCGGGCCTGGAAATACTCGCGGTGGTCGCGCGGCAAGGCGCGGTAAACGGCGACGGCCTGGTCGAAATCCCCCGGCTTTTCGTAGAGGTAGAACCCGGCGTAGACGCGCTGGTCGTGGACCGGCGGTTCCTGCGGCCAGGTCGCGTTGAGCAGGTCGAACGCGCCCTTGTAGATCTTGCGCACACGCGGCTGGGTCACCGTGTCTTTATTCCATAGCTGGTCCTGCCCAGACATCAGGCCCATCGCGTAGATCAGCGCGTCCTTGGCCTGCGACGCCTCGGGCACGCGCTCGCCGACCTGCAGCCACAGCTCGGCGACATCCTGATACTTGACCGGGTCGCCGTTGCCCTCGCGGAAGAAGATGCGGTCCAGCTCGGCCTGGCCGTACCGGTTGAGGCCGAGGTTGAAGAGCCCGCGGGCCAATAGCGGCCCCTGCATGCCTTCGCCGATCAGCGTCTGGTTGAACAGCACCGCGCGGTCCAGGATCGCCACGGCCTGCTGCCGCTGCTGCTCGAGCTGCTCGCGCCAGCGCTGGGCGTCGGCGGGGATCGCGGGCGGGGGCGACGACACGGTCTGGGTGATGAGGTTGACCAGCGCGCCGCCCTGCTGCGTGAGCTGCTCGCCGATGCCCATGCGCACCGCGGCGGGCAGCGTGGACGGGTCGTCAACCTCGCCGGCGCTGTCGGCCCAGCGCTCGAAGAGCGTTCGGCGGTAAGGCTCGCCCGCGTCGCCGCCGATCAGGGGGACGTAGGCCTGCTCGTACGCCTCGGCGATCTTGGCGGGCTGATCCGCGGCGGGCAGCTTCTTCGCCTCGGCCTCGAGGATGCGGAAGAGCAGGTCCGCCGCGAGCAGGCGCGGGGTGATGTCGCCCCCGCGCGCCTGGGCCTCGACGTACTGGTGGCTGCCCATGCCCTGCAGGATCTCGATCGCGGTCGCCAGGTCCGGCCCGCCGGCGTTCCAACGCCCGACGGCCTTGGACAGCGTCGCGAGGTAGCCTGGCAGGCCGTTCGCGGCCTCGGCGATGACGCCCTCGAGGTACTCATCCACACCGTCATCGATGTCGTTGATATCGCTCGACCAAACCAGCGTGCGCCCGCTGAACAGCTTGGCCGTCAGCTTGGTCCGGTCGTCCTGCATCAGCCCGGCGGCCAGCGCGTTCACGACCATGTCGCGCAGCCGCTTCTTCTCGGCGGCGGGGTCGTCCACCCTCTGAGCTCGGACCCGCTTGGCCTTGAAGTACGGGTGGTCCGCCGGCAGCAGCGACACGCCGTGCGCCGCCTGGGCCAGCCAGTACGGCGTGTTCAGTCGGCGGTAGTCCTCGATCGTGAACCAGATGCCCATCGCTTCGAGCTTGGGCTTGAGCGCCGCGTCCTGGCCCAGCCGCCGATCGAGGTCGTCGATCCGGTCCGACGCGTCCATCGTCGCGACAAACGCCTCGACCATCGCCGACTCGTAGGCCGCGCGCTGCGCATCGTTGGGCAGGCCGAACTCGTACACCCGGTTCACGTTCTGGTGGTACCGCGGCAGGTAGCGGAACAGCAGCATCTCCGCGTAGTCGGTCTGCCAGAGGGGCAGCCGCTCGTCGTCCCGGTGGTCGGTGATCAGGCGCTTCTGCGCCGCGGCCACCTCTTCAAACGCCAGGCGGCTCTCCTCGAACAGCGCGACCGCCTGCGCGACGTCGCCGACCTGGTTCGCCTGCGACGCACGCGCCAGACGGTCGTCGGCGACGAACTCCTTGAGCGCGATCTCCAGCGCCAGCTGCGCGACCGGCTCCTGCGGCGGGTCGGTCTCGACGAAGTGCTCCAGCAGGTCCGACATCCCCTGCTCACGCAGCCCGCGGATGAACTGATCGTCGCTCTGGCGCAACGCCTTCATCTGACCCAGCGCGGGCGCCGCGCAGGCACAAGCAAGCAAGGCCGGAGTCAGCAGGCGGGCGAGGCGGGGCTTGGCGTCGAACATCGGCGTGCGGTCTCCGATTAATAAGTACGAACTGACACGGCGGCGCGGTTCAGCAGGGTAAGAACCCGCATCAAGACGGCGCGAAACCGACCTGCTCGAGCTCCGCGGCCACGCAGGCGTTGAACACGTTCACCACGTGCTGCCAACGGACCACGCCCTGCGGCTTGATCTGCACGATGTCGTCCTTCGCCATCTCACCGCTGCCGATCTGGCCCTCGAAGTAGCCGCGCAGCTGAGCAACGCCCTCGCGCAGCTCCCGGCCGTCCACGATCAGCCGGCTCGTGATCCCGTCGTCGCCGGAGGTCAGTTCGATGACGACCGGCGGCTCGATATTCTGCTGCTCCCGGTTCTCCGCGGCGTTGCCCGGCAGCGTCGCGAGGATCGTGCCCTCGTCGATCTGGAAGTTCGCGGTGATCACGAAGTAGATCAGGAGCTGGAAGATGACGTCGATCATCGACGTCAGGTTCAGCTCGATCTCCTCACCCCCCACGCCCTTCTTGCGCTTCTTGCGCTGCGAGACGTGGTGGACGACCTGTTCGTCCGGGGGCTCCTCGAGCGGCGCGTCGGCGTTCGGGTTGTCGGGTCGTTCTGCCATGGCTCTCTTGTCTATCTGTTCATCCGCTCGGCGTAGACCGCTTCAGCGGCCGGGCGCCTTGGTCCGGGTTCCGAGGCGAATCAGTCCGGCATATACGCCACAAGCTGGATCGGTGTCTCCGCGGCGAGCTCCGGTTCCAGCGCGTCCGCCATCGCCTGCTGCAGCGTGTTCATGATCGGCAAGACCTGG
Organism: Phycisphaeraceae bacterium; assembly: GCA_028280965.1. Taxonomy (GTDB): domain Bacteria; phylum Planctomycetota; class Phycisphaerae; order Phycisphaerales; family Phycisphaeraceae; genus JAHQVV01. Next base: position 17,569 of record JANQKT010000130.1, read on the forward strand.
CCGTAGTACACCCCCGCATCCGCGCGGAGCATGATGATCGGCGGCTTGCCGTTCTTCTCAAACCGAGTCCGGATCGAGAGCGCGGCGAACTCCTGGAACTCCTTCATCGCGCCCTCTTCGGTGATGACCCACTCGTTCTTGCCGATGGTCACCGCCTTCACCTCGCCGCCGCGCGAGAGCACCTGCAACTCGGGGTTGCCCGGGCCGACCTTCCGGCCCGATTCCTTGTCCGGCTCGTACGCCTGGAGCGGGACGATATTGACGATGACCCGGCCCTCGCCCTCGGGCGTGCTCGTCTGCGGGTCGAGCAGTTCCGGCAGCTGCAACTCCGGCACCTCGTCGGTCACGATGTTGTTCACGATCATGAAGAACACGATCAGCAGGAACACCACGTCGATCAGCGGCGTGATATTCAGCGAAGGCTTGACCGGTCCTCGGCGGGTAACGTGTGACATAGGCGGGGAACAGGCAGTAGGGAGCAGGGCGTAGGAAAAAAGCCGCGACGCGACGCGTCGCCGGCAAACCGTCTCACACGTATCACTCGGGCTTCGGCGTCGCGCGCGAGCCAGACGAACCACCCGACTTCTTTTTCTTGCCGCTGGGTTTGAACGGCGAGATCAGCTCTTCCACGGTCAGCAGGCCCTCGGCGCACTGCGCATCGACCTTGTTGCGGATCAGCGAATACGCCGACAGCGCCGGGATCGCGACGACCAGGCCCCAGAAGGTCGTGACCAGCGCGGTGGAGATGCCGCCCGCCAGCTCGACCGGGTCGGCCGAGCCCTCGCCCTCGACGAGTTTCTGGAAGGCGACGATCATGCCGAAGACCGTGCCGAACAGGCCGATCATCGGGGAGATATTGCCCAGCACGTTGAGGTACTCGATCGGTCGCAGCAGCTTGACGGCCTCGGCGTCGCCGGTCTCTTCGACCGCACGCTCCATCGCGGCGTAGCCGTTCGCGGCCTCGCTCAGCGCGGCGCTGGCGACCTGGCCCAGGTACGACTCTTCTTCCTGGGCGTACTCGATCGCCTCGCGGTACTTCTTCTCGGCGAGCAGCGCCTCGATCTCGTCACGCACCGCCTCGGGGATGACCTGTTCCCGGCGGAACTTGAAGATCAGCATGATCGTGAAGCCCATCACCACCGCGGACATGATCAGGAGCAGGATCACGATCAGGTTACCGAGCAGCGGGCTTTCCTTGGACCAGATAAACGCCTGGAACCAGTTCAACGTTTCGGTCTTCGGCTCGTCATCCTGCGCCAGGGCCATCATCGGCCAGCAGGCAGCGGTCATCAGAGCGATCAAGGTCGGTTTCAGTCGCATCAGGCGTCATTCCTCTTAACGTGTCGTCGGTCGGGGCTGGGGGATTATCGTACACGGGCCGCCAACAAAGCGTGGCGGAACGGGCATCGTGCCGGCGGGGGCGTCGGCATCGTGCCAACGTGATATCGGGGCTGGGCCCGGCCGAACAGATGCAAGTGGCCGAGGCGGGGGTCGGTGGGGCTGGGGCTATTCGGCCGGCTCGGTCTCCGGCGGGTCTTCTCCGATGATCTGGTAGTAGCGCAGCCGGTACTGCGGGTAGGTCTTCGGGTCGTCGATGACCAGGTGGACACCGCCGCCCGCATCGCCCCCGAACAAGAGCCGCTGGTAGATGTCCTCCCGGCCGATCTGCTTGTGGATGTAGGCGACCTCAAGGCGGGCGGGCGCGACCAGGGGGTGGGCCCCGCCGGCCTTGTTGTAGTGCACGACGATCCGCATGAAGGTCAGGCCCGCGTCGCGGTAGAGCTTCTCGTCGTTGTCCTCATCGGCGAGCGCGAGCTGGGCCCTGGCCTTGATGTACAGCATCGCCGGCAGCTCGCCGGGGTTGTCCTGCCACTCGTTGACCTTGTCGATCGCTTCCCGGAACTTGCCCGCCGCGAGCAGGTCCAGCGACTCCCACTTGCCCGCGGGCTGGTTGCGCTTCTCGGGGACCTTCCAGACGTCCTCGGGGATGATCACCGCCGAATCCCTGCGCTGCAACGCGCGCCTGTTGTCGGCCACGGCGTCGGCGTCCTGCGGCAGCGCGGCTTCCTCGCCCGCGACCATGCGGAGGTAGGCCTCGAGCTTCTTGCGGCGCTCGCCCTTCGCGCCCTCCGCCACCGCGAGGATCTCCGCGGTGATGCGCTCTTTCTGGTCGTCATCGGCCTCGGCCAGCGACGCGGTCGGGGGCTTACTCAAAAAGAACAAGTCCGCGCCGTCCGAAGCCAGCTTCGCGTACACCTGGCCGGCGGAGACCGGCTCGTTGCGCTGGTCGTACACCTGTGCGAGATAGAACCCGGCGTAGTGACGGACCCAGTCCACGCGGTTGTCCGCCCAGATGCTCTCGAACGACCGCTGGGCCGCGCGCATCTGGTCGGCCTTGAACGCCTTGAGCCCGGTGGCGAACGCGGGCACGTTGTCGATCGTCAGGTCGGTGATCTCTTTGAGCGGGGCGCTGCGGTCGCCCGCCGCCGTGCGGTACTTCAACTCGCCATCCTCGACGCTGATCAGCGTGACGCCCTCGATCGCAGGCAACCCTTCGCGCTTGAGTGAATCGGCGTCCGCGGGCGCGACGAGGACGAGCGCGGACACCAGCGCAGCGGTCCCGGCCGAGGTCTTGAGCGTCTGGATCAATCGTCGTGGCATCAGGTCAAAGTCTCCGCCCCGGCCCCCGGAAGCGGGGCAATGGCCCAGGCGGTGTCCGGGTGTGCTTATTTGAGGTTCAGGTCGCGGTCGCCGATGAACTTGTAGTTCCCGCCGGTCTCGTCGGCGATGAGCTGGAGCGTGCCGGTCAGCCCGGCGCTCACCAGCGGATCCTCGTACAGGAACTGGATCGTGTTGAACTTGGCCGGCGGGGTAAAGTTGTTCTTCTTGCGGATCGCCGCCATCAGCTCGTCCTGGAAGATCTCGTGCAGCGTCGCGCCCTGCCCCCCACCGGTGAGGTTGTCCGACAGGAGGAACACGAGCTGGGGCTTGTAGTCCAGCCCGCGGATGATCGCTTCTTCAACGAACTGGCTGCCGCGCCCGCCGGTGTCGTACTTCGCATTCTCCAGCGAGACCCACTCGCGGATGTCTTCCTTGAACTTGGGCGTGCAGGCCCGCAGGCCCCTGATCCCCCCGCCGCCGGGCACCTCGAAGACGCCCTCACCGGAGAAGAAGATGATCGTGATCTGCTGGGCCGGCTTCAGCCCGTTGACCGCGCGCTTCAGCTCGTTGATGACGAACGGCAGGACGTCGACCATCGAGCCGGAGGCGTCGACGATGAAGGCGATGTTGCGCGCATTGCCGCCGTTGCCGAAAACGTCGGTGCCGAAGTCGCCGGTGCCATTGGTGTTGCCCAGCGGCCCGCCGCTCTGCCCGCCCTGGAAGGTCAGGCCCATGAGCTGGGTGGGGATCGGCGTATTGGTCACGGTCGGGGTCGGGTTGGTGACGGTGGGGTCCACCGTCACCACGGTCGGCGGCGTGTCCGCCGACTGCTCGACGACCTCCTCGATCACCATCGGCGCGCCCGGCGTCTCGCTGATCTTCGACGCGGGGATCACCGGCTGCTCCTCATCGCGCGGGATGATCGTCTGCCAGACCAGGAAAAACGCCACAACGACCAGCGCCACGTGGAACAGGATCGAAATCCCCCAGGGCATCAGCGCGACCAGCGTCTTGTTGATCTCTTCGCCGATCGACTCCTCTTCCTCGAACAGCTCGCCATCGGGGTCGATGATCGACTGCGGGTTGTGTAGCGGATCGTTCTTAGGGGATGCAAAGCCAAAGAGCATCGTAGGTCTCCTGTGTGCCGATCAGTCCGAGGCGGGGCGTCTAACGCGATTTCAGCTCGTGCTCGCCGATGAGCTTGTAGTCCCCCCGGTTTCGTCGGCGATCCGCTGGAGCGTGCCGGTCAAACCGGCCCGGACCAGTGGGTCTTCATAAAGAAACTTTACCGTAGGTATTCTAACAAGCGAATCCGGATCGTTCTGATCGCGGATCAGGGCGATTAACTCGCCTTGAAACAGCTCGTGATGCGTCGGGCGGGCCTCGCCACGCACCTCGCCCGGATCGGCCGGCGCCGCGTCCGCAACAACCGGATCATCATCACGATGAGGGCGCTGGGCCGGTGGCGATGCAAAGCTCATAAACATGGCGGTCTCCTGTGTGCAGGGCGGGGCCGCTCGTAAAACGAACGGATTATGTTGCAAACACAGCGTTTAAGGCGGGACACGTATTGAACACGAATCGCCCGGATTTGTCCAGAACATTCTGATAAATGCGATTGAGGCCACTATCCAGCACGGCTAGAGCATCTCCCACAACGAAGCTGCAAGCGGCAGGCGGGTACGAGCGACGGACGGGGACAGCCCGTCTACTAAGAGGGACCATCCCCTTGTGTGTGCCCATAAACATCCGGCCGACGATGCTCCAGCGCCGGCAGCTTCGCGCGCACGCGATCAACCTCCACAAGATCCACATCGACCACCGCGACGCCCGGCCGGTCATCCATCTCGATGAGCACGCGCCCCCACGGGTCGATCACCGCGCTGTGGCCGTAGGCGGTGTAACGCCCCGGCACGCCGCCGCACTGCGCGGGGGCGACGATGAACACGCCGTTCTCGATCGCCCTAGCGCGCAGAAGCGTCAGCCAGTGCGCTCCACCCGTCGCTCGGGTGAAGTCGGCGGGGACGCAGACGATGCGCGCGCCCATCAGCGCGAGCGCGCGGTACAGCTCGGGGAAGCGCAGGTCATAGCAGATCGACAACCCAACGCGCCCCAGCGCGGTGTCGGCGGCGACCAGCTCATCGCCCGCCAGGCAGCGGTCCGACTCGCGGTCGCCGGTCTGGTCATCGACGCGGACATCAAACAGGTGCACCTTGCGGTAGCGCCCAAGCAGCGCCCCATCAGGCCCGAGCAGGACCGAGGTGTTGTGGGTGCGCTGCGGGTCGTTGCTGGTTTCGCCGATCGAGCCGAGCAGCAGGTGGACGCCGAGTTGATCCGCCAGCCCGCCGAAGCGCTCGGTGATCGGGCCGGGGATCGGCTGGGCGTGCTCGCGTGTGCGCCCGATCTGATCGGCCGGAACGCGCAGGTGCATCACCTCGGGCAGCGCGATCAGCTCGGCGCCCTGCGCGGCGGCTTCGCGGACCGCCGACTCGGACCGCGCAAGATTCGCTGCGGGGTCGGTGCCGGTGTCGAGTTGGACCAGGCCGATCTTCATCGTGTTTTATGGCTCATCCGTCACCGTCGGCTTGCGCACCGGCGTCCCGTCCGACCACTTGCCCAGGTCGCGCTGCTCGTGGGTTCCGCCGAGCGCGATTTCGCGGTGCCTGCCCTCATCAAAAGCCGCATCCATCAACGCATCCAGCCAACGCCAGAGCGCATAGTCGAACGCATCGGCAACCACCCTGCCGTCCCGCGCGACATAAGACGCGTTCACAAAATGGTCCGCGACCAGCGCCGGCCGGCCGTGACCGTCCGCGTGCAGCAGCACGAAGTCCTTGTCCTCGGTGGGCACCTGTTCAGCACCGTGGTAGATCCGTCTCGCGACGCCCTGGCCGACAATGTTGTCGTCCTCCGCGGCGACCACCAGCAGCAGCGTGCCGCGCGGGACCGAGGCGTGGTCCTCGATCAGCGACGGGAAAAAAGCGCCCAGCCCCTTGTCGGTCCTTACATCGCCGGGCAGCACCGGCATGACCGCGCGGGCCCGCGGCAGCATGTAGTGCTCGTGCCGGGCCGCGAGGTTGGCGGCGATCGTCCCGCCCAGCGAGTGGCCCGCCAGCGCGAAGCGTTTTCCGTCGGCCTTCACGTGCCGCCCGCCGTCGAGACGCTTCAGCGCGTCGGCGATCGCCACGGCGCTCTTGTCGGTGAACGTCGTCGGGTCGAGCACGAAGCCCTGCTGGTACTGCGGGTACACAACAACATTGCCCTTGCGCACCAGGTGCCGGATCCACAGCCAGCTCCCGCCGTAGTGCGTCGCGTTCAGGCCGTGCATGAGGCCGACGACCGGCAGCGGTCTTTGTTTGTCCGCCCCGGCGGGCTCGAAGAGCCAGTAGCCGTCCGCCCCTTCGCCGTAACGCGTGGTGATGACGCCGTCGTACACGTAGTCGCGCCCGCCCGGGCCGGCTTCGCGCTGATCCGGTGGGGACGGCGGCGCGGGGGCGGGCTGCTCCTGAGCGCGGGCCAAACCGCACCCGGCCAGCATCGCCAATACACAGGAGCAGATGTTCAAGCGCATCGCCATATCCTAAAAGGTATACGAAAAGGTGGGGTGGGCATCCTGCCCGCCATTCGAGCGCAGCTCGAAACAATGCTTTCAGCTTTTCACGACTGCGTCGTGACGGCAGGCTGGAAGCCTACCCCACCTTAAGACACTTTTCGTGCACACCGGTAAGGACAGTGGCACGCCCTGTCCGTTTCAATCGCCGCGGAGTTGGCGTACACTCCGCACATCCCATCCCCGATACGCTGGAGCCAACCGATGCCAAGCCGCCGCCCCGCTTCCCTGCCTGACGCCCTCACAAGCCCGCTGCATATCGCCCTCGCGGCGCTCGTGCTTTTCACCTTCACCGCCTGCTCGAACACAGGACGCGTCGTGACGACTGACTACGGAACACTCGAAGACGGACGGACCGCCCACCTGTTCACACTCAAGAACAAGCAGGGCACGGTCGCGAGGCTGACGGACTTCGGCGCGACGCTGGTGTCGCTGGAGACCGCCGACCGGGACGGCAAGACCGCGGACATCACGATCGGCTACGACACGCTTGAGGGCTGGGTCAACGACGGCAGCTACATGGGCGTCACCGCCGGCCGGTACGGCAACCGGATCGCCAAAGGCAAATTCACCCTCGACGGCAAAACCTTCACCCTCGCGACCAACAACGACCCGAACCACCTGCACGGCGGCAACGAGGGCTTCGGCAAAAAGCTCTGGTCCGCCGAGCCGATCGAGAAGGAAGAAGGATCGGGCGTCGTCTTCACCTACGTCAGCCCGGACGGCGAAGAGGGATACCCCGGCGAGCTCACCAGCAAGGTGACCTACTTCCTGGACAACAAGAACCAGCTATACGTGATCTTCGAAGCGGAGACGACCAAGCCGACGGTCATCAACCTCGTGCACCACACGTACTGGAACCTGACCGGCGACGCGCGGCAGACCATCCTCGACCACGAGCTGCGCCTCAACGCCGACGGCTACGTGCCCACCGACGCAACGGGCATCCCCAACGCCGGCATCCAGCCGGTCGAAGGCACGCCGATGGACTTCCGCAAGCACCGGCGCATCGGCGACCGGATCAACAACGACCACGTCCAGCTCAAAAACGGCCTGGGCTACGACCACTGCTGGGCGGTCAACGGCGAGCCGGGCACGATGCGCCTGGCTGCGGAGCTCTACGACCCCGAGTCCGGCCGGTGGATGCAGATCGAGACCGACCAGCCCGGCATCCAGTTCTACACCGGCAACTACATGGACGGCTCGGTCACCGGCAAGGGCGGGGTCAAGCAGAACCACCGCACCGGGCTGTGCCTGGAGACGCAGGTCCACCCCGACTCGCCGAACCAGCCGGAGCTGAGCAACGCGGTGCTCCGCCCCGGGCAGACGTACAAGCACACGATGGTCCACCGGTTCGGCGCGAAGTAACAAGTTCGGCCGATAGCAATTGAGTTTACTGCTGCTTCGGCCCCGCCAGCTTCGGCGGGTCCTTCGGTGATTCCGCGAGGACGCGTTCGAACAAGGCGTGCGCCGCGATGGCTTCTTCGCCGTGCCGTTTCGGGTCGATCGGGGTTGTCTCCAGCGGGTCCTGCCGCACGTCGTAGAACCTGCCCGTCGCGTAGAGCT
>JANQKT010000139.1 GCA_028280965.1 Phycisphaeraceae bacterium
GCGTCCCGCCGATCGTGTCCAGCACCTCGTCCTGCGGCACCTCGACCACCGACGCGAAGGGGAACATGAACTCGGTGTTGCACAGCGGGTGGTCCCAACGCTCGCAATAAATGAGTGTCGGCAGGGCGTACGTGCGCCCCTCAAAGGTTGCGACGCGGGGCGTCCCACCACGGACCGCCCCGGTCACGTCTTCCGCGCCCGGTTCTTTCAAGCCTTCGGTGATCTGCCCGTCGGCCCACTCGGCGACCTTCGGGTTCGCGATCGCCGACAGCTTCGCATTCGGGTCATCGTTGGGCAGCGGGGCGATCTGCGCTAAACGCTCGGCGATGGCTTGCGCGAGTACGCGCCCGTTCCTTGGCGTGATGATGGTCGAGGCGTTGATGCACGACCGGCCGGAGTTCGCGGCGATCGACTGGACGATGACGTCCAGGTGCGCTTCCCAGTTGTCCGCCTCGTCTTCACCGATGATGATCTTGGACCAGCCCGGGCCGTGGACCTCGACGCGTTCGTCCCCGCCGTAGCGCTTCATGGTGGCCTCGCCGCCGAAGATGATCGAGCGGTCGCAGACGTCCATGACCGCCGCCGAGCCCTCGTGGTCGGTCGGGTAGAAGCCGAAGGCCTCTTCGGGCACGCCCGCGGCGATCATCGCCTGCACGACACGCCAGGGCGTCCACGGCTCGTCGCTGCCGGGCTTGAGGATGACCGGCGTCTTGAACGCGATCGACGGCAGCCAGAGCGCGTTGACCCCCGGCGAGTTGCTCGGCATCACCATGCCCAGCGCATCGGTATTCGCAAAGAAGCTCACATCCGTCCCATTAACCTCGCCGACGCCCGCATCGATGACCTCCGGGGGGATGCCGCGCGTCAGGCCACGGACGATCGCGTCGAGGCTGGTCAACCCGTCGTGGACCTTGGCCATGTTCGCCCGCACCAGCGTGTGCGGCAGCCCGCTGGTCCGCGAGAGCTGGCTGACGTAATCGTCGGCGGTCTGAGTCGTGTCGCCCAGCGGCAGCTCGGCGGACAGAAACAGCTCGCCCGCCTTCGCGGACATGGCGATCAGGTCTTCGCAGGGGATCGCGTCGAGCGCCGCCTTGGCCTGCGCGAACCTGTACGCATCACGCTTGAGCAGCCCGGCGTTACCGACGGACATCTCGGCGACGGTCTCGCCGGTCCCCAGATCCTTGATCCGGCGCACATTGACGCTGCGGTAGGCCGTGCCCAGGCGGAGGATCGGGATGTGCGGGAGGTTGGTCATGGCTTGCGGTTGGCTGTCGGGCCGGGCCCGTGGTTAGTGTGTTGACGTAGTAATTCATTCCGCGTTTCAAGTATCAGGCATGCATCTTTTGCACGCCTCGGACACCCCCGCGGAGGCGTGGATCAGTAAACGCCTTCAACGATCTTAGACGTGCTCGCCCCGAACGGCCGGACTTCCGACAGGCCGTCCCATGGATATTTTTCTTCCCACGGCGCGACCCGCCGGGCTTCGTCACGCTCCAGGAAGCGCGGCATAAACAGCTCCCTGGTCAGCGTCGTCAGCTCGACCCGGCCGAACGCGCCGTAATCCACGGTATTGGCCGTGTTGTCGGGGTCAACGACACGCAGCACCGCACGCGGCTGGGGGCAGTAGTAGGTCGTCTGCCAGTGGTTCTCCTTGATGTTCGGCCGGTGCGGCGCGACGCCCATCAGCGTGTTGCCGTAGGTCGGGTAGAAGCCCACGCCCGCGGTGCCCATGCAGTCGCCGTCGCGCTGCTCGCAGACCTCTTCGATGAGGAAGCGGGTGTACTGCGGGTCCATCGTCGTCCCGCCGACGAACGCGCCCTTGATGCCCATCTTGACCAGCGACATGCGCTCGGCCAGCGCCTCGAGCAGCTTGGGTGTCGTGAACAGCGCGGTCACCTCGCGGTGGCGCAGGATCGTCATCGCCTGGTCGATCGCGTGGGCCATGTACGCCTTGGCCTGCGCGGGCTGGCCCTCGCGGATGACGCGCTTGACCCACCGCGGGTCCAGGTCGATGAAGTAGACCGACGAGTCCCGGCAGTGCGCCAGGTGCTCGATCGACAGACGCAGGCGGCGCGGCCCGGTCGGCCCGATCATCAGCCAGTTGCCCCCGCGCGGGAAGTGCTCGTCGCGCAACGTCTGGGCGAACTGCGAGTAGTCGTACTGGTAGTCACCCCAGTTCATCCGCTGCTTGGGCATGCCCGTCGTCCCGCCGGTCTCGCAGATGTTGAAGGGCTTGCCCTCATACGCCTTGGGGATCAGCTGCTTGTGCGGCAGGAAGCGCAGCACGGTGTCGGCATCGAAGTGGTCGAACGTGCTGACCATGTCGTCAAACGTCTGGACCTGCGCGATCGGGTCGATGCCGCGCTGCCTGGCGTAGTCGATCCAGTACGGCGTGCCGGTCTCAGGCGAGAAGTGCCAGGCGATGATCTCACGCATGTGCGCGTCGAGCGCCTCGCGGGCCTGGGCAACAGCATCGGTCGGGGTGGTAGTGGTTGTCATGCTTCCGGGGGTGTTATCGTTTTTCAGGGAAGAACTTGGCGACGGCGGAGGCGGTCGGCGGCTGGGTCGCCAGCGACACGCCGACCAGCGAGATCACCGAGGCGGCGAAGATGAAGATCGCCGGCATCATGCCCGCCACGAGGTACTTGGCCGGGGTCTCCTGCCCGAACACGGGCGGCCCGCTGTTGATGATGTCGTCCCAGAAGAACAGCGACCAGGTCACCACCGTGCAGACGACGCACGCGATCGCCCCGGCCCGGGTCGCCCGCTTCCAGTACAGGGCCGCGAACACCAGCGGGAACAGGCAGCCGAAGCCGGTGAAGCACCACACGCCCAGGTCGAACACGTTGGTTTCCAGCAGCATCAGCGACAGCACGTACGACACCGCGACGATGACCAGCACGAACCCGCGGGCCAGCCAGATCAGCTGCTTGTCGCTGAACCGGTCCTTGCCCGCGACGCGTGCGACCACGTCGTTGGTAAACATCGTGCCCAGGCAGACGAACTGCGAGTCGAGCGAGGACATGATCGCCGCGAGGATCCCCGCGGTGAGGATGCCGGTGACCAGCGGGTTCTGGACCAGCTCACGCACGATCGCGCCCAGCGCGGCGTTGGCGTTGGGTGTCCCCGCCGCGGTCGGGGGGATGCGCAGCTCGCCGGCCGCGTACAGGCCGGCGGCCCACATCCCGACGATCACACACGGCACCCACACCAGCATCATGAACAGCGGGTGCAGCACCACGGTTGCGCGGAAGGTCTTCGCCTTCTTCGCCGTCATCCAGTGCTGGAACAGGTGCGGGAACATCCCCACCGACAGCGGGATCACGAAGTAGCTGAAGAAGTAGGCCTTGCCCATCAGCGAGCGGTCGGCGTTCCCCGGCGACTCCTTGAGCACCATCTCCGACGCCGCCGCCGGCCCCCCCAGCGCCTTGCTGATCAGGTAGAACGCGGTGATGCCCGTGATCATGAAGACGATGGTCTGGAAGGTGTTCGCCCAGGCCGCCGAGCGCACCCCGCCGAACAGCACGTAGCACAGCACCACAAAGCAGACGATCAGCGCGGTGAGCCAAGGCGGGACGCTGCCGTGGAAGGGGTGCTGCTTGCCGTTGGGCAGCGGGTCCATCGGGAACAGGTCGGGGAACATCCCGGCGGTGACCGGCTGCATGGTCTTGCACGCCGCGATGACGCCGACCAGCAGGTACGGGATCACCAGCGCGACCAGGATCGGGAAGAGCATCCAGCCCAGCACCGGCGAGTCGAACCGGTCGCGGAAGAACTGGACCTGCGTCACGTAGCCGTAGCGCTTGCCGATCGCCCAGAGCTTGATGCCGATGATGAAGAAGATCGCCGAGTGGATCAGGCCCGACCACGACGCCATCAGGCCGTAGACGCCGATGCCCAGCTCGAAGCTCTTGGCCGACGAGCCGACCAGCGCGAAGCCGGTCATCGTCGTGCCGAAGACCGACATGAGCAGCAGGAACGGGCCGATCGAGCGCGAGGCGACAAAGTAGTCCTTGCTCGTCCCGCGGAAAAACGTCGCGGAAAAGGTGCCAAGCAGCAGCAGCAGCGCGAGGTAGCCGAGGATCACCCACAGCGGCAGCCTTGAGACGTCGGCGTCAGCGAGGAGAAGCGGCATGGTCATTGCGACGCCCCCGATCCCTGCGCGGCGGTTTCAATACTTCCGGGGGTGTCGCCGTCCAGCTCATCGGCCCAGGCCTCGACCTCGCTGGGCCAGGCCCACCTGATCGCCATCGTCCACAGCGTCACCGCCGCCAGCGAGATGCCCGCGTGGTAGGCCAGGCCGACGGGGATGAACCCGAAGACCAGCGTCCGGTCGTGCCAGAACCAGACGTCCTGGTGGACGATGCACAGCACGACGAAGATGACCCAGATGGTTTTGCTGTTCATGTGCAAGCTCGTTGCGTGATGCACGAGAGGGAGGAGGACAGGCATTCTTGCCTGTCAGTTCGGCATCGCCGAAAACAACCGCCAGTTGGCCTTCGGCCAATCGACAGGCAGGAATGCCTGTCCTCCTATTTCGATTGATCGCTTACTCCGCGTCCGCCTGGATCGCGAACAGGTGCGACTGCGTGGCCAGGTACAGCACGCCGTTGGCGACGATCGCGCTCGAGTAGATCGGCGCGGGGAACTCGATCTCGGCTAGGAGCTCCTTCTCCGGGCCGGCCTTGAGGATCGTCAGGATGCCGTCCTCGTTGCCGAGGAACACCTTGCCGTCCGCGACCAGCGTCGAGCTCCAGATGTGCCCGAGCGTGTTGTGCTCCCACTTCAGCTCGCCGGTCTTCGCGTCCACGCAGTACAGGTGCCCGGCGTAGTCCGCGACGTAGCACAGCCCGTCGGCGACCGACACGGTCGAGATCGTCCGGCCGAGCCCGGTAAACCGCCAGACCGCCTTCGCGATGCCGTTCTCATCGACCTGTGTCGGATCAACACAGGTCAGCACGCCCACGCCCTCGCCGTGCTCGGGGTCCTGGCCCACCGCGGCGTAGACCAGCCCGTCGTAGATCACCGGCGTCGCAATAAACTCGTTCGGGCCCGGCGGGGTGGCGTACGGGATCGGCTCGCCGTTCTCATCGAAGCGGTGCTCGGGCAGGTTGCCGTCGATCTTCCACCGCGTGGGCAAGATCTTGAAGCCGTCCTCGTCTTCCTTGGTCTCGGTGTCGAAGCCGTAGATGTAGCCGTCGCCGGCCCCGAAGACGACGGTGGGCTTGCCGCCGAAGACGCCGAAGGCCGGGCTGGACCAGTTGCAGTGCAGGATGTTGGCGCCGATCGTCGTGGCGTCCTCGCCGACCAGCTCGCCGGTCTCGGCGTCGAGTGCGATCAGGCTCGGCGCGTTGGGCGTGGGGATGTTGACGTGCGACCAGTCCACGCCGTTGGAGGTCGCGACGTAGACGACGCCGCCGACGACCAGGCAGGAGTTGGAGGTGATGTTGTGCGGGAAGACGTTGAGCTCCTCGCGCATGTCGTACTTCCACAGCACGTCCGCGTCTTTGTCACCGATCTCGATGGGCGGCTTGCCCTTGCCGCCGTAGTACGCGGCCTCGTCCTGGAACCCCTGGTTGCCGTTGGCCATGCCGTTGAGGTCCAGGCAGACGATCTCGCAGAGGTTGGTGACGACGTAGACCTTGTCGCCATAGACCGCGGGGCTCGAGCACATGCCCAGGAACTCCCAGTCGCTGACCTTGCCGGCCCCGAGCTTGGGCAGGTTCATCTCCCAGAGCAGCTCGCCGGTCTCTTCATCCAGGCAGTAGAACACCGAGCGGTCCCCGGCGTACTTCGCGTCGCGGGGCGACTCGTTGTTCGTGCCCACGAGGATCCGGCCCTGGCTCACGATGGGGTTGCCGAAGGCCTGGCTGCCGAGCTTGGCGACCCACTTGATGTTCTCCATCGAGTCCGGGTCGATCTTGCCGGTCCGCCCGATCTCCTCGCCGGGGTTGAAGTCGTGCGGGATCGGCCCCGAGTCGGGCGCGACCATGTTCCGCGATTCGTCGTGGCCCCAGATCGGCCAGTCGGCTCCGAGCGCGTTCTGTGAAACCACAGATGCACCCAGATAAACACAGATCGAGGCGAGGAGGGTGGTGGTTGTTTTCATGGTGAACTCTCAGTTCTGCTGTTTAGGGGATAGGCATTCTTGCCTGTCGTCAGGCCGGAGGCCTGATCGCGATTCGGATTTCGGCTACGCCGGGTTGACAGGCAGGAATGCCTGTCCTCCTTTCAATGCCTCACTCCGTCGGCTCGACCTTCACGTTGTCCACGTACACACGGTGGCGCGACTGCGGTGAGAAGCCGTAGATCCCCGGCGAGCCCTGCGTGTGGACGTTCGGCACCTCGGTTGCAATGTTCCACTCGGCCGGCTCGTCCTCGCCGCGCAGCCAGGCCTTGCCAAAGACGGTCCCCGAGCCGTCGGCGTTCGCGACGACCTTGGCCTTGATCGTGTACCAGGTCTTGGCCTGCCACTTGAACGGCTCGCTCTCATCGATGCGGTTGGGGTTGGAGGTGATGTTGATAATGTTCTTGTTGAGGTCCAGCGCGATGATGTACCGCTGGCAGACGACGCCGACGACCGACCCGCCGCGCCGGTTGCCGTCGCTCATGACGTCCGCCTGGATGGTGTAGCCGGTGTCGTCGGCGTGGCCGAGGAAGATCGTCGAGCGCTGAAACAGAACCCGGTCCAATGTTTTCGCGAGGACTTTACTTCCGGGGTTGTACGGGTCCTCGCGGACCTGCCACTTCAGCCGGGCCCCGATCCAAGGCAGCGGCGGGTGGGCGTAGGCGACGCTGTCGTTCGTGTCGGTCAGCGTGAGGTCAAACTGCTCGAAGTCGAACGCGTAGGGCGGGACCGGGAGGATGCGGCCGCGGGCGGTGCCGGACAGGCCGTCCACAGTGGCCTTGAACGCGCCGGCGGAGGGGGCGTTGGCGCCGGATGTGGTGATGGTTCTCCCGTCGATCGTGGCGTCCAATTTGACCTTGACTCTCGCCGTCGGCGGGATGAATTTTTCTAGCGCCATCTTGCCCAGTTCAGCCGGGGTTGCCCGCCCGGTCGCATCAATCGTCGTTTCTTGCAACGAGACCGACTCGCCGGGGTGCAGCTTGAATTCCGCGGGCTGAAGCATCAGCGCGGCGGGTGGGCGGGGGGTGTTGCCCGCTGCCGTCGGCTTGATTTTGGCAGCTGCCAACCCGCCGCTGTCGTTCCCGAAGCAGTACAGCCTGTCCGTCGAGTGCACGTACAGCTTGCCGTTCCAGGCCATCGCGGTGCCGATGCACTTGCCCGAGAGCCTAGTCTGCTGGACATCGGCTTCGCCCGGCTCGGTGCGCGTCGGCTCGAGGATGAACAGGCCGTCATTCCAGTACGGGACGTACAGCCGGCCATCTGCGTAGAGCGGGCTGGCGTGCAGCTGGCTTGCGCCGAGTTTCTTTTCCCAGAGCGTCTCGCCGGACTTGGCGTCGATGGCGATGAACCGGCCGTCCATCGCGCACTGGTAGACCACGCCGTCCACGATCGTCGGCGAGGAGGTGAACATGTTCACATCGTTGTTCCGCCAGGCGATGTACGAGTCATCGAGCTGGATCTGCTCGTCGCTCGCGGCCGCGGCCTTGAGCGCATCATCGGCCCGGATAGCCATCATGTAGCCCCGGCCCGAGTCACCCACGTTTTCTTTGCCGTGGACCTGGACGATCAGGTCGTCGCTCGGGTCGTCGGGCGTGCCGTTGTCATAGATCAGCGGCGAGGAGTTCACGCCGCCCAGCGACATCTGGTAGCGCCACAGCGGCTCGCCCGTCCGGGCGTTGACCGCGACGAGGTTGCCGCAGCCGGTGCCGGCGTAGAACACGCGGTAGCCCTGGCGGTCCTCGATGTGCGGCGTCGAGAACGACGAGTCGGCCAGGAACGGCGGGCCGACGCCAGGCGTGGACGACCACACCAGCTCGCCGGTGTGCTTGTCGAAGGCGTAGAACCGGTTGCGGGCCGGGCCCTCGCTGCCCCAGTTGGTGGAGATGCAGTTGACGATGGCCAGGTCGCCATCGATCGTCGTGCAGCCGGTCCGGCCGTTGGGGAAGGTCAGCTTGCCGTAGGTCTCCATGAGCGAGACCTGCCAGAGCTCGTTGCCGTCGCGGTCCAGGCAGATGGCCAGGCCCTGGGAGGTCTGGAAGTAGACGTTGCCGGTCTCGGGGTCGACCGTCGGCGCGCCGATGGTGTAGCGGTTGTAGACGATGTCGGAGATGAAGTCGGCGTATTCGCGGGACCAGATCTCCTCGCCGGTCTCGGGGTTGAGGCAGTAGATCTTTTCGACCAGTTCGGCGCCGCTGCCCGGGTAGCCCATGACAAACAGCCGCGGGCCGTCTTCGTACTCGGCGATGACCGCGGTGCCTCGCCCGGGCACATCCAGCGTCCAGCGGAGGTTCTTGCCTTCGCCCTCGACGACGGCGCTCGTCGGCAGGCCGGTCTGGAGGCTCGTGCCGTTCTGGTTAGGCCCGCGCCAGTGCAGCTCGCCGGTGACGGGGGTGCCGTCTATTAGAGTGTGCGCGTGCATGACACCGCAGCCGGTCAGCACGAGCAGCGTGGTCAGGAGGTAGAACGGCTTAAGGACGTAGCGGCGTGGGTCAGCAGGCATGGTCGGGCCCTGATCGTGGGAGGGGGGGTTGGGGACGTGCTGCACAATATATCCGTACACGTACTTTCATGTCAACGTACTTCTTGGTAGAATCTGACGTCCTTCCGACCGGGCCATTGCACCGGCCCGCTCGATTTTCAATGGTTCGTATGACATCTCCCCAGCCCCCCATCGACGACCCCGCCCGCCGGCGGCTGCCCCCGCTGCTTCGGCGGTGCTGGTACGGGTTGAACCAGGCCTTCCGTAAACGCTTGGCTCATCTGGGTTTGACGCCCAATCAGTTCACCGTGTTGCGCTGGCTGGAGGAGGTGGACGGCCAGGGCATCCGCCAGACGATGATCTGCGACCGCATGGCCAGCGACCCGAACACGATCGCGGCGCTGGTCGAGCGGATGGTCGGCGACGGGCTGGTCAAGCGGAAGGTGGACCCCGACGACCGCCGGGCGCGGTTGATCTCGATCACAGCCAAGGGCCGGCGGCAGTACCACAAGGCCCGGCCGCTGGCGGTGGAGTTGCAGGAAGAGGTGCTGCAGGTCATCCCCGCCGGCGATCGCGAGAAGCTGCTGGCTCAGCTGGAGCTGCTCGCCGACGCCTGCCAGGCGGCGCTGCAGGAAGGCTCTGCGGAATCGATGGTCGAATAATTCGTTGATCAGTGGAGAAACAACAGGCACGAACCCGCGTCCTCGCCTACGACGTAAAACCAAACCCGCCGCTGAAGTGTTGACGCGGCGTTGATTCACCCTTGTTTTGATCAGGCTTGAGAAAAGGAAACCCATGTTTGTGCAATCATCTATCGCCCGCCCCGTAACGCGCCAGGCCGGCCCGCTTGTGCTCGGCGCTGCTGCGCTGCTCGCCGCTGTCGGCATGCACGCCCAGCCGATCGCGCTGGTCAACCCGTCGTTCGAGTCGCCGGACGTGACGCCGGACCCCAACGACCCGGGCAACCCGCTCAACGGCGTGAGCCCGGAGATCGACGACTGGATGGAGACTGGGCCGGTCGATCCGGTGTTCATGACGACGATCGACACAGGCGTGTTCTTCAACGTGCCGATCCCGCTGGACCCGCCGATCGACTTCGGCCCGCCGGTGGGCGAGCTGAGCATGCTCCCGCCGGTGGGCAACGCCGACGGCAACAACCTCGCGTTCCTGGTGATCAACCGCGACGCGGACGGGGTCGGCGAAGAGCAGGTTGGGATCTGGCAGGAGTCCGCGGAGGACTACCAGGCGATGACGCCCTACGCGTTCACCTTGTCGATCGGCCCGAGTGTGACCGGCCCGCCGAGCGATCCAACCACCTCGGTCGTTCTGTCGCTGGGCTACCTCGACCCGGTCGGCGGGGACTTCGTGAGCATCGCCAGCCAGGTAGTCACCGCGGCGGAACTGAACAACCCGTTTGACCCGGCCCTGCTCCTGGACCCGAGCTACCCGCTGCTCAAGGACTTCACCGTCGCGGGCTTCGGCGCCCCGTCGGCGCTGGGCAACGAGATCGTCGTCAAGGCCACGCTCGTCAATTCGGCTGCCCCCGACCTCGAAGGCGGCTTCATCGTTGACAACGCCCGCCTGCGGGAGTTGATCCCCGGCGACCTCGACTACGACGGTGATGTGGACGACGCGGATTTCGGCCTGGCTTTCGCCGCGTTCACCGGCCCGGGCCCCACGACGGCCGACCTCCTGGCCGACCTGGACCGCGACAGTGATGTGGACGACGCTGACTACGGCCTGCTCTTCGCCAACTTCACCGGCCCGGGCGTGCCCGCCGCGGCCGTGCCCGAGCCGGCCTCGATGGCGCTCCTGGCGCTTGGCGGGGTTGCGCTGCTGCGCCGCAGGCGGTAATGGCGTAGGCCAGACAAGCGGTCACAACCGCCGGGCCACGCCCGGCTAGGAGCGAGAGCGCAGCGGCGGTGTGGATGTGTTCGGCCCCCGCGTGGTGACGAGGCGGTTTCGTGCAAATCGTGAGTTGACGCTTCGTGTTCGGATGGATCCGCCTAAACTGATGCAGCCTGCGACCGGACGACCTGGACCATGCCGACCCTGACCCGACGGGCCTTCACGCTGATCGAGCTCTTGGTGGTGATCGCCATCATCGGGCTGTTGATCGGCCTGCTGGTCCCGGTGCTCGCCGCGGCACGCGACGCGGCGATCGGCTCGTCCTGCCTGTCCAACCAGCACCAGCAGATGATCGCGGTCCAGCAGTACGCCGCCGAGCACAAGGGCGAGATCCCCTTCGGCCCAGACGACTACTCGCCCAGCGGCGCCGCGGACTTCTATATCTACCCCGGCATGACCACCAGCCAGGTCTCGCTGCGCGACGGCCAGCCGGTCGGCGCGGGGCTGCTTATCGACGAATACCTGACGAGCACGGCGGACGTGTTGTTCTGCCCCGGCACGGACCAGGAGGTCAACGTCCAGCAGGAGCTGGCGAAGGTCGGCCGGGAGCAGGCGGTCAGCGCCTACCTCTACCGCCACAGCGGCACGACGCTGTCGGATGTCATCCAGAGCCGCATCCGCAACACGCCGATCCGCCACGACCTGAAGCTGGACCGGCTGGGCGACAACAGCCGGGGCGAGCCGATCCGCGCGCTGTTCCTCGATTACAACTTCCTGCTCGCGCCCGGCTCGTCGTTCTACGACCTGTTTAACCGCAGCAACCACGGCTCGGCGTACGTCAACGCCGCGTACAGCGACGGCCACGCCGAGCAGCTCGACAACTCGGACGGCCGGTACTCGGTCGATGTGATCGGCACGAGCCTGCACTCGGCGCTCAATAAGATGGTCACGGCCATGGAGGAGGCGGACCGGCCGGACTAGCGATGAACAGGGGGCGTTGAAAAGGGGACAGTCCCCTTTTCCAGCACGTTCTATTCCGACGAGGTACTTGCTATGAAACGCGATCAGGTCATTGGGTTTTCGTTCTGTGTGCTGTCGATGATCGGCCTGAGCGCCGCCGCCGCGGACTGGCCCAAGTGGCGCGGTCCGGACGGCGACGGGACGACGACGTCGAAGATCGACCTGGCGTTCGCCAAGGGCGGGATCGACGTCGCCTGGAGCAAGGACATCGGCGTGGGCTTCACCGGCGTGACCGTCGCCGCCGGCACGGCGTATACCGCCGGCTGGGAGGGCGGCGAGACGACCTTCTACGCCTTTGACGCCAAGACCGGGGAGAAGAAGTGGTCGCACACCTTCAAGAGCCCGAAGTTCGACAACCTCAACGTTGGCGGGCCGCGCGGCACCGCCGCGGTGGACGCCGGCCACGTCTACTTCATGGGCGGCGGCGGGGAGATGTACTGCTACAACGCCGACACCGGCGAGGTTGTCTGGGAAAAGAACTGTTCTAAGGTCTACGGCATCAAGCCCCCGCGTTGGGGCTTTTCCGGCTCGCCGGTCGTGATCGGCGACGTCGTCTACCTCGACATCGGGCGGACGCTGGCGCTCAACAAGAAGACCGGCGAAGAGATCTGGAAGACCGACAACTGGGGCGCGTCCTACTCCACGCCCGCGCCGTTCACCTACAAGGGCAAGGACTACCTCGCTGTGTTCCCGGGCACCGGCCTGTACATCGTCGAGCGTGCGACCGGCAAGAAGATCGCCCACAAGCCCTGGAAGACCAACTACGATGTCCACGCCGCGACGCCTGTCGTCATCGACAACAACATCTTCATGTCCTCGGACTACAACACCGGCTGCGCGATGCTGACGTTCACCGACGACGCGCTGGAGCTGCGCTGGGAGAACAAGAACCTCAAGAACCAGATGTGCACCAGCGTGTACCTCGACGGCTACCTCTACGGCTTCGATTCCTCGAAGCTGACCTGCGTGGACGCGAAGACCGGTAAGAAGGTCTGGGACGAGCGCGGCATGGGCCGGGGCACCGTGATCGCGTCCGGCAAGACGCTGGTCGTGCTGTCGGACAAGGGCGAGGTCATCACCGCCGAGGCGACGCCGCGCGGCTTCCGCCCGGTGAGCAAGGTCCGGGTCGTCGAGGGCGACGACACGGTCTGGACCGCGCCGACGCTGGCCAACGGCAAGCTCTACGTCCGCGGCAGCCGCGGCAGGCTGGTGTGCGTGGATGTGAGCAAATAAGCGCACTGGTGGGACAAGGCTCTTAGCCTTTCATTTTCGCACGGCCCCGGAACCGGAGACCGCCGATGCGTCTGGCCTCGCTTGTGTTGTTGGGCGCCCTCGTGCCGGGCTGTGCCGCCGCGTCCGATTGGCCGGGCTACCGCGGCCCGACGCATGACAACGCCGCTGCGCCTGACGGTTTGGACACCGCGCTCACCGACACCGCCGAGCGTGTGCTGTGGCGCAAGAAGATCGGACGGGGCTACACGGGCGTCGCGGCCAAGGCCGGTCGGGCCTACACCGCCGGCTGGCAGGACGGCACGGCCACGCTGCTGTGCTTCGACCCCGCGACCGGCGAGCGGCTCTGGGGATTCGACTACGACATCGACCAGTACGACGACCGCCCGGAGTGGCCCAAGTCCAACGAGGGCGGGCCGGTCGTTACCCCCGCGATCCATGGGGGCAGGCTCTTCCACACCACACGCGACGGCCGGATGTTCTGCCTCAACGCCGAGACCGGCGGGCTGATCTGGCGCAGGAACCTGCCACAACTGTTCGACGTCCCCGAGCCGCGTTGGGGCTTTAGCGCCTCGCCGATCGTTGTCGATGGCAATATCTATATGGACCTGGGCAAGATCGTCGCGATGAGTACCGACGGTGAGGCGCTCTGGGAGACCGAGGACTACACGCAGTCCTACTCCTCGCCCGCGCCGTTCACGCTCAACGGCAAGGACTACCTCGCCGCGTTCCCGCTCGACGGGCTGGTCGTCGTCGAACGCGACACCGGCAAGGTCGCCGCGCACTACCCCTGGCAATCCAACCAGCCCTGCCACGCCGCGACGCCCGTCGTCTTCGACAACGACAAGATCTTCATCTCCTCGGGCTTCAACACCGGCGGGGCGGTGCTGCGCTTCACCGGCGACGCGCTCGAGGTCGTCTGGGAAAACAAGGCCATGCGCAACACCATGGCCACCAGCCTCTACCACGACGGCCACCTCTACGGCTTCGACCAGAAGCTGCTCCGCTGCGTCGATGCGAAGACCGGCGAGGTCAGGTGGTCCGAGCGCGGCCTGGGCCAGGGCACGCTGCTCGCCGTCGGCGGCACGATGCTCATCCTCTCCGAGGGCGGCGAGCTCCTGTCCGCGCCGATGACCCCGGATGCCTTCACGCCCGGCCCCAAGACCCGGCTGATCTTCGAGACCAGGGTCTGGAGCTGCCCGACCATCAGCGACGGCCGGCTCTTCGCCCGCGGTGCGCTCGGCGACCTGGTGTGCGTGGACCTGAGCGTGGCGGAATAAACACGGCGGTTTCTGACCGCATTTTGATCGCTTTAGAGCTTTTCCGTAACAGCGCAGCGAGCGGGAGACGGGGACAGCCCGTCTTCTTTGTAAGCGGGGCTGCCCCCTGCCTACGCCCATCTGGAATTAGTGCTTGGCCAGAATCCCGACATTGCGTACAATCAAGCCTGAGTTGGTTGCCCTGGCACCCCATCGGTTCCATCGCTCGCTCGGGCAGCGCTTCATCGTCATTTCACTCTGCTCATAGCCTCTTCCGTCCCGACGTTCGGGCATCTCAATCACCTCTACTCTAGAAGGAGTTATCCCTTGAAGAACGCGCACACACTTGCTTGCCTGCTCGCCGCGTCCGCTGTCGGTCCCCACGCCCACGCCACCATCGTCTGGACCGGCGCGGGCACCGATCCGACCCTCCGCTTCGCCGAGGACAACTGGGATTTCAGCGGCTCGACCGTCACCCAGATCGACCCGGCGGTCCCGATCGAGGACGATGTGCTCTACCAGAACGTCAACGCCACGGCGCTGGATCAGACGGTCTTCGCCGAAACCTTTCAGCTCGCCAACGGCTTCACCCTCACCTTCGATAATGCCACGTTCGATACAACCGGCACGGTCGGCGGGTTCAACGGCGTGGACGACGACCCGGTCACCAACCCGAGTGTTGGCGACCCCGCGTTCATCAACGTCATCAACGGCAGTTCACTGAATATCCAGTACTTCTCTGTCGGCCTGGTGATGACGGTGGACAGCACGAGCACGCTGGTCTTCCGCGGCGGCGGCGACCCGATCAACTCCCAGACCGAGGGCGTGGACCTCATCCTCGAGCCGGGCGCGACGCTCACCCTCCCGGCCGGGGGCACCGACGACGCCGAGTTCATCGAGCAGGGCGCCGACATCCTCGTCAACGGCGTGCCCTTCTCCGACGGCACGAACATCCTCCGGCCGCAGGCGCTCTTGTTCACCGCCAACACCGCGGTCGCGCAGGACTTCGAGCCCGCCGACCTGGACATCGACGGCGACGTGGACGACGCGGACTTCGGCCTGGCGTTCGCCGCGTTCACCGGCCCCGACGCCGGCCCGTCGTCCGACCCGACCGCCGACCTGGACAACGACGGCGACGTGGACGACGCGGACTTCGGCCTGGCGTTCGCCGCGTTCACCGGCCCCGGCGTCCCGGCGGCTACCGGGCCCGAGCCGGCGGGGTTGGCGCTGCTGGGCATCGGCGGGCTGGTGCTGGTGCGCCGCCGCCGTGACGCGTGATACCTCTAGACGGAAGGCCCGCGGGGCCGCCGGGACGACGCATCG
Source organism: Phycisphaeraceae bacterium (assembly GCA_028280965.1). Lineage (GTDB taxonomy): Bacteria > Planctomycetota > Phycisphaerae > Phycisphaerales > Phycisphaeraceae > JAHQVV01. The sequence continues at coordinate 15,287 of JANQKT010000139.1, forward strand.
GTTGTCCCACATCTAAGCGTGAGCGGGTGCCGCGGGCGAAAGAGCCGCCGGCACCCGCTTACGTTTTTGTGTTGCTATCAAACCTGTTATTCGAGTAGCTTGGTATGACACCGTAGCGGCCTGCCTGCGGCGCTCGTTGAGCACGCCGCCATGAAATGCCCAAGACCCAAGCGGTAGGTCTCGATCTGCGCTCTGGCGGTTGCCAATTACTCCCAGTTCAGGACGATATCGGTCTTCGGATCGTCAAAATCGTATCCGCGGTGATACACCTGCTTGAGGACATCCACGGCCGGGACGTTCCGCCGTAGGGCATGTTGATCGAGCCCCCTGTGTTCGGCCGGGTTCAAGGCCTGCCCCGGCCGCATGGTCATCAATCCGGCAATGCGAGCTTCTGCCCCTGCCCAATCAATAGCTTTCGCAAGTCGGCATACGGCACGTCCTGGACCGCAACGCCGTTGTCGATCGCGTAGCAAGCGGCCACGGCGGCGCTCTGGCTGGTGATCATGAAGACCGGCTCCATCCGGATCGACCCGAACGCGATGTGTGTCGCCGACAACGCCCAGGGCACCAGTAGGTTCTCGCACGCGCTTTTGGGCGGGACGATCGCGCGGTACGAGATCCCGTACGCCTTGCCGCCGAGGTAGGTCTGGATGTCGCCCTCGTTCTTGACCATGCCGTTGACGACCACGCGCTGGGTGTGGTGCGAGTCGAGCGTGTACGCGCCCATGCTGATCGGGTCATCCACCGGCAGCCTGCGCTTGCAATGGTTCTCGGTCATCACGAAGCCCGAACGCATCCGGCGGGCCTCGCGGACATAGAGGTTGTAAGGCCAGTGGCTGTTGTCAACGAACTCGTCCTTGGCCAGGCCCCAAGGCGCATACGCCTTGCGGATCGCCTCGGGCACACGCGGGTGGTTCTGGATCGTCCACACCAGCCCGAGTTGCCAGTCGCGATGTTTTTCTGCGAGCGCGTTGCGCTGGTCGTGGTCGAGGATGGACCAGTCCCAGCCCTCGCCGTAGTTCATCCCGATGTAATCGGTGGATACCGGGCCGTTGTTGTTGCTGTCGGTCTTGCGGTTGGGTATCGGTGAGAGTTTGAAGAACCCGCCGCGTTGGCCGGCCTCGATCGAACGGAAAAGCAACTCGTAGTCTCGTTCGTCGTAGCCCGCGGGCCTCTCGATCATGACGCGGTTGCCCGGCGCGTCGGTCAGCACCATGCGGTAGCAGTACGCCTGCAGCCGGTGGTCGCCGCCGCCTTTCTCGCCGCCGATGGAGGGGTTGACGCCCGGCAGCAGCCCGGTGGATGCGTCGCCGTGCACGACATACGGGTCGATGCCGTTGCGGAACTGGTGATGCCGTGACACGCCCGTGTTGCCGTTACCCTGTTCGTCGAACATGCTGTTCGCCTCGCGGCCGACCACAAACGGCACGCCCGCGCTGGGCATCAGGTCGCCCTCATAAGACGCATCGATAAACATCCTGCCGACGATCACCGTGCCGTCTTCGAGCCGGATCGCGGTGATGCGGTTGCCTTGTTTGATGACGCCGTTGTCAAGATCGAGCCGCCCGTCGATCACGGTGACGCCTGCCTCCCGGGCCATCGCGTCGAACACCGCCTCGGCGACCTTCGGCTCAAACGTCGAGGCCCGCTGCGTGTTCGGGTCGAGCGCGGGAGCGCCCTGGCCCTTGTTCGCGAACTCGGAGCGCTTCTGCCAGGTCCACGCGGCGTTGACTTCGTAGTGCTTGTAGACGCGGTGATAGAACTCGGCCGACAGCCCGCCAAGGATCCGGGGGTTGCCCAGGTCGGTCCAGCCCAGGCCAGAGGACGTCAGCCCGCCGAGGTGGCCGTACTGCGAGACGAGCACGACCCGCTTGTCGAGCCTGGCCGCCTGCACCGCGGCCGTGACCCCGCCCGATGCGTCGCCGTAGACCACGACATCGGCTTGGATTGTTCTGCCTTCCTGCTGGGATTTGCAGCCGCACGACAGCAGAAGGCATGCGATCAGGATCACGCCGATCGGTTTCATACAGGCTCCTCATGCAAACAAGTCCCAACGAAATGAGCCGACACCTTGCCGGCGACGACGAACTCGGCGGCGTGTTACTCGTCGGCTTCGGCGGGCAGCGCAAACGCCACAAACTGATCGCCCGCCTGCGTCCCGACCTTGCCCCCGCCCGCCGCGGCGATGACGACGTACTGCCGGCCGTCCGCCTCGTAGGTGCAGGGCGTCGCGTACCCGCCGGCCGGTAGCTTTTGCTCCCACAGCAGTTCGCCGGTGCTCTTGTCGAACGCGCGGAACATCTCGTCCGCCGTCCCGCCAACAAACACCAGGCCGCCCGCCGTCACGATCGTCCCGCCCAGGCTCATCGTGCCGGTGTGCATCAGCCCGTGCTGCTCCATCTCCTTGAAATGCCCGAGCGTGACCTGCCAGGCGATCGTGCCTTTGTTCAAATCCAGCGCGGTGAGCCGGCCCCAGGGTGGCTTGATCGCGGGGTAGCCATCGGGCGCGACAAAGCGCGTGTACCCGTCGATGCGGTAGGGCGATGCGTGGCGGGGGTTGTCGTTCTTTACTAGCCGCATGCGGTTGGGCAGGTTGTTTGAGTTGACGAAGAGCAGGCCGGTCTCGGGGTCGAACGAGGCGCCCGACCAGTTCGCCCCGCCCAGCGTGCCGGGGGTAATAAAGAACGGCGTCGTGCTCGGCGGCTCGTAATCACGCGAGCGCGCACTCGTAAACTGCTCAAGAGCCCATTGCGCGATCTCCGGCGTCCGCGTTGCTAAATCGTCTTTCGTCACCAGCGTCATCGCAAACGCCGGCGGGGCGGTCGGGATTGGCTGCGTTGTGCTCGCCAGTTCGCCGGGCGTGTCCGATGCGGGCACCGGTACATCCTTGACTTCGAACAGCGGCTCACCCGTCTTACGATCAAGGAGGAAGCAGTAACCGGTCTTCGTGACCTGCGCAACCGCATCAATCTGCTCGCCATTATGCGTCACGGTGACGAGGTTCGGATAAGCCGGCAGGTCGTGGTCCCAGAGATCGTGGCGGAGTGTCTGGAAGTGCCAGACGCGTTCGCCGGTATGTGCATCGATGGCTAAGACACAATTGGCGTAGAGGTTGTCGCCGTGCCGGTCGCCGCCATGGAAGTCCCAGGACGCCGAGCCGAGTGCGACAAAAACCCACCGCCGGACGGGGTCAATGCTGACGCCGGACCAGGCGTTGGCCCCGCCGCGTTGGCGCTCGTTCTCGCCTTGTGGCCAGGTGTCTGCGCCGAACTCGCCTCCGCGCGGGATCGTGCGGAAGCGCCAGACCTCTTCGCCAGTGCGCACATCGAAGCAGCGGATGTCGCCGGGCGCCGCCTTGCCCGCGCGTTCGCCGTTGGAGACGCCGAGCACGATGCGGTCGCCGACGATGCCGACCGCGGAGGTCGGGCCGTACTGCACGCGCGACAGGTCGCCGTGTTCCGCTATCAGACCCGCGCGCAGGTCGAGGACGCCGTTGTCGCCGAAGGCGGGGTCGAGTCTGCCCGTGCGCGCATCGAGGCTGAACAGCCGGCCGTCCGCGGTGCCGTGGATGATCCGCCGTTCGCCGTTGGGCTTGTTATCCGACCAGTACGCGCACCCGCGGTTGACCCCGCCCGACGCCAGCGGCACGCCCGGCGGCTTGGTCGGCATCGGGTCGAACCGCCAGAGCTCCTCGCCCGTCGCCGCATCGAGCGCAACGACCTTGAGGTACGCCGTCGTCAGGTACAGCACCCCATCCACCACGATCGGCGTACACTCGATGTGCTTCGGCCGGTTATTTTCAAGCTCGCCGGCGCTGTAGGTCCACGCGACTTCGAGACGCTGGACATTGTCTCTGTTGATCTGCGTCAGCGGCGAGTACCGCATGTTCCCGCGGTCGTTGCCGACCGTTGGCCACTGCGTGCTGGGTAAAAACCCGAGTGGAGCGGGTTGGTGGCAGCCGATTAGAAGGGAGATCAGCAAGTATCCGAGCGGCGGCATTTTATGCATGCCGGTGATCGTATCACGGCTTGGCTCCGGGGCCCGACTTTCTCCCGGGCGTGGCCCGGCGGCTACGACACACTGCTGTTTGCGATCAGCAGCGCGACAAAGTCACCGCGTCACACGCGGGGGGCGAAGGCCAACACGGCCCGATTCGACAGGCCCCGATTCGGTCTGAGCCTCACTGTCGAAGACACTGCAAGCAGGCTCAGCATCACCGCCGCGCCCGGCTCCGGCACGTTGGCGGCAACACCCGGCCCGGTGAAGGCGGCGAACATCAGCCCGTAGTCCGCATCATCAACATCGTTGTCGCCGTCCAGGTCAGCGGCGGCAAGCGTAGGCGGCCCTTCGTTGGGGCCGGTGAAAGAAGCGAACGCCAAGCCGAAGTCCGCGTCGTCCACATCGCCATCGCCATCGAAATCGGCTGGCAGTGAAGGGGCCGGTACTGTGTTGATCGTCAGGATCGCGGGCGGTGAGTTGCCCGCATCATCATAGAGCAGCCAGCGGTTGCGGCTGCCGCCCGGGTTCCACTTCGCCTGCAATGCGAGAACCGCGTAGTGCCCGGCGGTGTAATTGTTGCCGAGCCAGGCGTTTAACGTGCTGTTCGCATTGCCCGTTGTGACAAAATCGCCGCCGCTATTACCTGCCGCTGTCAAGATGGAGTCCACGGCCAACGTGCCGGGTGCCTGGTGGTCCGTGCCATCAACCGTATTCGAGTCAGAGATGCGCAGAGCGATCAGGTCGGCTGTTGGCGCGACGCCTTGTTCGAGCCAAACAGTGAAATTGAACTCGGCGGACTGGAAGCTCTCGCCGTTCAAGTCGGGCAATCGAAAGGTGTAGACCGTGTCTACAAACTGTCCGCTAAAGCCGGTACCTACTGTGCGTGCCGAACCATCGGTGTTGTATTCGCCATCATTAGTCACCACATAGCCGCCCTCGGTCGTGTCGTCGGCAGCGGTTGCAACGATGTTAAATACGGATGCTTGGGTTTGACCAGCCATTGTCAGGATGCAAGCGAACGCAATCGATTTGGCAATTGCTTTAACCATGGCTTCTCTGCCCCTTGGCCAACGCTGGCGTGTCGGATGATGTGCGTTAATCGTCTGACTGAGTATACATCACGGGCTCATCAAGCCGAGGCAATGGTTGGTTAATTTACGAGGTAAGAATGTGCAAGGCCTACGACCCGTCCCAGGCCTCCAACGCCTCAAGCAACGCATCGATCTCCGCACGCATCGCTTGCCCATCAAGCTCCGCGACGGCGTAGCCGGCGAGCACCCGCTTCACGCGCTCGGCCAGCACTGGGTCGAGCGCGTCCAGCAACGCCGATTGTTGATTGAACCGTTCGAGCATCCGCTCGGCGGAGATGCCGCGGACCGACGCGTCGTAGTCCTGTCGCGTGAACTGCTTGAGCTGAGCCAGCATGAGCCGCAGGTCGTCGAGTTGCTCGGCCACGGCCGGGTCGGGTGTCGGCGTGATATCCGGCGTGCCCGGCCCGGGGGCGTCCGTTGTTGGCTTGCGGTCGGCGGGGTTGTGCGGTTCGGCTCGATCTGACTCGCCCGGCGGGGTACCGTCTTCGACATAAAGCCCGTCAAAGATCTCGCTCTCTTTGTGGCTCGGATCGTTTGCTCCGCCATCGGCCGCGCCGCCGTCATTGCTGGCGTCTGATTGGGCCGAGCCGCCGGCGTTTGGCTTCTCGTTGATCTTCTGCCAGATCAGGTACCCACCGCCCGCGACGCCCGCGAGGACGATGGCCGCGATGATCAGCGCCGTGACGCCGCGCGCAAACGCCCGCATCACCGCGCCGACGCACCCGACGCCCGATGATTTGTTTGGCGTGGCCATGCCCGACGCGTCGCGCAGCTGCTGGAGCTGATCGATGATGGAGGCCGCCTGGCCCGTGCCCATCTTGCGGTAGTCGAAGCGGAAGCCCTGCAGCGACATGCCCGTGACCAGCTGCCGGATGAACTGCAGCTGCTCGGCCGTCGCGGGGGCCTCGTCGTCCTGCCGAGGCGGGACCTGGATGGGGGTTCGGCGTTGTGCCATCGCGGTGGGGCCCGGCGGCCGAGAATGTGTAAGCGAATTGCCTTAAGCGGGGTGGGCTTCTAGCCTGCCGTCACGACGAAGCCGTGAAAACACCTGTTTCGAGCCGCGCTCGAACGGCGGGCGAGATGCCCACCCCACCTTTTCGTATGCGTTCTGACCTGCCGGGTGCAGCTATTTTACCACGCAACAGTTGTTGGCCAATCGTTATGCCACGAGCAGCCGCCGCAACGCTTCAAGCACCGGCCCGCTCGCCTCGGGGAAGCAATAGTCGTCGAGATCGTCGAGCGCTACCCAGCGGACTTCGTCGACCTCGAGCGCGCGCGGCAGGCCGTCAACGCGTCGGCAGATACAAGGCAGCAGCCGGATGTGTGCGTGGTCGTACACGTGCTCGACCGCGTCGAGTTCATGTATGGGCTCGACGGTGATGCCGACCTCTTCGCGCAGCTCGCGCACGACCGCCTGCTCAACCGTTTCGTTCGCCTCGATCTTCCCGCCGGGCAGTTCCCAGAGCCCGCCGAGCACGCGCGCTGTGCCGCGCAGCGTGATGAGCACGCGCGCGTCTGATCGACCCGCTGCGCGCAGCGCCTTGAGCGAGGTTGGCGCGGGGCGCAACACATCAAGAGACGACATGTTCTCCACAACCGCGGCAACAGCCACTTCGACCCGCGCGCGTCCTGTTTGGGTTTGCATCATGCCCGCATCCTAACGCCGCCGGTAATCGGCCGGGGCTTGGGCTCGGCCCCGTTCAACTCCCTGCCCATCGCCCCGCTGCGGGTGACCGGTGTTTTCAGGCGATGTGAAAATTTTGTTTGTGGATTGAGTAGGGCAAGTAATTGCAATAAATGAATTTATTAAATATTTGGAATCCTTGGCGAAGCTCATTGACACGGTTGGAAAGATGCCGATAGGATAGCTGGAAGTCCTGTCTGGGACGCCTGAAATCTCGGCCGTGGCGCGCCTCCGCTCACAGGTTCGGAGCCCTGTGGCGGAGGTTTTTTTCTGCGCCGGCGCAGCCGCCTGTGCCGCATCTGAATTAACAGACAAGTTATCCACAATATGCTTGTCGGGCGATGTTCGCGCGAATCGCTGACGAATCAACAATGCTTAGAGGCGGTTTTGCAGATTGCAACAGGCTGTTTGGGTGATCCAAACAAAATCCAGATAAATGGGTTGACGCGCGATGTCGGGTTGGTTAAAGTTAGGGCGAACAATTTGCAACCTTTGATTGTTTCGCCAACCTCCGGAGCCCACCCATGCTCAGCATCAGCACCATCGACCGTGCCTTGGAACAACGAGACTACGACCGCCTGCTGCGGGACCTGGGCCGCAACGGCCTGGTCATGCCCCTTCCCCTGCGGGTTCAACTCGCCGAGTCCGCCGTCGGGGCGTGTGGCCTGGGCCTCCGCCGACTGGTCGAGCTGACTTACGGGCCTACAGCGTTAACACGCCAGCTGATCGACAAGCTCATCCGCGTGCATGCCTCGTCGGGTATCCCAACCGGCTCCAGCCACAGCGCGATCCCGGACGCCGCGGGCCGACCGAGTTGTCTGCTCACCGCCTGCTTCGCCGCCGGGCTGGGGCGGGTGCTCCGGGACCACGCCGACCGGCTGGGCGATCAGCGGGTCGAGATCGAGTCCGCCTATGACGGGGCGGTGTCGGCGCTGTCGGCGATGCAGGGAGCTGAAGGCCTGTTTGCTGGCCCACAGGACCGTCACGAGCGCGACCGGCTGCTGACCTCCGCGTTCATCGCCTACCTGCTGATCGACGCGCCCGGCTTCGCCGAGCGCTGCCGCGGCCACGCGCTGCTGTCGGCCCTTGAGGACCACCACGGCGAATGCGGCCCGGCGACGGCCGAACTCATCGATATGGCCCGGCTCACACGCCTGCTGCCGGTCGCCGCGACGCCCGTGACAGTCCAGCAGGCAAAACAGGCGGAGCCGGCCCGCACCCAGCCGAGCTTGCTCACCGCGGCGTAGGCCGAACGCCGGGTGTAGGTGAAGTCGTTGTACGAATAGCTGGCGGGCTACGCACGACGGATGCGGCAACAAGACGCTCGGACGCGCACGGTAACGTGACGTCGCGGCGGTTCCGATCGAGGGTGGGTCCCTTCGTGGTGCAAGGATGCAAGCCCGTGTGAGTCTTGGGCTTGTCGGGCAATGTCCGAAGTTTTTCCGGGAACTATTCTGGGGCCATTCTTGGGATCTCCCGGGGTCCTTCCGGGGGCCGGGTGTGAGGGACGAGCGTTGACCGGCGTGGAACCGCTCCTCCACGCCGGTCCGCTTGCCCGGCTGATCGGATCGGCCTGATTCAACCCAAGGCAACCGTATGCATCAGGGATCAGCCGCACGCTAAGCGGTGCCGGCGAGCGTGGGCAGACCTCATCCCCTTTGTGGCATGCCTGGTGTGTTCGCGCGTTGGCGACGCGCCGGCGGGGCGTAGCCACGCCGGCTGACAACCGTACACGCGTTCGCCCAGCTTATTCACGCTGACCACTTGCGACACCCGTGCCGCTCGGCGACACTGGCTGGGTGAACTTCCTTGCCCATCTCGTGCTGGCCCCGCAGACGCCGCACGGGCTGGTCGGCTCGATCGCGCCGGACCTGATCCGCGGCCCGCTGCCCAAGACCCTGCACCCCGATGTCGCCGCCGCCGCGCGTGAGCACCAGCGGATCGACCGCTTCACCGACACGCACCGCGCGTTTCACCGGACCCGCCAGCGCCTCGCCGAGGTCATCCGCCCGCGCTTCGCCGGTGTCCTGACCGATGTGCTCTACGACCACATCCTGGCGAGCAACTGGCCGGCCTGGCGCACCGATCGGTTTGATGTGTACACCGCCGGGTGCGAAGAAGTGCTGGCTTCGCACGCCGAGCTGATGCCGAGCGACATGCGTTTTGTTGTCCGCAAGATGATCGACGAGCATTGGCTCAGCAGCTACGCCACCGCCGACGGCCTGCACGCCCGGCTCACCCAGATGTCCGCGCGCCTGTCGCGCCGGTTCGGCCGAGTGGTCGATCTCTGTCCGCCGATCACAACCATCCGGGCCGTCGCACGCGGATCGACCGATGACTTCAATGCGTTCTGGCCCGAACTGCTCCACGACGTCCGCAATGAGCGCGATAATCAGGCGGTGGGGCGGCTGGCCTCCTAAACCCGATCAGGGGATGACCATGATGACCCGTTTGTTGGGCCCGATTTGTTTCGCCGCCGCTGCCTGCATGCCGGCCATGCATGCCGGCGCTCGGCCGTCCGCCGAACCCGTGCCCGCGGTTTATTCGTTTGTTGATGCATTTGATGATGACGGCGCGCCGCCGAAACCGTGTAAGCGGTGCGACTTCACCTTCCGTATCTATACGGAGAACGACGGCGCGTTCCACGACCCGTTCGACAGCTACGACCGGCACTACACCAATGGCTTCGCCATTACCTTCGAGCACCAGCCGTGCTGGGCCGACGCCCTCGCGCCCGCGATGCTCTTCGCCGAGCTGTTCGCCCAGCGGCACGGCGAGCCGCGGACCGGCGCCGGCTACGTCCTCTCCCAGCTCCTGTTCACCCCGGCCAACCTCAGCGCGACCGCGCCGATCACCACCGATCAGCCCTACGCCGGCTACCTCTACGGCGGCGTCTTCTGGCAACGCGCCGGCCAGCATCACCGCCGAGAAGACGTCGCCGTCCTCGACCACTTCGAGGTCAATCTCGGCGTCGTCGGCGAGCAGGCGCTGGGCGAGGACATCCAGGACTGGTTCCACGACACGTTCGTCGGTGACGACCCGCTGGGCTGGGACAACCAGCTCGCCAACGAGGTCACCGGCCAGTTCTTCTTCCGCCGCAAGTGGCGCATCGGCCTGGGCAGCGCCGACCTGCCGGTGCTTGGGCACCTCGATATGCAGCTGATCCCCCAGGCCGGCTTCGCGCTCGGCACGGTGTACCGATACGCCGAGGCCGCCGCCACGTTCCGCATCGGCCACAACCTGCCCGACGACTTCGGCCCGGGCCGCATCAACGATCTTCAGTCCGCGACCGGCAACAACGAGAGCGATCACGGATGGTCTTGGTACGCCTACGCGCGCGTCGGCGGCCGGCTGATTGAGCACGACTTGTTCCTTGACGGCTCGACCACCGCCGACCCGTCTCTGAGCGTGCAGAAAGAAACCGCCGTCGGCGAGGTCCAGGCGGGCTTCACGGTCAGCTACCGCGCGAACGCGAACCACCGCTTCGACCTGACCTGGGGCCTGACGTACCTCAGCGACACCTTCGACGCCCCCGGCGACCGCGGCACCGAGTCCTACGGCACGTTCGTGCTGAGCTGGGTGAGGTCGTTCTGAATACAGCACGCTTCGCGCCGCCGGCTTGAGCACCTAGTCGGCCCGACCGTCTAGCCGGAGGTCGCGGCTGGCTTCGAGCTTGCCGTCGATCAGCTTGAGCTCCGCGACCTGGAGCACCGACTTCTTCTGCTCGACGGTGCGCTGCTCTGGGCCCGGTGCGCCCCTGCCGTAGACGCGGTTGGGCTCGCAGTGGTAGAACAGCAGGGCCCGGCCGGTGGTGACGAGGACGCTGGGGTGGCGAGCCATCGTTGCGTCCATCGGCCGGTCGCTGCCGTCGGCGAGGAGGGTGTTGTTGAGCGTCCAAGCCACGCCGTCGTCCGAGCGGTACACGGCCAGGCCTTCGTGCGGGTCGGTCAGCATCCACCACGCGTCCGCGAAGCGGAAGACGTAGGGCGCTTCCTGGTAGCCGAAGCGCTCTTTGCCGAGCGTGTTGACGTCGCCCTTGACACGGCCACGGTTGGTCCAGGCGCGCAGGTCTTTGCTCTCGGCCCATTGGATCCCGCCGGCGTTGCCGACGCGGTAGTACGCCCGGTGTTTGTTCGTTGCTTGATCGAAGACGATGGTCGCGTCGATCGGGTCGGGCTGGGTGAACTCGGGCGGGTCGGCGAGTGTCCAGCCCTTGACCGGGTCGCCGAGCGGCGCGGTGTAGTGGCGGATCACGCCCTTGCCGCCCCAGGGCGGGTCGGCGTTGTCCTTGTGCGTAACGAACATGTGCAGCGTGTCGCCGACACGCGTGATGCCCGGGGCCCAGAAGGTGATGGGCATGTCGGGCCTGCCGGTGTGTTTGACGGTGGCCGGGTCGGTGAAGTCGCAGTAGCCCTCGAAGCGCCAGTCGAGGAGGTCGGCCGAGGAGACGACCCCGATCGGTGTGCCGACGTAGGTGGCGTTCTGTCGGGTGGCGCGGCGGGCGGTGTAGTAGAGGTAGTAGCGCTGGGTGTCGGGGTTCCAGACGACCTCCGGGTCGCACGAGCCGTGGTAGTTCGGATCGACGAAGAGCGGGGCGGGTGCGGCGCGTTCGGCGGCCCGGCAGCCGAGCACGGACACGGTGAGCAGGGCGAGCGGCAGGACCAGCAACGGTGGTCGGGTGTGTTTCATGGTTGGCTGTAAGCGTTGGGAGGGATGTCGGGATGCGCGGTGCCGGGCCCGAGGCGTGCGGACCAGCCCGGTGGCATGATGAATGGTTTGGCGGTGCCGCGCGAATCTGTCAGCGTTCACGTGTATATGACACGACGCATACCGTCGCCAGCCTATTCATCAGCGGCAGCTTGAGCAGTTTCGCGTCGAGCTTGTGCAGCGCGACCGCGAGGGACCAGCGGTTGGGCCAGAGCCGCCAGACGCGGCTGGTGAGCTGGAAGTACCGGCAGTGCATGCCATCAAACGATTCGCCGAACCGGCGGAGGTCCGCGTCGGTCAGGGGGCGCTCGTCGTCGGTCATGTCATCAATGGCGAACGGCACGCACCGGCGGGCGAAGCCCAACAGCTTCGAGTTGAGCACCGGCTCGGCGAAGACGGCGGTCCCGCCGGGGCTTAGGCGCTCGTACACCCGCTCGGCCAGGGTATCCGTGTCCGGCAGGTGGTGCAGCGCCGCATAGCCGACGATGTGGTCGAAGGTCTCACCGACGAAGGCGGCGTCGAAGTCGCCGGTGACCTGCGTGCGCAGGCGGCCGGTGGTGCCGTTGACCCTGCAGCGTTCTTCTACCAGCGCGATCGACTCGGGCGACAGGTCGTAGGACGACAGCTCGGCGCCGTTGTGCGTGAGGATCGCGGCGTCGATCCCGTTGCCCGCGGCGATCTCCATAACCCGCTTGCCCTTGATCGGCGACAGCAGGTGGTAGTAGTACTCACGCGGGAAGATCGTGTCCGCCGGCGGGTTGGTGTAGCGGACACGGTCGTAATCCGAAAGGGTTGCAACGCCCTGCGACGCTTCGTCTGCGTAGTGCCGATCGAAGTGCTCGCGCTCGCGTTCAAGCAGGGCGGGGTCGAGGCTGTGAGCTACGCCGGGTGATGTTCCGGGGGCGAGGGTCATGCTGTGTGTGGCTATCGTCGTGATCGAGAAAGCGCGACGAACCTGTTGACGCCGGGCATGGGCAAGCGGATCATTATCGGAATCATGGCATCAGTAACTGCTGCTAGTTGTCTTGTCGAACGATGCCCGCGATCGCGGTTCGCCTGGTGCGCTTGTGTGCTGCTCGTGTCGGTACTCGCTCTTTCAGCCAACGCCCAGCCGATCGACCTGCGTATCGTGCGCGACCCGGCGGTCGAGGACTATGACTTTTCTTGGGTGTACTGGTTCGAGACGCACGGCCGGGTGTACCTGCACGAAGCGGTCGGTGAACGGAAACTGCCGTGGGACACGCCGGCGTCTCGGCGGTGGCGCGGCGAGGCGGCCGATGCGTTGGTGGAGCTGCTCGACGATCA
>JANQKT010000158.1 GCA_028280965.1 Phycisphaeraceae bacterium
AATCTCCTTTATTCTGGCAGCTGCCGCAGCCGCAGCGGTTCTTCTCGGTCTGAAAATTGGCGCGTTATGCTTCAACCCCTCGGACCTGGAGTTCGTCAACCCCGTCGTGCTCGGGCGCATGCGCGCGAAGCAGGACCGCACCCACGCGACGACCGGCACGCAGACACGCGGCAACCTTGGTTTTGCGCTCCTGATCCATGGCGACGCGGCCTTCGCCGGCGAGGGCATCGTACAGGAGACGCTCAACCTCTCCGAGCTCGACGGCTACCGCACCGGCGGGACGATCCACGTTGTCATCAACAACCAGATCGGCTTCACGACCGGCTCGGGCGACGCGCGATCGACCCAGTACTGCACGGACATCGCGAAGATGCTGCAGAGCCCGATCTTCCACGTCAACGGCGAGTCGCCCGAGGCGGTCGCGCAGGCGGTCAAGCTCGCGATGGAGTTCCGCCACGCGTTCAAGCGTGACGTGGTGATCGACATGTACTGCTACCGCAAGCGCGGGCACAACGAGGGCGACGAGCCGCGTTACACCCAGCCGCGGATGTACGAGAACATCGACCAGCGCCCGGGCGTGCGTGAGGCGTACCTTGAGCAGCTGCTGGAGCTTGGCGGCGTGACGCGCGCGGACGCCGAGCGCATCGCCGAGCGCCGGACCGAGCTGCTGGAGAAGGAGCTGAACGCGGCGCAGTCGCCGGCGTACAAGCCCCGGTCCGACGACCCGCGCGGCCTGTGGGCGGGGTACCACGGCGGGAAAGAAAACGTCATCGACGATGTCGAGACCGGTGTCGAGAGCGCGGCGCTCCAGTCGCTCCTGGACAAGCAGCTCGAGCTGCCCGACGACTTCAACCTGCACCCCAAGCACAAGCGGCTGATGCGCATGAAGAAGGAACAGGCCCGGGGCGAGCGCCCGCTGGACTGGTCCGCCGCCGAGTCGCTCGCGTTCGCGACGCTGCTTACCTCCGGCCACGCGGTGCGCCTGACCGGGCAGGACGCGCAGCGCGGCACGTTCTCACACCGCCACGCGGTGCTGCACGACGTGAAGGACGGCCACGAGCACTTCCCGCTCCAGCACTTGTCGTCCGAGCAGGCGAGCATCGATATCTTCAACTCGCCCCTGTCCGAGGCCGGCGTGCTGGGCTTTGACTACGGCTACTCGCTGGACCGGCCCGACATGCTGGTGATGTGGGAGGCGCAGTTTGGAGACTTCGTCAACTGCGCGCAGGTCATCATCGACCAGTTCATCGCGTCCGCGGAAGACAAGTGGAAACGGCTGTCTGGCTTGGTCATGCTGCTGCCGCACGGCTTCGAGGGCCAGGGCCCCGAGCACTCGTCGGCAAGGCTCGAACGGTTCCTCACGTCCGCGGCGGAAGACAACTACCAGGTCTGCCAGCCGACGACGCCGGCGCAGATGTTCCACCTGCTCCGCAGACAGGTCATGCGCAAGTGGCGCAAGCCGCTGGTCGTGATGACGCCCAAGTCGCTGCTGCGCCACCCCAAGTGCGTTTCGAGCTTTGGCGACCTCGGCCGCGGCACCTACCAGCGGGTCATCGCGGACAGCGACGCCGACCCGAACAAGGTCGAACGCATCCTGCTCTGCACCGGGCGGGTGTACTACGACCTGATCGACCGCCGGGAGAAGATGGGCCGCGACGACCTGGCGATCCTCAGGCTCGAGCAGCTCTACCCGCTGCCCCGTCGGATGCTCGCGGAATCAATCGCGGCGTACCGAAAGGACATCCCGCTGGTCTGGGTGCAGGACGAGCCGCGCAACCAGGGCGCCTGGCCGTTCTTCCTCCAGCGGTTCCTGCAGGAGAAGTTCCTCGGCGACCGCGAGCTGTTCGTCGCTTCGCGCAAGCACTCCGCCAGCCCGGCGACCGGGTCCAAGGCGGCGCACAAACTCGAGCAGGAGGTCCTGCTCGCCGAGGCCTTCGGCGAGACGATCGAAGAGCCCGCCGCCGCTGTGCCGATCCCGAAGTAAGAAGCCGGCGTGAACCTGATACCATCCCCACCCCGCACCCGCACGCCTCGGAGCTTAAAAGACCGATGCCCACCGAACTGAAAGTCCCCGAGGTCGGCGAGTCCGTCACCGAAGTCGAGATCGGCCGATGGCTGGTCAAAGAAGGCGAAGCGATCAGCATCGATCAGCCGCTGGTCGAACTCGAAACCGATAAGGTCAACCAGGAGCTGCCCTCACCCTCCGCGGGCGCGCTGGTCAAGATCCTGATGCAGGCCGGCGACACCGCGCGCGTCGGCGATGTGATCGCTCATATTGAAGAAGGCGCCGTGGGCAGTAAGCCGACCAGTAACGGCCAGGCGGAGTCTGTTGAACAAGCCGCCCCAGAACGCAGCGCCGGGTCGGGTGCTTCAACCGATCCACCCAAGATCATGCCCGCCGCCCAGGCCCTGCTCGACCAGCACGGCCTGAACGCATCGGACATCGCCGCCACCGGCCCCGGCGGGCGCCTGCTCAAAGAAGACGTCCTCAAACATCTCGAAACAGGCAGCACCACACCCCAAGCCGCCCCAGAGCGCAGCGTCGGGGCGGGTTCGACCACATCAACACCCGTCACCCCTTCCGCCGGCGCCCGCGACGAAGAAGCCGTCAAGATGACCCCGCTCCGCCGGACGATCGCCAAGGCGCTCGTCAACGCCCAGCAGACCGCGGCGCTGCTCACGACCTTTAATGAAGTAGACATGACCAGCGTCATGGCCCTGCGCAAGCAGTACCAGGACCAGTTCGTTAAGAAGCACGGCGTCAAGCTCGGCTTCATGTCCTTCTTCGTCAAAGCATCGATCGAGGCGCTCAAGCAGTTCCCCGCGGTGAACGCCGAGGTCCGCGACGACCACATCATTTACAAGAACTACTACGACATCGGCATCGCCATCGGCGGGGGCAAGGGCCTGGTCGTCCCGGTCCTGCGCAACGCCGAGCGCCTGAGCTTCGCCGGCGTTGAGAAAGCGATCGGTGAGTACGCGGTCAAGGCCAAGGACAACAAGCTCGCCATGGCCGACCTCACCGGCGGCAGCTTCACCATCACCAACGGCGGGGTCTACGGCAGCCTGCTGTCCACCCCGATCGTCAACCCGCCCCAGTCCGGCGTCCTCGGCATGCACGGCATCGTCCGAAGGCCGATCGCCGTCGGCGAAGTAGGCAAGGAGGTCGTCGAAGTCCGCCCGATGATGTACATCGCGCTGACCTACGACCACCGCATCGTGGACGGCCGGGAGGCGGTGACGTTCCTCAAGACGATCAAGGAAGCGATCGAAGACCCGTCGCGGATGCTGATCGAGGCGTAGGACGCGATCGAAACTTTTTTACACACCCCGAAACCCACGCCGTCATGGCGTGGGCTTCTTTGCGGTGCATAGAGGCTATGATGCGCCTTGGTCCAGGATGGGTGGGACCGTCCGCTGGCAACCATGGGGCTCAACCGATTCGGCATTCACTGAAAGGTGCAGCATGTTCGTACGTCCTCTTTTTTGCTTGTTGCTCGCCACGCTGATGCTGTGGCCCGCCGGCCCGGTGTTCGCTCAAGAGAAAGAGCAAGACCACCAGCACCTGCCCGCCGCGTTCCGCACGTGGCCGAACCAGACGATCTCAATCGAGACGTACTGGGGTTTTACAGTTGCGATCGGCCCGGGCGCCGCCGAGGTGCCGGGGATCGACAAGCCGGACCAGACGCTCGGCGGGGCGAGTTTGGAAGTTATCTTTGGTGAAGAAGGCGACATTGACGTGTCTTGGTGGGACGGCGAAGAGAAGCATGGATTGGTGCGCGTTCGTGCGGATCAGCACTACAGCGTAAGGCTCGATCGCAAGCCCAATGATTCGTCGGCTCAAGTATGGTCAGCCGATGGCACGAATACATCGCATGCAGTCCGTTTTTCGGCATGGCCGATAGATGGTCAGGCGCTTGGCTTCGTTCATGCCGATGGCGTATCGGTGGTGTATGGCTCAGTCAGGGCGTTAGAGAAAGCGAAGCAGTCATCGGTGGATATCGCAGTTATTGCCGTGAATGATGTCGACGTGATTGGTGCTGAACGGATCAAATGGATTGCCCAAAAATGGGATGCTGGCATGGTCTATATCGCTGGCGACACCCGCGTCGTCGGCGACATCAAAACCCGCAAGGCCATCGGCAACACCACCGCCTTGATCGCGGGCGAAAAAGTCGATGAAGACGGCCCGATCCTCATCGAGCACGCCGACGCGCCCTGGCAGATGCCCGACGCGATGAAGCAGCTCTACGACGACCTCGACGCGACCAGTCGCAGGTTCACGCCGGTCTTTGAAGAACTCTCGGTCAACCAGATGAACCACAAGCCGGCCAACGGGACGCACACGCCGCGGTGGAACATCGAGCACATGGCGTCGCGGCAGATGTTCTTTATCACCGCGGCGTATTACGCGGCGGACGCGCGTTTCCCGCATATCCAACTCGATCCGAAGCAGATGCCGCCGGACTACGTCGCCCGTCACCCGGACTGGGACGGCGCGGAAGAAGCCCGGCGGGTGTACCGCACCAACGCGTTCCTCCGGCGGTTCGCGTACCTGTATCACGACCGCGACCTGGACGCCCCGATCGCCGAGGGCGGCCGGATCCGTTTTGCCCCGATCATGCGCCAGGTGACGCGCCACTGGGGCCTACACACGCCGAACGTGCAGGACAAGATGAAGCAGGACGACTGGCCGGCGGAGTAAGACAGAGCAGTTGAAGATTGATCCGAAGCCCACGCCGTGACGGCGTGGGCTTCTTCTATTGCCGGTCATGCTATCCTGCCGCTGTCCGCTTCCCTTTAGAGCACGCCATGCCCACCCACACCCACGACCTGCTCGTCATCGGCGCCGGCCCGGCCGGGTACGTCGCCGCGATCCGCGCCGCCCAGCTCGGGCTCGACACCGCCATCGTCGATAAAGAAAAGCAGCTCGGCGGGACCTGCCTCCGCGTCGGCTGCATCCCGTCCAAGGCGCTGCTCGAGTCCTCGCACAAGTACGAAGACGCGACCAAGCACTTCTTCGCCCACGGGATCGAGGTCTCGGCGATCGACCTGAACCTGTCGGCGATGATGAAACGCAAAGAGAAGGTCGTGAAATCGCTGACGACCGGCGTCGCGGGGCTGATGAAGAAGAACAAGGTCAGGGTCTATCACGGCCACGCCGCGTTGACCGCGGGCAAGTCCGTGACGGTCGGCGGAGACACGATCAACGCGACCCACGTCCTCATCGCGACCGGCTCGGTGCCGACGACGATCCTCGGCGTCAGCCTCGACGACCCGCTGGTGGATACCTCGACCGAGGCGCTGAGTTATGAAGATGTGCCCGAGCACCTGGCGGTCATCGGCGCGGGCGTCATCGGCCTCGAGCTCGGCAGCGTCTGGCGGCGGCTGGGGTCGAAGGTCACCGTCATCGAATATCTGGACCGCATCATGCCCGGCATGGACGCCGAGCTCGCCAAGGCGGCGCACAAGGCGTTCAAATCACAGGGCATCGACTTCATGCTCGGCAGCGCCGTGCAGGGCGTGTCGTCGGACAAGGGCGGCGTGACGATCGATATCAAGGACGCCGGGCCAGTGAAAGCAGATCGTGTTCTTGTTTCTGTCGGCCGCAAGCCGAACACCGAGGGGCTGGGGCTGGACCAGATCGGTATCACGCCGAACCAGCGCGGGCAGATCGAGGTCAACGGCAAGTTCGAGACCGGTGTCGAGGGCGTCTACGCGGTCGGCGATGTCATCCCCGGCCCTATGCTCGCGCATAAGGCGGAGGAAGAAGGCATCGCCTGCGTTGAGAACATCGCGGCGAAGGTGTCGGGGTCCTCCGGGGGCGGGCACATCGACTACAACACGATCCCGTCGATCGTGTACACGCACCCGGAGATCGCGAGCGTGGGCAAGAGCGAGGAACAGCTTAAGGAAGAGGGCATCGATTACAAGAAGGGCGCGTTCCCCTTCCTCGCCAACGGCCGGGCGCGGGCCAACGACGACACCGACGGCTGGGTCAAGATCCTGGCCGACGCGGTGACCGACCGGGTGCTGGGCGTGCACATCATCGGCGACAGCGCGGGCGACCTGATCGCCGAGTGCGCGACGGCGATGGCGTTCGCTGCCAGCAGCGAGGACATCGCCCGGGCCTGCCACGCCCACCCGACGCTGTCAGAAGCGGTCAAGGAGGCGGCGCTGGGCGTCGCCGGGCGGGCGATCCATATCTGATTGTGTGTACCAGCTGTGGGTTGAATGGCCTTGTTAGCCGTCGCCTGCAAGGCGACGCGGTTTGCCGTTTGGACGATCACGCGAATGCGCGGTTACGCGATCACGCGTCGTCTTGCAGGCGACGGCTAACGATGGCGAACCATCGGTCTTGCAACGGCTGTAATCCGGATGCATCTGCCGCATCCTTACCGTCCGGGCCGGTATGATGCCGGTTTCATCATCGGACGGAGCAGCACGATGGCCAGCAATGTGACACGTCGGCAGGTCCTCGCGGGCGGGGCGGCGCTGCCGATCGCGTTGACCGGTGCCGGTGCGGCCAAAGCCCAGGACGCCGAGAACACACACACGATCCCGCGCCCGCAGATGAACCACCGCTACCTGCTGTCGTGCAAGCTGACGATGATCACCAAAGACGTCGGCGGCAGGAAGCTCTCGCTAGCCGAGCGCCTCAAGCTCGCGGGCGAGGCGGGCTTCGACGGTGTTGATCTGGACGAGGCCGGCTCGATCACGGCCGACCAGGCCCGCGCCGCCGTCG
Organism: Phycisphaeraceae bacterium; assembly: GCA_028280965.1. Taxonomy (GTDB): domain Bacteria; phylum Planctomycetota; class Phycisphaerae; order Phycisphaerales; family Phycisphaeraceae; genus JAHQVV01. The sequence continues at coordinate 6,746 of JANQKT010000158.1, forward strand.
CCGAGTCCGGCGTCTTCGTCCACAACGCGATCAACCACGACCACTGGCGGCAGCGCTTCACCAGCGCGAACGAGAACGAGCGCGAGCAGGCGCTCGACAACCTCCTGCACTGCATCCGTGTCAGCCACGCGGCCGGCGGCTCCGGCGTCCTGCCCGTGCCCGGGCAGGCCGGCGACGGGCCGGCGGACGTAGTCACCGAGCGCGCGATCGAAGGCATCAGCAAGGCGGTCCCGCTCGCCGCGGCGCTCGGCCAGCCGATCCTCTTCGAGAACGTCTGGAACCGGATGTTCTACGACCACGACAAGGGCCCCGAGCAGTCCGCCGACCGTTGGGCCGCGTTTGTTGACGCGTTTAACAGCCCGTGGGTCGGCATGTATCACGACATCGGCAACCATTGGAAGTACGGCAACCCCGGCGACTGGATCGAGACCTTCGGCCGACGGGCTGTGAAGTTCGACATGAAGGGCTACAGCCGGGCACGCAACGCCTGGGCGGACATCGGAAAGGGCGATCTGCCCTGGGGCGATGTGCGTAAGGCACTGGAGAAGATCGGTTTCACCGGCTGGTTCACCGCCGAGGTCGGTGGTGGCGGCGTGGAGCGGCTTAAGACCGTGCGGAACCAGATGGCCGAGGTCTTGGGCATCGGCTGATACACTTTGGATAAGAAGGAAGAACATACCAGGGCCAGCGGCCCGTAACCAGGAATTGGATGATGAGCGAATCGAAGAACAGTGCCATTTCCCGCCGGTCCTTTGTGAAGCAGGGCTCGGCCGGTCTCGCGGCGACGGCGGCGGCGGCCAACCTCGGCCTGCTGACCACCGGCGCCTACGCCCAGGCGGGCAACCAGGAGCTGCGGCTGGGCGTCGTCGGCGCCGGCGGGCGCGGGTCGGGCGCGGTGGGCAACTGCCTTCAGGCCGCCGAAGAACTCGGCATCCCGATGAAGCTGACCGCGGTCGCGGACCTCGCGCCCGAGCGCGTCGCCGACAGCACCAAAGCACTCGGCGAGGCGTGGGGCCCGAAGAACCGGTTCGACGTGAAACCGGACCGCCAGTTCTCGGGCATGGACGCGTACAAGAAGCTCTGCTCCAACCCGGACGTGGATGTCGTCGTGCAGGCGACCCCGCCGGGCCTGCGCTACCTGACGCTGCGCGAGGCGGTCAACAACGGCAAGCACAGCTTCGTCGAGAAGCCGGTGTGCGTCGATGCGGACACCTACCACCACGTACTCGCGTCGGGCAACATCGCGAAGAACAAGGGCCTGGCGATCGTGTCCGGCACGCAGTACCGCCGGGAAAACTCGTACAAGGACGCGATCGACCAGCTCCAGAACGGGATCATCGGCGACATCATGGCCAGCTACCAGTACTACTGCGGCGGGACGCTGTGGCACCGCGGCAAGGGCACCCCGCCCTGGACGCCGATGGAGTACCAGATGCGCAACTGGCTGTACTTCACCTGGCTGTCCGGCGACCTGATCGCCGAGCAGTCGATCCATAATATCGACGCGATCAACTGGTCCATGGACGCCAACCCGGTCAAGGCCTACGCGTCCGGCGGCCGCATCTCGCGCACCGACGCGGCGTTCGGCAATGTCTACGACCACTTCGACGTGCACTTCGAGTACGCCAACGGCATCCGCAGTTCGTTCATGGGCCGGCAGTACCAGGGCGCGACCAACAAGGTCGAGAACCGCTGGGTCGGCACGAAGGGCGAGCTGTACCTCAAGCCCAACCCCGGGCGGACCGCCTGGATCGCGAAGACGCACGATGGCCAGATCGTCAAGCGCAACACCGGTCGGCGGGGCAACAACCAGCCGTACGTCGAGGAGCACAAGGAGCTGCTCAAAGGCATCGTCGATGGCAAGCCGGTGATGGAGATCCAGGAGGTCGCCGACTCGTCGATGACCTGCATCCTCGGCCGAGAGGCCGCTTACTCGGGCAAAGAGCTGACCTTCGATTACCTGGTCAAATCCAATCTCAAGCTGCGTCCGGGTGGCATCGATGCCAATGGCCCGCAGCCGGGCCCGGTCAACCTGCCGTTCCCGGATGTGCGTAGGCCCGGCTCCTACAAGATCTGACCCGCATGATTCATCCAGCCCATACAAACCCACGCTCGTTGAGCGTGGGTTTTTACTATTGGGCGAACTGAAAATCAGAAAATGGGCTGAGACTATTGGAAAAGCCCTGGGGATCGATTAGACTTTTCCCGTCCTTGTGAAGGAGGGCAATAAAAATTCAGGAGGCTTGAATGCCGTCTTTTCGTCTGTGCGCTGTTTGTCCCGCTGCGCTCTCGACCGTCTCGCTGCTCTCCGCTGCGGTATTGTCCCCTACCTCTTTTGCTCAGGTGACCATCGGCAGCCTGGCCGATGAGCTCGCCGACCGCGACAACCTGACCGTCTTCCCGATCGGCAGCGCGTACACCCAGCTGCAGGCCTCGAGCCACGACACGCGTAACGGCACGCCCAACGGCAGCCAGCTCGGCGGGGCGTGGGGTATGCGCAACGTTGACTTCGGCAACTACATCCGCGAAGAGACGAACCAGGGCCGGCAGGAGTTCGTGCTCTTTGAAGACAGCGGCCCGGGCGCGATCACCCGCTGGTGGACGACCGGGATCAGCAACGGCCTGCTGGGCAGCAACAACTTCCGCATCTACATCGACGGCAACGCGAACGCGGCCTACACCGGCAGCGCCTCGAACCTGGTCGGCGGGAACAACAACGGCTT
>JANQKT010000149.1 GCA_028280965.1 Phycisphaeraceae bacterium
CCGCCATGCCCACGGCGTGGCGGCACTTTGCGCGCCGGCAAGCCGTGGGATCCGCCCCGCTCACCCGGCCTTCACTGCCCGGGCCTTCTGCCCCTCTCAATAACCACGACCCCCAATCCGCGCGCACAACCGATCGGCCTCGCCCCGCCACCAACGCCTGCTAACCCAAAACACCGACCACCTCCAAACCGGCTCCCATTTTCCTGCACCGGCCACGCGCACTATCCGGGGCAGCCGGTAGTGCGTCCGTTTGAATAACTGGGGTTTCAGGCGGGACGCCCGCCCCACTTTTTCATACGGACCCGCCACGGGCAGCCGACACAGGCGACCAAGGCGTTGGCACTGCTCACCTGCACGGTATACTTGAGCCTTCCATCCGTGCCCGGCCCGGTGTCGATCCGCCCGGCACACGTGTCTTGACGAGGGAAGAGCCATGCCCGTATTCCGAGGACCCACCCCCGCCGCGGCGACGCTCGCCATCACAGCCCTGTGCCCATGCCCCGCGCCCGCCCAGACCTACGACAACCAGACCCTGACCGGCACCACCGTCATCCCCGACGGCACCACCGCCTCGGTCATCAACAACCTCACTCTCGACAACGCGCAGGTCGATGTCTATGGCCAATTGGAGTTCCTCGGGCTGAACACACTCAGCGGGGCCGGGCGGATCAACCTCTTCAACACCGGCGACATCCGCATCAACGCCCAGGCCGGCGGGCCCGGCGCTACCCAGCAGCTGACCGTGATGAGCGGCATCGAGATCGTCGGCAATCGGGACGGTGGGCCGAGCAACCCGGGCATCTCGTTCAACAGATCGTTCCAGCAGGACACCCTGATCAACTACGGCGTGATCGCGGCCGAGGGTGACGCATCAGAACTGAACCCCGACCTGTTCGTGGGCAACAACAACCTCATCAACCACGGCACGTTTGCCGCCCGTCAGGGTGGGATCTTCCGCGCGAACTGGGACAGCGGCTGGTCCAACCCCGGGACATTCCTGGCCGAAGACGGCGGGCTGTTCAGCCTCGGCGGCACGTTCAGCCCGGCCGACCTGGGCACGCTCGTCGCCGAGGGCAGCGGGATCTTCAGCCTCAACGCCACAGTGAACAACGCCGGCAACACCTGGACGCTCGACCAGACCACCGGCCCGCTGCAACTCGAGTCCTCGACCATCAACGGCGGGGCGATCGTCGGTCTCGACGGTGTAAAACTATTCAGTGTTTTTAGCGGGCGACAGCTGTACACCCTCAACCTCAACGACGGGGTCGTGCTCGACATCGACGCCGATATCCAGGGGAGGTTTGCCGACGTCAACGTCGCCGGCGGCCTGACCATCAACCGCGACTTCCTGTTCAACGGCGACGACCTGACCTTCAACGGCGATCAGACCCTCGGCGGCACCGGCGAACTGCGGCTGCAAGACCGGGTGCATCTCAACGGCGACCTGACCATCGCCGCGGGTATGACCGTCACCAGTGTGAATTCATTAAGTCGGTATGAGTCGGCCGTGGGGTCGGAGCTCCGCAACGAAGGGACGATGATTGATATCCGGCCGTTCAACGCATCGAGCAACACGGTCAGCCTGCTCAACCTCGGCACGGTCCTGGCCCGCCGGCAGACAGTCACCCTGCCGGACCAGGCGGTGAATCAAGGCCTGCTCGCGGCCGAGGACCGGGGGCTGCTGCGCGTGGATGACTTCACCCAGCACGGGCAGATGCACGCGAGCAATGGCGGGCGGCTGGTGGTCAACGGCGGGACCAACACGGCCGGGGGGACGATCACCGCCGACACCGGTGGCCAGCTCTGGCTGCTCGGCACGATCACCAACAACGGCGGCATAGCGGTCAACGGCGGCCAACTGCTCTGGGAAGACCCGACGATCATCGGCAACGCGGTCTCGGTTACCAACAGCACGGTGGTCTTCACGGCCGACCGGGCAAGCGACCAGTTGCCCGCCGCCGGGCTGACCCGCGTCAACAGCGGCTGGGGCCTGGCGGGCAACGCCACGCTCGACAACACCGGCCGAACGATCGATCTCACCAGCGATCCGTTGACGCAGTGGACGCTGTTTGGCGGGACGGTCCTGGGCGGGGTCATCGATTCGCCCGACGCGACCCCGCTGCGCGTCGAAACGTACCCCTCCTCTTTCTCCTCGGTCCGGGCGACCCTGGACGGCGTTGAGGTGCGCGCGCCCGTGGCCATCGGACCGGACGCACAGCTGGACCTGATCAACGGCGCCCTGTTGCTCGGGCCGGTTACGCTGGACCAGGGCACGCTCAACATCAACCAGCCGATGAACCCCGCCACCCTGCCGCAGATCACCGGGCCAGGCGGACAGATCACCCTCACACGCTCAGCCGATCTGGCGGGTCAATCGTGGAACCTGCCCGCCGCGGTCCAGACGTTGGAGTTGCGCGCTTCCAGCAACGAAACGATCGGTGACCAACCCCTGGTCCTCAACAACGGCTCGCTGGTTGGCGGGCCCGACCAGCGCCTGGTCATCCTTGGCGGCTCGAGCAACTTCCCTAACTCGGAGCAAATCCTCCGCGACCTGACCCTGGCGATCAACACACTGATCCGATCCTCTTATACCACTGCCGGCATCGAAGGCACGGTCACGCTACAGGGCAGCGAGATAGAGATCTTCGGTGGTGTGGTGCTGAGCACCGGGGAACTTATCCGCCACGGCGAGCTGCGGATTGCTAGCGCTGCCTCGCTCACGGGTAGCGGTACCGTCCGCTTTGGTTCATCCGGCATCGGCGCGTTCTCAACCACCGGCAGCGAGCTGCTCATCGACACCGGCATCACCGTCGTCGGCGGGGACACCGGCATCGGCTGGGTTGGCAGCGACGGCGCGACCACGCGGAACCTCGGCACGCTCGAAGTCCATGAAACCTTGAACGGCGAAGCGGGCCTGCGCTTCCTCGGCGACGGGCTGAACAACGAGGGGACTATCAATATCTTCACCGGCGGGCGGATCGAGGTCGTCGGCGAGGCAGCCCTCGGCGGGACGCTGGACGTCCAACTCGCACCCGGGTTTCATATCGCATCAGGCGAGACACTGACCGTCCTGACCGCCGGCTCGGCCACTGGTGTGTTCGACAACGTGCAGCTGCCCGATCTTCCATACGGCGGCGCGTTGTTCGCGCTGCAGTATAGGGCCGACTCGGTCTGGCTCGAAGCGCTCGCCGCCTATTCGACGACGCCCGGCGACCTCGACGGCGACGGGGATGCGGACGACGCGGATTTCGGCCTGCTCTTCGGGGCGTTCAGCGGGCCCTACATCGCCACGAGCAACCCGGCCGCCGACCTGGACGGCGACGGCGACGTCGATGATGCCGACTACGGCCTGGCCTTTGCCGCGTTCACCGGGCCGAGCGCCGCGGAGAGCGTGCCCGAGCCGTCGGGCGCGGTGCTGCTGATGCTGGCCGGGGCCTGCGTCGGCCGCCGGCGTCGGGCCTGATACACAACAGCGCGGTTACCACGCCATTGAAACAGCAAACCGACCGGCACGCGCCCCACCCGGCGCGCGTCGGTCGGTCTTGTCCCTGACCGCCCACCCCGTCGGCCCGCCTGGGGTCCAACGGTCTGTTGGCGTGTCCGGTTCGCGTGGGTCAGGCCGGCTGACGGGCCTGCTTGGGCGCGGGGGCCGGTGCGGCGTCGGCCGGGCCGCTGGTCGCGTTGGCCTCCGAGCGCTTGACCTCGCGGGCCTGCAGGCCCTTGTCGCCCTCGACCAGCTCGTAGTCGACCTGCTCGCCGTCCTTCAGCGAGCGGAAGCCGTCGCCGAGGATCTGGCTGAAGTGGACAAAGACGTCCTGGCCTTCGGGCCCGACGATGAAGCCGTAACCCTTCTTGGGATCGAACCATTTGACTTCGCCATGAATCGACATGAGCAACTCCTGAAAAACAGAGAAAGGTGGTGGGCGTGCAGACCCGTCCGGGGCGTGATCACAACCGCTCCCTGCGTCGATACAGGGATAGTCTGATGCAATCAGGGTTAAGTGATTAACGCAACAACTCGCACACCCTTGCCCGCCGGCGGGTTCACAAGAGATGAACCGGCGGGCCCCACTCACAAAAGCGGCACGCTGACTCGGGGTGGTGCCGCATCACCCCCGACGCAGGAGGAAGTTGAAGTGAACTCCACGCGCCAACTGTATGATAATCCCTAACAATGTTCGCGCCCAGTGAAACACCCTATTTTTTCACAGATCGCGCCGTGAGAGCCCGCTGAAAGCCCTGAACGCGGGTTCGTGAGTCGGGATTCGGGGTTGAAGGCGGCCGATAAGAGTTATCCACATCTCGGGCCGCTGGATCGAGGTGTTCTGTGCGAACGGTATCCCACGGCATGCCTCCGGGCAGGCACGCCGTGGGCGTGAGAGATTCGACAACAGCTCATCCGATACGGATCAGTCGTTGACGAACAGCAGGTCGCCGCCGCCGTCGCCCTTCTTGTGGCAGCTGATGCAGTTGCTGGTCCAGGCGGAGTTGAGCCGGCCGGCGTTGGTCACGCCGCCCGACGCGTCGGCGATCGCCCAGAACCAGTCCTTGTTCTCCGGGTCGTAGCCGTCGATCTTCTTCATGACCGTCAGGCCGATCAACTGCTTGTCTTCATCGAACTGTTCCTTGACGAAGACCGAGCCGTTCGGCGGGTCGTCGATATCACTCATCCCGATGTCATTCACGTAGTACTTCACGTAAGCGGGCAGCGGGTGGACGCTCTCGTTGTACCCCTCGACCCAGTCGGGCGTCTTCCAGCCCTGGTAGCCGGCGATCTCCTGCTCGAGCGCATCGGCCTCGGTGCGTTCCTGGCCGGTCGGGACGCCGAAGAAGGTGCAGCCGGCGAGAAGCAACCCGCACAGGCCGAGGGCAGAACCGAGCAAAGCAACGCGGGATGGACGCATGACGGGCTCCTTGGACGTGACAGAAAATCAACCGGGCGAACCGCCCGCATGATCAACCGCGCAAAACCCGTATTATTCCGGCTCGATCCACTCAGCGGCGGGCGGCGATCATCGCGCTGCCCAGGGCGAGCAGCGCGATCGAGCCGGGCTGGATCGTCAGGCCCAATAGCCCGAGCGAGGTGAGCGTGCCGGCGAGGGTCGCCGCGGGGAGGATGGGTTTGATGCGCTGCATGTCTGGGTTCCTGATCGATTGGGCCGGCGGGTGGCGGATCGAGGGAAGTCAACCACGCGTGGGGGCCGGGGCGGCGCGGGGGTGAGCGATTGCGGCCGAACACGCCCTTTGGGGGAGGGGCGCAGGCGTTAAAGCCCACCCTTTTTGACATGGGCAGGCGCATGAAAAAACCGCGGCGCCGCCTTGCTCTGCCGCGGCTTGGGTTGGGTTGATGTGTGCCAGGCGGGGTCAGCTTTCCGCGCCGGCGGGCTCGGCATCGGGCTCGTTCCCGTCCGCCATGCCTTCGTAGCCGCCGGTGTTGGCGTCGCCGGCGTTGTCGCCGCCGCCGTCGCCCTGGGGCTTGTCGCCCTTCGGGCCCCGGCCGCGGCCGCCGCGACGGCGCTTGCCCCCGCCTTCGCGCCCGCCCTTGTCGCCGTCGCCGCCGCCGGAGCGCTCACGGTTGGCGAACGGGTCCTCGATGCCTTCTTCCTTGTAGGCCTGCTTGCGGGACAGCTTCACCCGGCCGGTATCGTCCACGAGGATGACCTTCACGCGGACCTCTTCGCCGACCTTGAGGATGTCGGTGACTTTGTCCACGTAGCCCTCGGTGAGTTCCGAGATGTGGCACAGCCCGTCCTGGCCGGGGATGACCTCGATGAACGCGCCGAAATCCTTGATCGACGTGACCTTGCCGGTATAGATCTTGTCCGGCTGCACTTCCGCGCCGATCTGTTCGACCTGCTCCAGGGCCTTCTCGGCCTTGCCGGCGCCGACCGCGGAGATGAAGATCGTGCCGTCTTCCTCGATCTCGATCTTCGCGCCGGTGGACTCTTCCAGGGCGCGGATCATCTTGCCGCCCGGGCCGATCAGCTTGCCGATCTTGTCCGGGTTGATCTTGGTCGTCAGCATGCGCGGCGCGTGGGGCGACAGCTCCTTGCGCGGCTCGGGGATGGCGGCCTCGATCTTCTCGATGATCTCGATGCGGTTCTTCTTCGCCAGCTCGAACGCCTTCTCGACCTGCCCGAGCGTCAGCCCGCGGATCTTCATGTCGATCTGCACCGCGGTGACGCCCTCGCGCGTGCCGGTGACCTTGAAGTCCATGTCGCCGTAGTGGTCTTCCTCGCCCTGGATGTCGGTGAGGAAGACGTCCTCCTGGCCCGCTTCGTCGGCCTGGATGAGCCCGACGGAGATGCCGGCGACGGGCGCGGTGATCGGCACGCCGGCGTCCATCAGCGCGAGCGTCCCGCCGGTGGCCGAGGCCATCGACGACGAGCCGTTGGATTCCATGATGTCCGAGACCAGGCGGACGGTGTAGGGGAAGTCTTCGACCGCGGGCAGCACGGGCAGCAGCGCCTTCTCCGCCAGCTTGCCGTGGCCGATCTCCCGCCGGCCCGGGCCGGTGATGCGCTTGGCTTCGCCGACCGAGAACGGCGGGAAGTTGTAGTGCAGATAAAACTTCTCCGAGTACTCGGCGCCCAGGCCATCGACAATCTGCTCGTCCTTGCCGGTGCCCAAGACCGCGGTGACCAGCGACTGCGTCTCGCCGCGGGTGAACAGGCCCGAGCCGTGCACGCGCGGAAGGATGCCGACCTCGCACTCGATGTTGCGCAGCTCGTCGGCGGCGCGCCCGTCGGTCCGCTTGCCGCTGCGGATGATCTCGCGGGTGATCACTTCCTCCAGGTCGTGGATCGCGACCTTCACGGTGCGGATCGTCTGCTGGTGGGCCTGGAACTGGGCGTACGTCGCCGACTCGTCCGGCTCGGGGTAGTTGTTCTGGATGAACTCTTCCTTGACCTTGCGCACCGCGTCGGCGCGCTCGGCCTTGCTGCTGCCGCCGCTCTTGGCCTGCCGCAGCCCGTCGCGCAGCGACTCGACCTTCTGCGCGATCTCGTCGGGGACGATTACCGGCCCGCCGACCTTCTCCTTGCCGCACTTGGCCTGCAGGTCCTTGATCAGCTGCGTGATGGCCTTGACCGATTCGTAGCCGAACGCGACGGCTTCGTTGATCTCCTTCTCGGAGATCTCGTAGCTGCCGACCTCGATCATGTTGATGCCGTCCTCGTGGCCGCAGAGCAGCATGTCGAGGTCCGAGTAGGCGTCCTGCGCCGCGGTGGGCATGACGACCAGCTCGCCATCAACCCGCCCGACGCGGACGTTGCCGACCGGGCCCTGGAACGGCACCGAGCTGATCGACAGCGCCGCCGAGGCCGCGATGCCCGCGAGGACGTCCGGCTCGTTCTGCCCGTCGTACGCGAGCACCCAGCACTGGATCTGCACCTCGTCGATGTAGCCCTTGGGGAACAGCGGCCGGATGGGCCGGTCGATGTTCCGCATGGTGAGGATTTCTTTCTGGTTCGGTGCGCCCTCGCGCTTGCGGAACCCGCCGGGGAACTTGCCCGCGGCGCTGATCTTCTCGCGGTAGTCCACGGTCAGCGGGAAGAAGTCCAGGCCCGGACGCGGGTCGGAGTGGACCGCGGTGCCGAGCACGACGGTCTCGCCGTACTGGACGAGCACGGCGCCGTCGGCCTGCTTGGCGATCTTGCCGGTCTCGATGGACAGCGTGCGTCCGCCGAGCTCGAGCTCGACACGGTGGATCTCGTAAGACATATCGTTTTTCCTTGTTGCGATAGCGCGGTTGTCATAGCGCCGGCGCGTGGCTATCGCAATCGTCAGGTGCGCCGGGTTGTGGCCGACCCGCGGCTCAGCAAGCGAAGCAGAGGACAGGTAACCGAGTGGACCCAGGCAAGATCCGCATGGCTAACTGTCGTCTGCCGCCCGCCCGCAACACTGCGGGCCCGTGGGTCGGTGGAAAAACCGTTAGCCGTTAGCTCTTAGCCTTTAGCTTTTCGTCCAAACGTCTCGTTCGGCACCAAAGCATCGGCTAACAGCTAACGGCTAACAGCCAAAGGCTCAAATTACTTACGCAGCCCCAGCCGCGAGATCAGCTCGAGGTAGGCCGCACGCTTGTTCTCACGCAGGTACTTCAGCAGGCGGTTACGCTTGCTGACCATCTTCAAGAGCCCGCGGCGCGACGCGTAGTCGTGCTTGTGCGCCCTGAGGTGCACGGTCAGCTCCTTGATCCGCTCGGTCAGCACCGCGACCTGGACCTCGGGGCTGCCCGTGTCCTTGTCGTCCCGGCGGTAGGCCGCGATCGTCTCGTTCTTCTTCTCGGCGGTAATGCTCATCGTGTGGTTTCCAATCCCGTCACTCCCCAGCCAAGCGGAACCGTCCACGAGCCGGGCGAGGCGTTCTAAAATCTGGGAAAATCGAGCCGAACAGTGTACCAGCCGGGGCCGGGGGCAGCAATCAGCCGCTTAATCCTTTCCTGACATACAGTTACACGTCCGGAACCGCCCAGACCGTCTCGCCGTAGCATAAGCCGATGCATCAGCTCAACCCCTTCCGACTGTTCGCCGCCCTGCTGCTCCTGCTGGCGACCCACGCGGGCGCCCAGCCTGCCGACTGCGCGACGGGCCAACCGGTCGACTGGGCCGACATCGATCCGGCCGACCACGCCTACGACGACTGGTACCTCGACACCATCGACGGACAACCCAGCGGCTACTGGCGCGCGTGGATGACCGTCGAAGACGGCCGCATCCTCAGCGGCTACGAAGAGATCGGCGTCGAGTCGCACGGCGGGGAGCTCCTGCACACCCGCACAAGCGTGCGCTGGACCGAAACGACCGACTACAAACCCATCACCATCGTCGTCGAAAACGCGTCCGGCGGCGACACCGTCAAACAGACCTACCGCTTCACCGACGGCGGCATCGAGCTGACCAGCGAGCAGAACGGCCGGTCGATCGAGCGCACGCTCCCGCCGATCGAAGACGACTACCTCACCGCGGCTCAATCCGCGATCGCGCTGGAACACCTGATCAAGCGCGGCGACACGACCATCGAGCTCAACACGCTCGACCCGCTCGTCGGGATGCAGCCGTATGTCACCGGCCTGAAGAAGGCAGACGAAAAGGCACAGCGCTTCAAGCTCGCCGACGGCTCGGGGGTGGACGCCACCGAGTGGGCCGTGACCTACTCCATCGTGCCGGGCTTCGAAGGCGTTTCGTACATCGATGAAGACGCCAGGGAGGTCGGCCTGTCTTTTGACATCGGCGGCGTCACCTTCTTGTCCAGGCTCGCCGACGAATCCGTCACCCAGACCGAGTTTGATCCGCCGGAGATGGCAGGGATGTCGGTCGTCGTGCCCGACAAGCCGATCGAGGATGTGCTGCGGCAGAAAAAGCTCGTCTACGAGCTGCACTACGACGCGGGCGAGTCCAAGATCGGCCCGATCAACACGACGCATCAATCGGTCGAGCAGCTCGGCCCGGGCCGCGTGCGTGTCACGGTGGATCTTGAGGCAGCAAACGCCGTCAAGAAAGACGACAAACCCACGGACGCGAACCTCGCCGCGTCGATCATGGTCGACCACGAAGACGAAGCGGTGCGCGCGTTGGCGGAGAAGGCCGTCCGCGGCCTCGACGACGAGCGCACCGCCATGCAGGTCGCCAACGCCTGCAAACGCCGGGTCAGCCGGCACGTCACCGGCGTCACCCTCGCCGTCGGCGACGCGACCGCCAGCGAGACCGCCCGCTCGCGCCAGGGCGACTGCACCGAGTGCTCGGTCCTGCTGGCCGCGATGCTCCGGGCACACGGCATCCCCAGCCGCTGCGTCACCGGCCTGGCCTACGGCGAGGACGAGTTCGCCGGGCAGGCCAACGCGTTCGTCTACCACATGTGGACCCAGGCCTGGATCGAGGACGAAGACGGAAAAGGCCGGTGGGTCGACCTCGACGCGGCGCTGTGGCGCTACACCGCCGGCCACATCGCCCTCGGCGTCTCGGACATGGGCGACGACGACCAGGCCGACCTGATCAAGCTCATCCCGATGATGCAGGGCCTGGAGATCAAGGTGATCGATGATTGATGATGCGTAGCCGCCGCGTAACACGCGGGGGTCAACCATCGCAGACGGTCAAAGAAAACAATCCCAGACATAACTTAAGTGTTAGACAACCCGACCCCCGGGCGTTGCCCGGCGGCTGCTTAACTCACCGAACGGGTAAATACCATGAAACACCACCTGACCAAACTCACCCCCCTCTTCGCCCTCCTGCTGCTGTTAGCGCCCGCTGTCCGCGCTGACGACAAGCAGGCCATCGAGCCCTACGAGGCCTGGTTCGTCATGAACATGGGCGGGCAAAAAGCCGGCTACATGCACATCACGCTCAAGCAGGTCGGCGAAGAGATCATCAACACCAGCGAGATGAAGATCGCCATCAAACGCGGCAACCTCGATATGGCCATCGAGCAGTCGTCCAGGTTCGTCGAGACACTTGATCACAGGCCGGTCCGCTCGGAAAGCTCGATGGCATTGGGTGCGATGGCGACAACAACGCGCATCGACTTCGGCGAAGACAAGTGGAAACTCACCACCGCCTCGGCCGGGCGGGAGAACACCAGCGAGGTCGACCCGCCCGAAGACGAATGGCTCACGCCCGGCGGGCTGTCGGCCGTCATGGAAGCCGCCATCGCACGCGGAGACAAAGAGATCACCGTCCGCACGCTCGACAGCTCCCTGGGCACACAGCCGGTCGAGATCACGATGAAGCGCGGCCAGTCCGCGGACATCGAGGTCTTCGGCAAGGTCGTGCCCGCAACCAGGTGGGCGATGACGATAAGCGCCATGCCGGGCATCGAGATCGAGCAGTGGACCGACGCGGCCGGCCAGCCGGTCCGCCAGGTCATGGCGATGATGCCGGGCATGGAGATGGAGATGCTGTTGGCGGACAAGGAACTCGCGCTCGCCGAGTTCGACGCGCCGGAAATGCTCGCGGCGTCGCTGATTACGCCGGACAAGCCGATCAAGAACCCGCGCAACCTGAAACGCGGCGTGTTCGACCTGGTCTCGCCGGGGCTGAAGGAGGCGCTGGGCGACGCGGTGGTGAATGATGGGTATCAGCGGGCCGAGTGGAAGGATGAGAACACGCTGCGGGTGACGATCGATCTGGATCGCCTGGTCAAGCATCACATCCCCACCAAAGACCACTCGCCGGGCAGGGGCAAGTTCGGCTCCGCTTATCTCGAAGCCACGACGATGCTGAATCACGAAGACGGGGCGGTACAAGACCTTGTCAAGAAAGTGCTTCAAGACATCGACATCCCAGCTGTTCAGGGCGGCGAGGACAGGCGCAAGGCGGCGTCCGCCATCCGGGACGCTGTCCGCGAACACATCGAGGCCAAAGACCTCTCCGTCGGCTTCGCTTCCGCAAGTGAAACAGCACGCACCGGCCAGGGCGACTGCACCGAGCACGGCTGCCTCCTTGCCGCGATGCTGCGCGGGGCCGGCATCCCGTCGCGCACCGTCACCGGTCTGGTCTACGCCGATCAGTTCGCCGGGCACGAGCATGTCTTCGGGTTCCACATGTGGACCCAGGCCTGGCTGCCGAGCGATGAAGGCGTATACCACTGGATCGACCTCGACGCCGCGGCCCCGGGCGAGATCAACGGCTTCGACGCGACCCACATCGCCCTGTCCACCTCGGCGATGAAGGACGGCGAGACGTTCAACGACATGGTCACGATGCTCCCGCTGATGCAGGGCCTGGAGATCAGGGTCGTCGAGGCCGAGTGGGCGGAGTGAATGAATCAAGATCGGTCTTAGCCGTCGTCTGCAAAGCGGCGACAAGGAGCGTGTACAAAAAGTCGCGCCCAAGCCGATACGCCTCATCGACTACGCAATCACGAATGATGCAGGACCTCTAGCTATGACTCGCTCTGTTTACGAACCGCCCGATGATGCATCCGATAGCCATGTCGAGTACGTGCGTGATGACCAAGCATTCTGGAAGAACTTCAAGGCAAGCGTCGGGGTGGGCAAGATTTTTCATATATGCAAGATGGTCGTATGCCTCTTGCTGGCAGTTGCTCTCGTCATTCTTGGCTTAGTCAATACGCAATTCACCATCGGATTTGCCGGCGTATTGGCTGCCTTCTTCTTGTACGCCTCGTTTACAAGTGCCAAGCTTCTATTCTGGGATGCGTATCGCTACTAGCGATATAGCAGGCATAGCACCGGCTTTTTGTACACGCTCAAACATCGATCGATTGTCTACGCGGTACGATGTGCCCGTGAACGAATCCCTATCCATCGAATCCCTGCTCCAGCGCGTCGCGTCCGGCGATTTGTCCACCGCCGACGCCGCGGCGCAGCTGCACGCCATGCAGTCCCGGCCGCTGGGCTTCGCGACTGTGGACCACCACCGCGCCGGGCGGTGCGGGTCGGCGGAGGTCATCTTCGCCGCGGGCAAGACCGCCGACCAGGTCGTCGCGATCGCGCACGCGATCCTTGAACGGCACGACAGCGTGCTGATCACGCGCGCTTCCGCCGAGCAGATCGACGCGATCCGGGCCGATTGCGAATCCAGCGGCACGCCTTGCGAAGCCGGCCAGTTCAGCGGCACGGTCCTCCTCGGCACCCTCCCGGCACCTTCCGGGGGAGCGATCCCGATCGTCACCGCGGGCACCAGCGACCTGCCGGTCGCCGAGGAGTGCGCGATGACGTGTAAGGCGATGGGCCAGCCGGTAGACCGGATCGACGACGTCGGCGTCGCGGGGCTGCACCGCATCGTCGCGAAGGCCGACGCGGTCCGCGCCGGCAGCGTCGTCGTCGTCGTCGCGGGCATGGAAGGCGCGCTGCCCAGCGTCGTCGGCGGGCTGGTCGACAAACCCGTCATCGCCGTGCCCACCTCCGTCGGCTACGGCGCCTCCTTCGGCGGGGTCGCGGCGCTGCTGGGCATGCTCAATTCCTGCGCCTCGGGCGTCACCGTCGTCAACATCGACAACGGCTTCGGCGCCGGCGTCGCGGCATCGCGGATCAACCGATTGGCGAGCCCGAGCCAATGAACAGCCAGGACGACATCCCCGCGCCGCCTGATCGCCCCACCGACGGCCACAAGGGCACCTTTGGCACTGTCATCATCGTCGGCGGTTGCGATACGATGATCGGCGCACCGGCCCTCTGCGCCCGTGCGGCGCTGCGCTGCGGGGCCGGGCTGGTCAAGATCGCCTGCCCGCCGGCGGTGTTGCCGTTTGTGCTCACGATCGAGCCGGGCGCCACCGGCATCGCGCTCGGCGACGAGCCGGGTGATGCGCTCGCGCAGATCGAGTTGGCCGACCCGAAGCGGTCGGCGGTGCTCGCGGTCGGCCCGGGGCTGGGTCAGCGGCCGGTGCGCGGTGAACTGGTCGAAGCGCTGCTCGCCGGGCCCCGGCCGGTCGTGCTCGACGCCGACGGGCTGAACCTGCTGGCGCAGCGCCCCAGCGCGTTGGTGGCCGCGAAACAGCGCGCCGCCCCGCTGGTGCTGACGCCGCACCCGGGGGAGTTCACGCGGCTGTCCCAAGCGCTCGGCATCGAGGCGGACCCAACGGGCGATGACGCGGAGCGCAGCCGAGCCGCGGCGCTTCATGCCAAAGCGCTGAACGCCGTCGTCGTCCTCAAGGGCAAGCACACGGTCATCGCCGACGGCCAGCGCACCGCGATCAACACGACCGGCAACCCCGCGCTCGCCACCGCCGGCTCGGGCGACGTGCTCACCGGCGTCATCGCGTCGCTGATGGCCCAGGGCATGGACACGTTCGACGCCGCGCGGCTCGGCGCACACGTGCACGGCCTGGCCGCGGATCAATGGGCCAAACAACACGGGACACGCGGGATGCGAGCGATCGAGTTGGCGAACGAGTTGCCCGATGCTTTCGCCGTGCTTTAACAGCACAGCGCGTCGCGGGTGACGCGCAGCGTCCCGCGCTGGCACTCGAGAAGCACCGACGGGACGCTGCGCGTCACCCGCGACACACCG